>NZ_AMYW01000027.1:0-77798 GCF_000335775.1 Flavobacterium sp. WG21
TTTTGCTTTTTATAATTTAAAAAAGAAATCCGTCTAAATCAGCGTTTTCGCTTTAGCGAATCCGTCTCATCCGTGTACACTATTTGCGGCTCTTTTGAGTCTATTCCTCCATTGCAGTTTCAAACTCCATATGGTCAATGGTTTCTACAGCTGCCTGTGCCGGTTTAGATGCTTTTAGTCTATTGAATCTTTCCAATTGTTCCGCTTCTCCTTCTTCACCGCTGAAATAAGGAAAAACATCCATAATAGGCGATTCAGAAACGGCCGGGATAGAATATTCTCCCATGGTGCTTTGCATTACATGCAGTGTGTTGTCGTAAGCCTCTCTTACATCATTGGCCTGAACCAACATGTACATATTTGACTTTCTTTCTTTACCGCTTTCTTCATCATAAGCCAGCAAAGATACTTTAGATTTAAACCAACGGTCTGTATTTTCAAAAGGGTGAATTTCGGCGTAATTGGCCACTTTTATATTGGTGATTTTAAATTCTTCACTGATATAAGCCGACATCTCTTCATTAATTCTTCTTTCAGCTTCTGTATAAGACAAAGCATCTACCAAATAAGGCTCTGTTAAAACTTTTTGCCCTCCGGTTTCGTCCGTTTTTCTATATTTTACCTTGCATTCGTACCAAGTTGCGCTCATCTTTATTATTTTTTAAGGATGCCAAAGATAGATTTTACCGAAAAAAAATCTCCTAAAATTGTGAAATAGATATTCACAATTTTAGGAGATTTTAGTTAAGTTTTTGATTGCTAGTGTTTAATCTTAAAAGTTGGAATTGATCCGAATCGTTGCTTTTATTAAAGCTAATCCTTCAACATTTTTAAGGAGAACATCAGCCGATTCGTATCGACTGTTTTCACTGACCAGTTTAATCCATTCCTCTCCTTTGTCTGATTTTTGTACCCATCGGATCAGGAGAAATTCTTCCGGTTCATCGGTTACAACAGAAACCAAATACATTTCTCCCCAAATAATATGTTCAATCCTGCTGCTCATTTTTTTATAAATGATAAGATCACCGCTCTTTAAAAAAGGATACATTCGATCTCCACTTACATAAATAGCACCATCGCATTTGGGTAAGTTAGGAACCGAGACATAATCAATTGGTTTTTCCTCAGATTCTTTAAACAGTGAAACCACTCCGTCTGCTGTTTCAACATCATAGACCGGTACAAATTGTTTTTTAAGTGTTTTTGTAGTAGTGATTTCGTAAACAGTAGAAGGTTCTTCAATTTCACTCATTTTAATTCCCCATTCATACTCAAAAAAGGCTGCATTTTCAAGCATATGACCTTTTCCTGTCAGGAGCCACTCCGGATTAATTTCAGGATAAATGCGAAGTATCTGTTCTATTTTTGAGACACCAACATCTTTAACCTTATCCAAAAAGCCGTTAGAAAGCCCCGTTTCGATATAAAATTTTCTTCTATTAATTCCTTTATACTCAATAATTTGTAAGATTCTGTTTACGATCATTGTAGTTATTTTTAGATTATAACATATTTTTGTTGCTATTTATAGGATAAAATCTATATATTTGTAAGTAAAAAAGCACAAAAAGCATGTTTTGAACAAACGTACGAAAAAAAACATAAAATACACTACTAAAGGGTGATGTAGTCAAAATTTCAGAAGAAAAATAAAGCTATTATTCTCAGGTGTTCTTTAAGTTATAAAATGAAAGTAAAGGAAAGATAGGTCAGTGAGGTTTAACATAAAAAGAATAAAAGATGAATTATATACTCAGAATAGATCCGAAAAACCCGTATAAAGAACGATTAGAAATGGCCATTGTAAACTTACTTCCGTTTGTTGGTGCAGAAGCCGTTTATCTGTCTTTTAATAAAAGCAATAAAGTAACAGTCGTCACTTTTATCCTAAAAAAAGAGACGGATAAGAAGGAGGAGATTTTAGAGGAGTTACAGGAGAAAGTAATAAATATCTATCCTGAGTTTATTTTTAAATTTATGGATTCTGATTGTGCTAAAAAGGGCTTTAAAAATGGAAAGCCTTACTTTGTTCAGCATTGTACGTTAAAAGAATTAATTTATTTTGAACCGGGAGCCAAAGTTTTTTACCCTCGGGAAGACACCTCTAAAAAGCTGCTTAAAAAAGCAAAAAAAAGATTCTCACTTGATATGGAAGCTGCAGTAGTATCTTTTAGAAATGTGTCGGTTTACAGCGGAAAAAATAAAAATGAAGAAGCCGTATTTGCCTTGTATCAGACCTTAAGGTATATTTATATCTGTGCCTCAGAATTTTTCACTGCTGTATTTATTAGTCATACTTGTTTGTTTCAACAATATGATTACATCATTAAATATGCGCCTTCCTTTAAAAGAATACTCAATAAGAATAGAGCACTTCACAATGAGATAGTTATAATGCTTAATAAGGCTTATTCCTGTGCCATGCAAAATACAGAGATGGGTGACATAGATCCGGAGCTGATGATTAAGGCAAAAACAAAAGTGGAGTTAATGCAGAAAGAATTGAACAGATTGTTTTTGGAGTATAAAGCATTATGCAAGGAAAAGATGCAGAAACTGAGCAGGCAGGAATGTACGGGAAAGTATATTTTTAATGAAAAGATCCCATCCAATTATTTTGTTGAAAATGCTTTAAAAAGTATTAACGATTTGATGATTGTTAATTCAAACATAAGATGTGTCTACTGTTTTGGTTATACCATACTTCACAATCAGGAAAATAAGCCCAAAAAATTTTCTAATAAACTTCCCGGGTATCATTTTTATTTGCTGATCATCAATCTGGATCAAACTCAAAATGAAATCGCTCCAATGGAAGAACTTATTTTGGAAAAATTCGAGGGCAGGCATCAGGTAACCATTGTTAGTCATTCAGCAGAATTGATCCGTAAGGAAAAGACATGCCAGAAGTATTTTTTCGATTATGTCAAAACACATGGTATTTTAATTTACAATGCTCCTTATTATTCTGTTTATTTAAAAAAACATCTTCCGAGCTGGGAGCCTGAATTCAAAGAAAAATATGAGAAAGAAAAAGTTTTAAAGGCAAAACAGCTTTTTAATGAGGCAGAGTATTATTTGAGTGATAGTCATGTTACCGTTAAAAAGGTACTTTTTAGGAGAGCAATTGAGCAAATTAGTTCAGGACTCATCTATTTGCATTTAGGGTATTTTTCAAATAAATTGTCCATGAACAGTTTGTTTGCATTATTAAAATACATTAAGGAAATCGAGCTGCCTTTTGATCCTGAAAATGAAAAAGAAGCTAAGATTTTGCATTACCTGTTTGAAACGGCGGTAGTATCTATAAATAAAGAAGCGCAAGACTGCAATAACGATTATGATAAATTGATAGAAAACAGATGCATCTTATTTTTAAAACACGCAAAAGATCTGGTTGCGAAAGAAGCCGGAAAGTTAGATTTTAAGGAATTAAGATATTTTAGTTGATTACTGAACTTGGTAGAGAGTTCGATTTAAAATTGCACAAAGTCTTTTTAGTCTGGTGCAATTTTTTTGGTTATGAAATATAAAAAAAGCTTCAGATTTCTCTGAAGCTTTGTCTTGATGATGAGGTTCTTAAAAATTGGTATTTACCTTTTTAGAACGGTCTGCAATGTAAGAGATCAACCAGGTTATTGGGCCTTCTTTTACAAAGTATATTTTTTTCTTCTCTAAATTAGGAATACTCTCCACACAGGCCTGTAGGATGTTATTTGCCGAAATAAGGTATTTTTGGTCGTATATATTTAATACTCTTGCAGCTTCGGTGTTGGTTTTGGCAAGAGTGTTAAACTTGTTGAAATTATTCTTTAAAATTGCATCGTAATCGATAACATCTTCCAGTTTTATTGGCAGATAATGGTCTTTCGTATTCTCATTGTAATATAATGTTGTGAAAGCCCATACAGCTCCACCGGATAGATAAATTTTTTCCTTTTTAATAAAAGTGGATTTGCATCAAGCATATCCTTTATCTTTTTACGAACAATCGGATTAAAATCAAAAGATTTTTCCTGATATACAGTCATATCGCTGGCCTGGCTTTGGTTTGCAACCGTTTTTTTTACGGCATCGGTAAGTGACATTGTACCAAAATCAAGTTCTAAAGGAATAAACTCTAATTTACCATCCTGAAGTTCGTCAATGTATCCACCTTTAGTACTTGCAGCACCAATATCAAGATGCAGAGCGTTAGCATAATCAACAGGTGGTATAGAACCTTTAACGAGTATTTTGGCTTCTTCATCAACATTGATAATATCAAGCTCTTTGTTGGTTAGCGTACTTATTTTATTTTTTAAAGCATCAACATTACGGGCAGATCCAAAAACAGAAGAAGCTACTAAAAAGATGTTTTCTTCCGGAATCTTAAATTGTGCTCTTATTTTTGTCAATTGAGTAAAAACGATAAGACCGGCTTTATTGATATCTTCCTGAGTAAGTTCACCAGTAGCAGTAATATGTTTGGCGAAACTCAGACCTTCGTCATTCGAATAATAGATAATTTTGTAATCTGCTTTTTTAATATTGCTTACATCGAGAACAGAAACTTTTATCGTTCTGCGGCCGATTTCAATTCCGGCGTAAATATTTTTTTGAGCAAGAGAACTAATGGAGAAAAATAAACTGAAAAGTATGAAAATTAGAACTTTGGGGCTGTGTTTTTTAAGCATTGTATTTAGTTATGATTGTAATATAATTTATTGTTGATAAAGACTGTAGGTTGTTGTTGTTGTTGTTGTTGTTGTTGTTGTTGTTGTTGAAAATTAAAGAGTTAGGTTGTAAATAACGGTTTTTGATATAAAAAAACCGAAAAATGAATTTTTAAGAGTGATTAAGAGGTTTTTGGAATCACTTTAAAAAGTAAAAAGGACTTCATAATTGTTAAGGTGTAAATGACTAAATTAATGGGTAATTGTTTATCAGGCCTGAAATACAGCGAGCTAAAAAACTACTAAATATTTTAGGACGCAAATTTATAAAAACAATTACGAATACAAACCCAGTTATTAAGAAAACATATTATTTAATTGTTAAGCGGTGTGGGGATTTTGAGCGGGTATACATAATTTTCTTAAGTTTTGTACTTTTGTGTATTCCACTTTTAGTACAAAATGATGAGATTGATAGCGATAAGATATTCGTTGTTGTATTATTTAGGTTTAATAAAAAAGAGTAAGAGATGAAACAAAATATTTACGATGATATTGATTTTTTTGAGAACTATGGTAAAATGCCACGTTCGATAAAAGGTCTAAACGCAGCAGGAGAGTGGCATGTTTTAAAAAATATGCTGCCTGATTTTCGAGGCAAAAATGTTCTTGATCTGGGCTGTGGTTATGGATGGCATTGCATTTACGCAAAAGAACAAGGAGCAGAGAATGTAATTGGAGTTGATTTGTCAAAAAAAATGATTGATAAAGCAAAGGAAAATTCAAAAGGATTATCAATAGAATACTATCAAAAGCCAATTGAAGATGTTGAATTTGAAAACGAGCAGTTTGATATTATTTTCAGTTCGCTTACGTTTCATTACATACAAGATTTGGAGGCTCTTTTCTCTAAAATAAATCAATATTTAAAGAGAGGAGGGAGCTTTGTTTTCTCTATGGAACATCCTGTTTTTACTGCAAAAGCGGAGCAGGATTGGTATAAAGATGAAAATGAAAACCGACTGCATTGGCCAGTTGATCATTACCAGAACGAAGGAGTGCGCCAAACCAATTTCTTAGGTCATAAAGTAGTAAAATACCATCGAACTGTAGCAAGTGTTCTAAATGCTGTAGTTAATTCAGGTTTTAATATCACACAAATATCCGAGCCTAAGCCGTCAGAGGAAATCATTGAAAAATATCCGGAAATGACAGACGAATTAAGAAGGCCTATTTTCATTATGATTGCTGCCGGTAAATCATAAATGAATGATTATGTATTAACGATAAAGAGCTACTTATAATTCAGACTTTTTTAAGTGGTAATTCTAACAAGAACATTAGAATTAAAAACTGAATTCGTATATTGTTCTGCTAAAATCAAATATGCCAGTCTTATACATTTTAGAATACCTGCTTTCAAACGTTTTTCAGTTCATTTTAATAGAAATTATTTAGACTATGAAAAAATCATTAGCGCTTTTCGTTGCATTCTTAGCTTTAACAGCGTGCTCCAAACATCAAAAGGAAAAAAACATTGCGATCACTGGAATAGATTCCACATTACGGCCTGGAGATGACTTTTTTAAATATGTAAATGGTAAGTGGTATGATTCGGTATCAATACCAAAATCTCAAGCCGGAGTTGGTGTTTATATGTTTATGAATTATCCACAGCGAATGCGTCTGCAAGGTATATTGGACAGTATTTCGAAAAGCGAGAATTCAGCTGGAAGTATAGCGCAAAAAGTAGGAGATTTTTATGCGTCAGGTATGGATACGGTAACCATTGACAAACGCGGTTATACGCCTATCAAACCCCTGCTTGCCAAAATTGAAACCATTAGCGATTTACCGTCCTTAATGAACTTTGTGGCGAACGAAGTAAAAGTAGGTAATTCGTCTATTATAGCTTTTGGAGTTGGACCTGATGAAAAAAACAGCAGTATGAACATTGCTCAAATCTATCAAACGGGTATTGGTTTACCAGATAGAGATTATTATTTCAAATCGGATGCACCTACTGTTGCCATACAGGAAGCGTACAAAAAATACCTTGTTGCATTATTTCAACAAACAGGCAGTAATGCCAGTGAGGCTAAAAAGAATGCTGATTTGGTTTATGATATCGACAAACAGCTAGCAGGTTCGCATAAAACAAAAGTTGAACTTCGCGATGTGCAGGCCAATTACAATAAAACGGCAGTGGCAGATCTTGTAAAAAGGCATCCTAACATAAACTGGACTACTTTTTTAAATAATTTAGGTGCTAAAACCGATTTTATTAATGTGGGCCAACCTGCCTATTATGATGCTCTTAATAAGCTTTTAAAAACCATTCCTATTAGTAATTGGAAAATTTACCTGAAAGCAAATTCTTTAGAAAGATATGCCGATGATTTAAGTAAACCTTTTGTAGATGCTTCATTTGAATATACCAAAGTACTTTCAGGTCAGGCGGTTCAGAAATCACGTGGCGAAAAAATGGCCAGTGTTTTGGATGCTTACTTGGGTGAAGCATTAGGGGAATTGTATGTAAAGAAATATTTTTCGGAAGATGCTAAAAAACGCATGCTAGTCCTCGTGAATAATTTGCAAAAAGCCTATGCCGTAAGAATTGATAAATTGGAATGGATGAGTCCGGCTACAAAACAAAAGGCGAAAGAAAAATTGGCAGCCATGACTAAGAAAATAGGCTATCCGGATAAATGGCGAGACTACAGCAAGGTACATATTGCCAGAGATGCTTATTTTGAGAATATGGTTTCGGCTTCTACAGCTGCCTATCAATTTCAATTGGCAAAATTGGGTAAACCGGTTGATAGATCAGAATGGTATACTACAGTTCCAACGGTTACGGCCTATAATAACCCTACTGCAAATGAAATTGTTTTTCCTGCAGGTATTTTACAAGCGCCTTATTTTGATAATAACGCAGATGATGCCCTTAATTATGGAGGTATCGGAATGGTGATTGGTCATGAAATAACCCATACTTTTGACGATCAGGGTGCTCAATATGACAAGGATGGTAACCTGAAAAACTGGTGGACAAAAGAGGATTACGCAGAGTTTAAGTCAAGAATACAACAGGTGATCAATTTGTACAGTACCTATACGGTTTTAGGCGATCTGCACATTAATGGTGCCATGACAGTTGGCGAAAATACGGCAGATATTGCCGGAATAGCAGTTGCTTATGATGCTTTTAAAATGACCGAACAAGGAAAAGGGAACACAAAAATAGACGGTTTTACTCCAGATCAACGCTTCTTTATTTCTATAGCCAAAATATGGAGAGTAAAAATGAAAGACGAGTTCCTGCGTTTGTGGATTAACAATAATCCGCATTCTCCACCAAACTGGCGTGTGAATGGTCCTTTAATGAATACTACACCTTTTTACGATGCCTTTAATGTACAGCCTAAAGATAAAATGTTTTTACCGAAGAAGGACAGAATAACGATTTGGTAATACCTTCATCTCAAAAGTATTTCTATGAAAAGATGCGCAAATGTTCCTGTGAACTTTGCGCATTTTTTTGGGTTCTACTTATCGGAACAAGGACAATCTATGTTTTCTAATTTATTAATAAGAAAAGCGGCGTTGATTTTTTTTAAATAGTGTTTAGCAACTTCAATATGAATACAATGTTGCATATCTATAACTAAATCATCATTAAAAAAATGGTATTTTACCACAGCGCCATCTGTCCAGTTGTCTGTATATTCAATTACACCAACATCATGATCTTCGATAAATTTAATGAAACAACTAGGTTCAAACAACATATAACTCTTCTTTGAATTGAATTGATTTTGAAGGGGTTGAGTGCTCAAAACGAACTTGGTGGAATCTATCGTGAGGAGAGAATTCGTGTTTTTCTAACTTTTCTTTAAAAAAATCTATTTTTCCCTTTTCTAACCATCTTTTAAATAATATATTAATAAGGCCTTTAGCTATCTCACTGACTTTTTCTTCAGTTGGAGAAGTAAAAGGGATATCGAAAGAAGGGATATATCCTATATAAGAAGAATCTATTTTTTTTACAGTCACTGAAAGGCGAGCGGTAATTTTACCATTTTTAATTTCTATAACATCTTTCATCTCAGTTGTTTTTAACAAAAGTAATGATTTTTTTACACTTATTTCGAATTTGCCCATTATTGCAAAGTGTTAAAGAAAATATGCTCCGCTCCATAAGAGTTCCTCATGAAAAGCTACGCAAATGTCTCTGACTTTGCGTATTTTTTTATAATTTTAAATACAAAACACCTCAAAAGTCTCTGACTTTTTTCGAGATGTCTTTAAATGTATTTATTTGAAGGAGTGAAGTTTATGCTTACGGCTTTCAGAATTGAATTGAGAAAATAGTTTTGAAATTACTTATTGATTAATTTTTCTAAAACCTTAATCTGATCATCTTTGGCTTTCAAAAGTTCTAAATTTAACCTCTTAATTTCTTCCAAAGCTTCTATCCATTTTTCTATTGGGTTTACATTAAAAGTTGGATAATAATTGTATCCGTTAGATTGATCATTAAAAGTATTAGATATAAAATTTATTGCCTGTTCCTCATCAAAATTCTGAAAGGCTTCAACAGGAATTCTTAATGAGTTTGAGATTTGCTTCAAGAGGTTATCCTCAATAACATCTTTCTGCTCCAGCATTGAAATTTTCTTCTGGTTCCAGTCTTCTCCCAGATCATAAGCCAGTGCTTCCTGTTTGATACCAAGCATTTCTCTAAAACGTTTAACGTTTCTTCCCTGATGAATTTTCTGTTCCATAATGAATATTATTTTTCTGAAGGTTCAAAGATAAAGTTATCTGCACTAAAATGTCTTAATTTCAAAGATAAAAAAACATCTCATAGAAATGTCTTTTTTGTCAGATATTATACTCAAATTAGGAGGGGATATCAAGTTTATATCCTTTGCCGCGTACAACAACAATTTTGATGTTCGGATCATTTTCCAGTTTTTTTCTAAGTTTTGATATGAACATATCCAGACTACGGCCCACAATAACGCCTTCATCTTCCCATATTTCTTTTTGCAGTCGGCTTCTCTCTATGGTCTTGTTAGGAGACAATGCAAAAATGAGCAATACACGGGTTTCTGTAACGGTCAGGTCTGTTGTCGTTTCATTCATGATAAGCGTACGATCATTCGCATTGAACAATACTGAGCCCAAAGTGAATATAGTAGCGTGCTGACTTTCGGGTAAATGTTTTTGTAGTTTAACTGATTTCAAAAAAATAAATCCAACAAATGCTAAGAATGAAAGCCCTCCAAGAAGATAGCCGTTTTTTGCCGTAATAATGCCCGTTGGTTTAAATTTAATATTAATCCTGTAACATGTTTTGGGCTGTTTTCTCCCGATACAAGCTACAATAGCATCTTTCTTATTTTTTGAGATAGCGTATCCATAAGTTACGCTGCCATTGTCACAATTAAGAACATTAACAATATAATTACTTGCGCCGGGAGCTTTGTCCAAAAAACGGCTGGTAATATTTAGTAGAGAATCTGGCTGAAAAGTAAAGTCATTCTCAAAATTGATTTGATATTCATTTTCGGCAATCTTTTTTACAGGAAGTACTCTCGATGTACTGTCACCCGACTGTAAAAGTAGTTCGTGTCCGATCCTGCGGAGTAAAACTTCTCTTCTCGAAATATCAAAATCATTATCATCTCCCATATCCAAAGCCACACAGATTACAGAGATAGACAAGAATACTATTAGTGTAAACAGGTATCTGCGTTTTCCATAAAGAAGTTTTTGGCTATTAAGCATATTGTCAATGTTTTATTTACAAAGTTTACATTTTTATTTACAATTCAAATCGAATAAACCAAAAAATGTCAAAGTAATTTAGCCGTATAAACTTTAAAGAGAGATATAAGGATGTTATTAATTAAACCAAAAAGAACATGAAAAAAATCATTTATGCGCTGATCTTATCGCTGGTTGCGGTAAGCGGACTGGTATTTGCGAATCGTGAAATCAAAACTGAAACTCCTAAAAAATTAACTCAAAAACCAATCTCTATTGCTGAGAGGGAAGTCAAATTGAAGAAATGGAAGACTACGCCGGATGGTATTGTGTACAAAAAATGGGAAGAGTCTCCGGCAGGTAAAAAAGTATATGCCAGTGAAGCAAAAATAAGAAAGTCCATTAGTGATTTTACCAACATGGATGGAATTATAACCTCACTTTCTCTTCCGCCTGACTCGAGATTAGGTTTCGGGGTAATGGTAAGGATTAAAGGGGATGATTATATACTTAGTTTTGGACCAGAAAACTTTAATGAGGATCAATTTTGGCAATTACATGGCTTAAAAGTTAACGACAGAATAATTGTAAAAAGCCATAGCGTATCGCATTCTCCCAAGTATTCCTACCCAATACTATCGGGTGATTATGTAGAACGTGATGGTAAGGTAGTTTATAAACGTGTAATTCCTAAAGATGGTTGCTAGTAAATAAATTACGAAAGACATTCAAAATTTACGCTTTGTTGTGACTTTTTTATTTAAGAAAAAAAAGCTTCAGAGAAATCTGAAGCTTTTGTCTTAGTACTTAGAAGCATTCAAATGTTTGACGAACTTATGAATGATTTTTGTAAAATTATTTGTGAATAACCTATATTTCTTTTGTCAGTCTGTCTAATTCTTTTAATAAGGTAGGGAATCTAAATTCTCCCGCCATACTTTCGACTTTTGTAAATGCATCGTCCAAATCAATACCGATTGAAGTAATAAAAAGAGGTTTTTTACTATCGCCTCTAAATAAGCTTTTTTTGTCTTTGTTTAGTGAGGCAAAGTTAGTTTTGGCAACACCAATTATTGGAATTCTCTGATTTAATTTTTCGTACAGATAGCCCCCTAAACCATATTTTTTATCATCATCCAGATAAATATACCCATCGACAATAATAGTGTCAATATTTCTCAGATCCATCTTTTGTAAAAGACTTAAGATACAAGGTAATTCTCTTCGATAAAATTCTCCTGGGATATAGTCTTCAATATTGTCAATTATTTCTGAATGTACTTTATAATCTTTGTCTTGATTCCATTGATTGAATTCAATACAAACGGTTTTAGCCTTTCCGTCAAAATAATAAGTGTCAAATGCTAAAAGCACAAAATTGTCTGTCATAATTTTATTGGTTTTATTGTATCAAAGGTATTTAATATGTACGGTTATATTGGACAAATAAAATTTAAGCTATTGTTTTTTCGATCTTTTTCAAAGTGTAAAATTCCTCGTTCCTGAACGCAACGAAATGTTAATAAATAGGGGTAAAAAAACACTTGTTGAAGTGGTGTTTTTACTTAGTAGCGAGAAACTTTCAAATATCTAACCAGTTTATTGAGGATTGTTATGGAGTTTATAATGAGAGTTTTATTGTTGGTTATGAAAGATCGCGACAGTATGTTTGAAAAAAATCC
This sequence comes from Flavobacterium sp. WG21, assembly GCF_000335775.1. Classification (NCBI taxonomy): domain Bacteria; kingdom Pseudomonadati; phylum Bacteroidota; class Flavobacteriia; order Flavobacteriales; family Flavobacteriaceae; genus Flavobacterium; species Flavobacterium sp. WG21. Next base: position 12,116 of record NZ_AMYW01000027.1, read on the forward strand.
CGAGTTGATCGCTAGAATAAAAAAAAACTGAAGGGTTCTGCATGGAGCCAAACTTTGATACTTTGGGATCTTCCGGACACGGCTGAAAACAAAGATAGGTTTCATTAAGTAATTAAAGTAGTAAGACCGCTGAAATTTCCCCCTTGTTAATGCGAAAAGTATTCAATAAATAAAAGTATTTGATGATTTATCAAATAAAATTCTGTTTTTGAAAACAAATAAACACCAACATTTCTCAGAGATATATGCAAGTTAGCAGTTATTGCAGAACTACTACACTCTGAAACATACATACAAACGAGTTTAAAATTTTGCTAAAAATTTGGTTTGTATTGCAAACTACTTTACATTTACAGAGTAAATTAAAATCTTCTTTATGGAAAAAGAAATCAAATTGACACCGGAACAGAGTTTGAAGCTTATTACAGAAGTAATTAATCAAACAAAAGAAAATATCAAATCACATAGCTTTATATTTTTGCTTTGGGGTTGGATTTTGGCTATGGCAAGTATTTTTCAATTTTTGATTCGAACAAAAACTGATTTTAAATACTATTTTTTGCCATTCCCTATTTTGGTAGCTATTGCATTGATAATCACAATTAATTACAATCGAAATAAAACATCAGAAACTCATTTGAATTTTTTTCTTAAAAAACTTTGGATGGCTTTGGCTTTTGGATTTATTGCGATAGTATTTGTAAGTGTTTATCAAAAAATTGAACCCTTTACTTATACATTGATATTAGCTGCGATTGGCACAACAGTTTCGGGAATGGCAATGAAATTTAAACCGTTGATGTTTGGTGGTGTTTGTTTTCTTATTGCATCTATTTGTTGTGTTTTTATTACAGATGAATTCAAAGTTTTGCTTCACGGTTTTGCAATTGCTGTAGGTTATTTAATTCCGGGATACATACTTAAAAATTCAAAATTATAATAGAATGGCGGAGACTTTTGAGGAACTAGACCCTGTTTTGAATGCACCAGTTCGTTTGGCTATTGTTTCTGCACTTGTTAAAATGAAACAAGCTGATTTTGGTTATTTACAAGAGATAACCAAAACAACACAAGGCAATTTAAGTCATCAGATAAAAAAACTAAATGAAGCAAAATATATTGAAATAGAAAAAACATTTAAAGGAAACTATCCGCAAACAATTTGTAAACTAACAAAAACGGGGAAAATTGCCTTTGAAAGTTATGTAGAAACAATAAAAAAATATTTGCACCTCTAATTTTTTTGCTTTTTTGGTTTGCTATACAAACTAGAATTATTTACAAACTAAAATTATTTAGCTATTATGAAAACAATAAACAAAGTATTTCTCACGCTAGTTTTATTAAATAACATAGGAAACGTAAACGCACAAGAAAAAACAACTAACAAAATGGAAACAAAAAAAATAGCATACGCAGACAAGATATTGCTTCATATGCACCCGGAAAAGTTCTTGAATTTTTTGCCAAACTTAAATGATGAGCAAATTGCACACCTATACGGTATGTCGATAGAAGAATATCAATTAGCTAAAAAAGTTTATGATGACCAGGCCCAAAATGCAGCATCGGAACTTTTAACAAATTCAGACTTTGCATTTAAAATTGATAAACTCCCTTTCAAGAAAAATCAGACTGTTTTAGTAATTGGCGAAAGTACAGCAGATGCTTTAAATTCCTGGGTTTATATTCTGAAATATCTTTTAAATCAAAGACGACCACAAGACAATATTCGTGTAATTAATGCTGCGATTTCAGGACAAACTACAACAGAAGCACTTCGTAAAATAACGACACAAGTAAAATTAAGTCCCGATTGGGTAATTTGTCATTTGGGCACAAATGATTGTATGCGTTATGGAAACCAAAAAACAACCGTTTCTTTAACAGAGACGATTGCAAACCTAAATGCTATAAAAGAGTTAATTAATAAAGACGCAAAAGCAAATATTGTTTGGCTTACACCAGTATCAATTGACGAGAAAAAAGCAGAAAATTTTCAGCCATTCAAAACTCAACAATTGAGTTTGAAAAATTCAGATTTAAATGAAATTAGTAAATATTTGAAAGCCCAACCAGAACCTGTAATTAATTTAACAGAAGAATTTGGGAATCCTGTAAATACTGAATTTGTTCAGTATGATGGTATACATCTTACAATTGATGGGCAAAAAGCAACAGCGAAATCTTTAATCAATAAATTATCAAACACAAAATAGTATGAAAACGAAATTGACAAATCCGATTTTAATTGCCTGTATTATCTTTTTAAGTATAAGTGCATCAGCAGGGCTTTATGAACATTTATTTGGTATTCCGGAAATGCTAAAAAATCCGTCAACAATGATAACCAAAAGTAATAACCAATTGGGACAAGCTGTAAAATTTTGGATACCCGTTCATCTTCTGATCTTACTTACAATGGTGTTATCATTAATTTTTAATTGGAAAACCCCAACTCGAAAAAAATTAGTCCTGTCAGCATTCATCTGCTACATGTATATCACAATAATAAGCATATTCTTTGCGAAAAAATTGGAAATATTTAAAAATATGACAGACAATATTGACTTTCAAAAGCAAACTAATCTTTGGATAGCAGTTTCGTGGCACAGACCAATTTTGATGATAATAATTGAAATATTATTGCTTATAGCGCTTTCACGTCCTGTGTTATACAAACAAGTATGATAAGGAAATGAAGAGCAAAGGATTGCTAAAGAGGGGTTTGTAAAATTGGGGCACAAGTGCTAAATTTAAACATTAGTAGTTCTAATTCACATTTGCAGTTTATTGAAAATTGTGCTTTGAAAATCCGCTCTTCGAAGTGTAATTATGGAAAGCTGTGCAAATGTCTCCTGACTTCGCATCCGTAATCTTTACTAGATTAATACTATCGTAAAAAAAAAGCTTCAGATTTCTCTGAAGCTTTGTCTTAGTAGCGGGAACAGGACTCGAACCTGTGACCTTCGGGTTATGAGCCCGACGAGCTGCCTACTGCTCTATCCCGCGATGTTTCGGGTGCAAAGATACACAGTAAATACGGTTATGCAAGCAAAAAATGAAAATATTTTTAAATATCTTATTTTTTGGTGTAAATTATTGGTTTGCAATCGGTTATGTTTTGTTTGAAAAAGTTTAAATTTTATATTTCAGTAATTCAGCATACGGATCTCCATTTAGACCTAATAAAAATGCAAAAGCAGGCTCGGTTTTGTATCCCTTTTGTTTCAGTTGGATGATCTTTGATCTGAAATTTTCGTCTTTCGATTGCAGAATTTCATGTTCTATGAGCATGTGCAGATAGGCATTCTGTTGTTGAGTTGGAATATTTTGTCCAAAGATTTCAAATTCAAAAAGGTTTATTTTAAAATTCGCTATAATTGATTCTCTGTTATCAATTACTGTTTCCCGAATGGTATAATTGTCTTTGTCTCCGAAAGTGACATGGAGTTTCGCGATAAATTCAGTTTTGTTTTTCCAGTAACAAATGATGTCCAAATCACTACTTTCGATATCGATCGCAATGGGGATGGTGCCTGCTAAAATAGGTTCGAATTCGGCAATATCAGACAAAATATGATGCTGAGTCAGGATTTCATAAGCCTGAATTTGTCTGTTGTTTCCTGTTTTTAAATAGTCAATAGTGGTAAAATCGATCATTTACTATAATCCGTTTCTTCTTTAATTTCAGCTTTAAGTCTTTTGTTGACGTCGATTTTGGCATTGGTAAAAACAAAAATGGTAGCTCCATACTCTCTTGCATATTTGTTGGTGATCTCACCTGCAATACGGGAAGATTGAAAGAAAGGACTGGTTTCCTCAAGTTCAGCAGTTCTTTCCCAAGAGTTTTTAACTCTAATGACATTTTTGTAGGGTACATCAAGAACAAACCAATTGAGATAATCGGCATTAAAAGACACCGCTTTGATTCCTTTTTTAGAGTAATAGTTTATGGCTCCGGCTTGTCCGTAATTATCACAGAGTACCAGAGTTGTTTTTGGATTTGGAATTAGGGCATAAACAGAATCTGTTTTTCGGGCGAGTTCTTTCCAGCCCAGCATATCGGCAAAATCCTGTGGCAGTTCGTGGTCTTTTCCATCTTCCCAACGCAGCATACCAAGTTTTTTATAGGCCTCCGGATTTTTTACGATGTATTCCGGACTTTTATTAGGAAAGGCTAAGTTGTACATGGGAATAAAAAATAACAATGGAAGGATGATGAAAACAGATTTTAGATAACGTTTCCAGCCTGTTTGCAGTACCTGAGAAAGAAAAACAGCTCCAAAAGCAATATAAACAGGGTACAAACCGATAGCATAATAAGCTTTGGCTTTGAAATACAGAAACACTGCCAGTGTAAAAATCATCGAAGCAAAAAAGAATCGGTATTTTTCGAATGGTTTGTAGAATAACAAAGCATACAAAGCCGCAAGAAGAACAAAGAAAGAACCGATGAAAAATAACAATTGCTTTTTCAAAAATTCCATTCGATCTACATTAACGAGCTGCGTTTCGGCCAATTCTTTCATGTGATGTACAATGGGGAAATGGTTGTTGTATTGCCATAGAATATTGGGTAAAATCAGAACTAGCCCTAAAAGCAATGCCCCATAGAGTTTTTTTTCTGTAAATATCTTTCTTTGACCCGATAGGAGAAGAGAAGGCAGGAGCCCAATGATTAGGAAAAGAATGTTGTATTTGTTCAGAAAACCAAAAGCAAAGACAACAGCGCCAATGTAAAACCATTTTTTATTTTCGGTGGTCATGTACTGAACAATCACATAATAAAAAGAGGTCCAGCATAAGATGTCCAATGAGTTGGGCTGGTACAAGATATTGATTCTTAACAAGGTCGAGAACGTAATGCAGGTGGCGCCTAAAATCAAGGCGTATAGATTTCCTTTTAAAGTTTCAATCGTTTTCCAAACCATCAAGAGCGTTAGGGCTCCAAAAAGGGCTGGGAAAAACTTTACCCAGAAAACGGAATTTCCAAGTAAAAGGATAAGGTAAGAAATCCAGGAAGTAACCGGAGGGACCGATAAATATCCCCATGCCAAATGATGCGCCTGATCCAGATGCAGGTATTCGTCGCGCTGCAAATCATATTCGGGGCTTATTAAAAGGTATTGCAGTATAAATTTTAAAGCGATAAACCCGAGTAGAATGGCAGTTTTTCTGGTCATGGTGGTTTTTGGTTTTGGAGCGGTCGTTTTTGGTAATAGTTTAAAATTAAAGCTAATATAAGCTTATTTTGGGTTTTGTGGTAAGATTTGTTTCATTAGAATTCTTCTAAAATAGAACATAATTAACCGATAATAGATTAAGATTATACTTACAAATCGATTAACTTGCACTAATGAATTATTATGAACTAAAATCTATTAATTATGAAACTGGAAAGTTTGAAACTAGACAAATTTAAAAACTGTACTTTAAAAAGAGAACAATTGTTTGTGTTAAATGGTGATGGTATTAAAAGCCCTGCAGGAACTATTTGTGACTGGCATGGTGGTAAGCTGCAAAAATTCGATTATGGTTATGATAGTGAGAGAGGAGGACGTCTTACGTTTCATAACAGAAGTAATGTACGTGAATGTGATCCAGTTCTTACAAAGACCGACGAGGATTTTTATGCATTACCATGATTTTTCCTCGACAAAATGAATACCGTATTTGAGGGAGTCTGAACCTTTAAAGTGCCATTCAGGCTCGTTTTGACACGTGCAAAATGGTTTAATTTAGTAAAATATTATTTTGAGAAAAGTAGTTGTAACACCCTTAATTATTCTAATAAATATTGTTTTTATCAATGTGACGTTGGGACAAAACCAGATAAAATATAAAACGTATAATCAAGGCAATTTTGAAAAAAATAAAGTATTTGAGGAAGTCTATAATTTATGTAATTATAAAGATTATAGATGTTTTTCAAACGTAAAAGATACTGTCACTTATTTTGTAGATGACCGAAATTATAAAGGGATTATCAATTATGGAGTAACCTTTCGCAGTAAGAATTATAGAAATTTTAATTTTGTAGAACATTTATCCATGTGTTTTTTAAAGGCGGAGGTGACGAAGTGTGATTATAATCCAAAAGATAATGTATTAAGTATTGAAGGTTTTGTTAGTGGGAATGACGATTGGGGTTGGAATGTACTCCTAAAAGGGAAAAAAGAAAAAAAGTATGTCGATATATTTCTTGGAGAAAAAACAGATACCATAAATACCCGTTATTTGGGAAAACTGGTTAATAAGGACTCTATAGAAGTAAAATTGAATAACAAAGAAACGAATGAATTTACAGTTCTGGACAAGTTTCCCGCTTTTTATTTTAAAAACTATTCGCATTATCGAACGATTCTCGGAAACAGGCTTCCTTTTAAAATAAGTGGAAAAGTTACCCCAAAAACACTGCTTGTTTTTGGTTCAGGTGCAACTTATTCTGAGATTTTTGATCTGGGAGCTATGATTTTTGATCCGAAAAAGAATGACCGAAAAAAAATAGCTAAAAAACAAGAATTGGACTGCAGACCTTTAATCTATGCTAATAAATTAATAGCTGACATCGAGAGGGAAAAAGTCCAAAAGCAAGAAATTAACTATTATACTTATACGCAGAATGCAGAGAACTATATTTTGGCTAGGCAGTATGGCAGAGCTAAAGAACAGTACAATTTGCTCGCTCAAAAATATCCCCTACTATTTGCGAGAGACATTCATAATGCTATGCGTTGTGCCATACTGTCAAGAGATTATAAAAATGCCTTTTGGTGGGGTGAAAAACTGGCTTTAAAAGGTATTGAACTGCCGTATTTTAATTCTAAAATTTTTGCTGTTATGAGGAAAAATCCGGAATGGAAAAGTTTTAGTGTCAAATACGATTCCGTTTCTAAAAATGCGCAGCATAAATGGAACTTAAATCTAAAAAAGGAATTAACAAATTTACTTAACGAAGATCAGGCGGAGTATGGATTGGAGAACCGAAAAAGTGCAAGAATATTACATGAAATCACTGAAAGGGTTACCGGTAAGTTGATCGATTTATTAAAAAAAGAGGGCTACCCTTCCGAAGAAAAGATTGGCAGTCTTGTAGTAAGGGATACTGTTTTAGTCCCTTTTCCTTCTTTTAATGTTTTGATTATACATGCTTTACAACAAAAGCCGGATAATCTTTCCATCTTAAATGAACTCCTTGATAAAAGCAGTAATGCTCTTGAATATGATGGTACGAGGCGTGTTAAGAATATGCTTGGAGAGGGGTCTTGCCTTCGCATCTACAAAGGCAATCTTTATAATTCGAAATCATGTGGAGGTAATGAATTGGAAATTAGAAAAATAAGTTTCATGTTTAGTAACCCAAAGGGTTTTATCATGGATTATGGAAATTTTGTAATTGAAGCACACGATTCCAAATATCCAAAGGAAGTAGATGATTATTACAAACAGAATTACAATTTAATCATGAAACTTACGGATGACTGGGAGTTTTATGAGAAATATTAATATGTCGATTGTATAGTAAGATTTATTCCATCAGAATTCTTCTAAAATAGAACATAATTAACCGATAATAGACTAAGATTATACCTACAAATTAATTAACTTGCATCAATCAATTATTTATAAACTTAAATGCTATTAATTATGGAACTGGAAAGTTTGAAACTAGACAAGTTTAAAGACTGTACTTTAAAAAGAGAACAGTTGTTTGTGCTAAATGGAGGAGGAATAAGAACAGATTCCGGGACTGTTTGTGGTCCACACGCTGGCTATCAAAAGAAGAAATACGATTATGGTTATGATATTGATAGAGGAGGAGAAGGAAATATTACATTTCATGACAGAAGTAATGTACGTGAATGTGATCCTGTTCTTACAAAGAACGCAGAGGATTTTTATGCTTTGCCATGATTTTCTTTAGATAAAATGAATACTATATCTAAATGATTCTGAATTGTTAAAGTGCAATTCAGGCTTGTTTTGATACGTGAAAAATGGTTTAATTCACTAAAATATTATTTTGAGAAAAGTAGTTGTAACGTCCTTAATTATTCTAATAAATATTGTTTTTATCAATGCAACATTGGGACAAAACCAGATAAAGTATAAAACATATAATCAAGATGATTTTGAAAAAAATAAGGTGTCTGATGAGATATATAATTTATGGATTGGTAAGAGTAATTGGTTTTCAGTCTTAAAGGATAGTATATCATATTTTGTTGACGATCGAAATTATAAAGGAATTATTAATTATGGGGTAAGCTTTCGAAGCAAGAATTATAGAAATTTTAATTTTGTGGAACATTTGTCCATGTGTTTCTTAAAGGTGGAGGTGACGAAGTGTGACTATAACCCAAAAGATAATGTATTAAGTATTGAAGGTTTTGTCAGTGGGAATGACAATTGGGGTTGGAATGTGTTCCTAAAAGGGAAAAAAGAAAAAAAGTATGTCGATATATTTCTTGGCGAAAAAACAGATACTTTAAGAAACTGTTATTTAGGAAAAATTGTAAACAAGGATTCTATAGAAGTAAAATTGAACAACAAAGAAACGAATGAATTTACAGTTCTGGACAAGTTTCCCGCTTTTTATTTTAAAAAATATTCACATTATCGAACGATTCTCGGAAGCAGACTTCCTTTTATAATAAGTGGGAAAGTTACATCCAAGACACTGCTCGTTTTTGGTTCAGGTGAAACTTATTCTGAGATTTTTGATCTGGGAGCTATGATTTTTGATCCAAAAAAGAATGAGCGAAGAAAAGCAATCAAAAAGCAGGAACTGGATTGTAGACCTATACTTAGTGGCAATAAAAGGGTTGCAGATATTGAGAAAGAAAAAGCTCAAAAGCAAGAAATTAACTATTATACTTATACACAGAATGCCGAGAATTATATTCTGGCCAGACAGTACGGTAAAGCGAAGGAACAGTACAATTTACTCGCTCAAAAATATCCCATATTATTTGCAAGAGACATTCATAATGCTATTCGTTGCGCCATACTGTCAAGAGATTATAAAAATGCCTTTTGGTGGGGTGAAAAATTAGCCTTAAAAGGTATTGAATTGTCGTATTTTAATACTAAAATTTTTAACGGCCTGCGGAAAAATCCGGAATGGACAAGTTTTAGTGTCAAATACGATTCCGTTTCTAAAAATGCGCAGCATAAATGGAACTTAAATCTAAAAAAGGAATTAACAAATTTACTTAACGAAGATCAGGCGGAGTATGGACTAGAAAACCGAAAGAGTCCAAAAGTATTATATGAAACAACAGAAAAAGTTACCGGTAAACTGATCGATTTACTGAAAAAAGAAGGCTACCCCTCCGAAGAAAAAATAGGGAGTCTTGTAGTAAGGGATACTGTTTTGATACCTTTTCCTGGTTTTAATGCTTTAATTATTCATGCTACACAAAAAAAGCCTGAAAATCTGGCTGTTTTAAATGAAATACTGGATAAGAGTAGTAAGGCTTTAGAGTATGATGGTAAACGAAATTTCAATAATGCTTTAGCATATAGCTCCTGTTTTCGTATTTATAAAGGCAATTTATACAGTTCGAAATCATGCGGGCGAAACGATTTAGAGGTTCGAAAAATAAGTTTTAAATTTAGTAACCCTAATAACTTTATTATGGATTACGGGAATTTTATAATTGAAGCACATGATTCCAAGTACCCTAAAGAGGTAGATGATGATTACGAACAGAATTACAATTTAATCATGAAACTCACAGATGACTGGGAGTTTTATGAAAAATAATTTTTTTATGATTTTGATATACAGTAAAGATGTAGACGATTTTGTAAACAATGTGATGGATTGTTTGGATCAGGATTTTGTAAGAATAGGAGAATCTGATAAAGTTGTGATTGAAAGTATGAATTTTAGTAATGAAAAAAGTTCTTATACTTTAAAGACGTCTTATTTAGAAAATATAGAAGTAGAAGAAGTTCAAAGTATCTGGTTTAATGGTGGGGGCATCAATTCAGGGGAGAGCGACTACGAAAATAAATGTTATGAAGTTCTCAATGATGCTTTTGTATTGCACAAACCGGTTAAAAAAATTGGAAAAAGAATAGCTGATTTTGAAACCAATCGCCTTGATATGATGCTCGAAGCAAAAGGACAAGGGCTCAAAATTCCGCATACCTTAATTAGCGGAAGCAAAGAAAAACTAAAAGATTTTTATGCTGCATTTGATCCTAAAAATGGTATAATTTCAAAAAGAATCCAGGATATACTTTATTATCAGGACGAAGAGTTTTTGTATAATTTTAATGTAACTTTTCAAATAACAGCTGAAATTCTGGACAAAACGCCTGATGAATTTGCGATCTCATTTTTTCAGGAAAGGATCATAGCCGATTTTGAAATTAGAGTTATTTACATAGATGGCAACTTTTATTCCACAGCAATTTACAATTTTGATCACGCCATAGACATCAGAACTAAATTTGTAGAAATGGATAATATTAGAATGGTTCCGTTTAAATTGCCTGCGGACATTGAAGAAAAACTTGCAAAGGTTTTTAAAAAATTCAATCTAAATTATGGTTCGGCTGATTTGATGCATTGTAAAGACGAATACTATTTTCTTGAAATAAATCCAACGGGACAGGTTAGTTTTATCAATAATGCCTGCAATTATTACTTAGAAAACAAACTAGCAGATATTTTAAAAAATGGAAAGTAAGAAACCTATCAATATTTTTAATGGTTTAAAATTGAAAGTTGAAAGAGAGACTCAACCTTTGCCTAAAAACAATCTGATTACTATTCAGGCTTACCAAAACTCCAAGAACATCTCTAAACCTTTTGTCAAACCGATCTCTAAAATAATTTAATTTGAAACCCTCTAATTTTGTTCTTTTTGCAGATTGTATTCCGGTCAAAGGGATAAGCAGGAGCATTATTTGTGACACTAAGAATAACAATTTTTATTTTATTCCAAATGGTTTATATGATATTTTGGAAGCCTATAATGGTAAAACCATTGAAGAAATAAAAAAAGATTTTAAGTATCAGTATGATGAGATAATTAACGATTATTTTGATTTTTTAATTGATAATAAACTTGTGTTTTTTAGTTCAAACCCGGACTTGTTTCCTAAAATGAGTACCCGTTGGGATTCTCCCTCTCTCATAACAAATATCATTATAGATTATGATGACATTCTTCATAATTTTTATGCTCTGGTTCCTCAATTTGAAACCTTAAAATGTTCTTATATTCAGCTGCGATTCTATAAAAATATAAGTCTTGCGTATATAAAAAGCACCGCCGAGATTTTAAAAAAGGAAAAATCCCGAATTGTTTCAATTGACTTCATATTGCCATATTATGAAAGTTTTGATTTCGATGAAGTAAACAAAATACTATTAGAAAATAGAAGAATACATTCTATTATCATTTTTAATTCACCATATAATAAAAGTTATAATGCCTTGCGTCAAAAAATGGGGTACTTAACGCTGGTAAAAAGAAATGTGATAAATGAAAAACATTGCGGAATAATAAATAAAGAATACTTCTATTCAAATATTAAACTTTTTAGCGAATCACAACATTATAATACCTGCTTAAACAAAAAGCTTTCTATCGATAAAGAGGGTAACATAAAAAATTGTCCCTCAATGTCATTAAGCTTTGGTAATATAAAGGACACAATGTTAGAGAAAGCATTAAATCATGAAAACTTTAAAAAATACTGGAATATTACCAAAGACCAAATAGCAGTTTGTAAAGATTGTGAGTTTAGGCATATCTGTACAGATTGTCGTGCCTATATCGAAGAACCTAATGATATGTACTCAAAACCTTTAAAGTGTGGTTATGATCCTTACAGCAATAAATGGTCGGAGTGGAGTACCAATCCTTTAAAGCGAAAGGGGATTAAATTTTATGGTATGGAAGTATAATTCGATAATCGAAATTTAAACTAACAAGCAAAGCCTCAGATTTCTCCGAAGCTTTGTGTTCCATTAAAAAGACCGATTAGTTGGCTCTGCTTCTTTCTTCTTCATTACCAAAATCACGTTGTTTTGATTTGATATTTTGGTTTCCGAATTTATAACTCAATGAAATTCTGAAACCTCTCGTGTCTGAATAGCTTTTTACATTGGTTTTAATATGGTTGGAATCATAAGAAATTAATGGTTTTTGTGCGTTCAGTAAATCCTCGCCAATGATAGTAACCGAAAGATTTTTATTGAAAGTTAACAGCTTAACAGAGATGTCAAGAATATTCAAAGTCGAAATATTAAAGATCTGATAACGGCCAGGCAGCTGTAAACCATAATTTAAGCCAAGAAATAAGGTTTTGTTGCTGTTGATGGTAAAATCATTATTGCTGTAAAGGTATCCGTTGTACCCATCGATTGACTGAATAAAAGCGGTTTTTGATTTTACATTCTGATAGTTTAAATTGAATCCGGTAAAGCTGTTCCACCACGACCATTTGTTGAAATTATAAGAAGTCGAAAGTCCAATTTGGTAAGTGTTAGCATAGTTTAAGGGCGTGTTTCTGGTAACATTTGTATTCGGATCGATTATCGATAACTCCTGTCCAAAATCGGAAACCTGAGAGAAATAAACAGAGTTTACCCATTTTTGATTTCGGATAAACGAGAACTCAAAATTATCAATCAATGAAGGCTTTAAATACGGATTGCCTTCGGAATAATAATACGGACTTGTTTTAATTACAAAAGGATTCAAATAATCAAAATCTGGTCTGCGGATTCTTCGGCTGTAGTTTAAGGAAAAAGAATTGTTTTCGTTTGGAACATAAGTCAGGTAAGCTGTTGGAAATAATTTGATGTAATTGTTGGTGTTCGTTTGATTCAAATTTTCAGAATACCCTTTGGTTTGTGTTGCTTCGATTCGTAAACCAATTTGAGTTTCCCATTTTGAATTTATTTTTTTACTTCCCGAGAAATATAAAGCCTGATTGTACTCTTTATAATTGAAAACATTGGACTGATTGGTGTTGAAAACTGACGTTCCGGTTTCGTTATCGTACACGATCAGATTGTTGTTTGTATTCGTGTGGAAAGTTTTCGCTCCAAAGCTAAGATTTGCCCAGTCGTATGGTAAAGAAACGTCAATATTGGCCGAATAATTTTTGATGGTATTGACATTTGAATTTGTCGAAGAAAAGAAACCTCCGGGGATATTATTTTTACTGCTGTCCAATTCATTCCCTGAAAAGAAACGATAATCTTTCTTGTTGTAATCAAAATAATCCAAATCCATCGAAATGTTTTTTCCTAAACTGTCTAATGCAATTGAATTATGAAAGTTAACGGCATTCATTTTCGGGTTATTTTTAGCATTGGCATTCGAAGTGATATAGGAGTCTGCCATTCCGTTTGCATTATCATAAATAGTAGTAAAAGGATTGTTTGCATTTACTTTATCTGTAAAACTGCCAAGGTATTTAAGTCCGGTGCTCCATTTTTTGGTTACTTTATAATCAAGACCAAGGCCTAAACTTAAAACATCGGCTGTCGATTTGTTTTTCACTTCCTGTTTCCAGGTTTCGTCTTTGTAAAAAATAGTACTTTCAGAAGTCGTCAGTAATTTTTGTTTTCCTTTGCTTACCGAAGCCTGAGCAGAGAGTTTATCATGATTGTACGTAAATAACCCGTTCATATTACCGCCTGCGTATGTTTTTTGGGTGTAAGAAGTTCCAAGATTAGCATTCCACGAATTTGCTTTTGCCGTTTTCAGTTTAATATTAATAAGACCGCTATTGCCTTCCGCATCATATTTTGCAGGCGGAGTTGTAATTACTTCAATACTTTTAATATTATCAGACGGAATTGATTTCAGAAACGCCGCCAGATCTTCCTGAGGCATTCTCTGCAAACGATCGTCAATCATTACTAGGATCTCACCTTTGCCCACAATCGAAACAACCTCGTTTTGAACCCTTACGGTAGGTGTTGCTTTTAAAGCATCTAAAGCGGTTCCTCCTGTGGCTGTTACAGAATTTTCGACGTTAAAAACAAGTCGGTCCACTTTTTGTTCAATCAGTTTTTTTCTTGATTTCAGTGTTACACCCTCCAGCTGTACCGATTCTTTAATTTCAATAATACCCAGATCCGTATTGTGATCAATTGTAATTTCGCGGTTCATATATTCTGTGCCAAATTGTTCCAATATCAAACGGTAATCTCCTTTCGGAATTTTCAGAACAAAATTTCCCAAACTGTCAGTTGAAGCCTGAGCAGTTAAAGTTTTTTGAGGATTGAACAAACTGCCGATGATAAACTCAACTGCTGATTTATTTTGATTGATCACTTTTCCCTTAAGTTCATATTGCTGAGCAAAAGAATATGTTTGAAATAAAAAGGCAAGTATTAAAAGACTACTATTTTTCATGGTTTTTAGATTAATTACGCTGCAAAACTGCGCTGAAAAAAGACCTAAAAGAACTTTTATCGACAAACCCCCGTGATTAATCTACAAACCCGGCTTTGGACTTTTTGATGAATGCATATCTTTGAAAAAAAAACGAAAAGATGTATAAAGGAACATTATCAAAAAAAGTAGAAGTATTCATTCATATCATATATTGGCTTTTGATGGGGTATTTCACTTTTGTTAGAAATCTGATCCAGGCCCAAAACTACACCCCGGATTTGTTCCTGTCTACGTATATGATTGTGTTTGTATTAACCTTCTACTTTCATTATTTTGTGGTAATGAAATTGGTTTTTAAATCCTTTCAGTGGAAGAGGTTTTTTGCCGGAGTATTGGTTTCGTACTTGTTTTTTACAGCCTTACGATGGCTGTTGGAGCAGGAGATAAGTAAAGTTTTATTTCATAGAATCAATTATATCAATCCAACCTTTTTTAATTATATGGAAGACAATCTGCACTACAGCAGTATGTCCGTCATTTTAAGTTCATTGCTTTGGTTTGTAATTTATTTTATTCGTTTGCTGGAGTACAACCAGGTTATTTTGGAAGAAAGCAAAAACACCGAAATCAAATTTTTGAAAGCGCAAATCAATCCGCATTTTATCTTTAATACCCTGAACAATATCTATTCGATGGTGTATTTTCAATCCGATAAATCGTTGATGGCCATCGAAAAATTAAGTCAGATTATGCGTTTTACCACTTATGAATCTCAAAAAGAAAAGATAAAACTGGCCGATGAAATCGATTATATAAAAGCCTATATTGAGCTCGAAGAGTTAAGACATCAGGACAGTGCTTTTATTGATTTCAGAATTGAAACTGAAAATAGTTCCGAAGAAATTCCGCCATATATTTTGTCGCCGTTAATTGAAAATGCTTTGAAACATGGCATAACATCCAACGAAAAACCAATTTTAATCGAGTTACGCTTAGAAGATAAGAAGCTTAATTTTAAAGTAGTCAATGATATTGCTGTGCAAAAGAAAGACAAGTTAGGAGGTATTGGATTAAATAATTTGAGAAAGAGGCTGGAAATTCATTATCCGCAGAAACATCAAATAAAAGTAGTCAATCAAAACAACCAGTTTACAGCTGAACTTGAAATAGAATTAAAATGAAAAAAATAAATTGTATTATATTAGACGACGAACCTTTTGCAGTAAAACTAATGGCCGACTACGCTTCTAAGGTTCCGAGATTAAATGTTTTATATGCTGATTCAGATGTTTTTAAAGCCATTGAAATCTTAAATAATGAAGTTGTTGATTTGGTGTTTATTGACATTCAGATGCCACAATTAACTGGAATTGAATTGATGCAGATGTTCAATCAGAAGCACAATTTCATCATCACCTCTGCGTATCCGGATTATGCTTTAGATGTTTTTCAGTTTCATGTTATAGATTATTTACTCAAGCCAATTGTTTTTAATCGTTTTTATCAGAGTGTTGAGAAATTTATCCGTTGGCAAGAAACCATGCAAAACCAGCAAACCGATGATTTTCTGTTTGTAAAAGCTGATAGAAAGCACCATAAAATAGCCACCGAAAATATTCTTTATATTGAAGGACTTAAAGACTACATCAGGATTCACACCAAAGGCGAAAAAATTATGGTTTTGGAAAACATGAAAGATATACTCGAAAAACTTCCCCTAAATCAATTTGTTCGTATTCATCGTTCGTACATTATTCCAAAAAGTAAAATAAAAGTAATCGAAGGCAATCAGATACAATTGACCAGTGGGGAACAGCTTCCTATTGGTGAAACTTACCGAAAACTGGTGAGTGACTGGCTGAGTTAAGTGTTTAAAAATTGTAGTTGATTTATCTGATACAAATTGATTGCCCTTACTAAATTAATTTCAAAACCTGTGAATCAAACTCACAGGTTTTTTTATGCTTTTATCTATAGGAATATACCGAATGTTTCTTGGGAAATACCAGTTGTTTCTTTTGAAATTAATCTCAGGATTTTATCCTATACATTTGGTATAATTACGAAGAGAAAAAGTCATAAAAACAAAATCTTTGTACGCCATCAATTTTTTTTCTTTGCGAAGAATAGCAATTGTTGCCACAGCACCCTGAAAATACCACTTTAGCAGGAAACTATACCCCATTTTTTTGTTGATACATTAGAAACCAAAAATGCAATTTATTTACAGTATTTGTTCGAATTGCACAATGGCATTTGCTATTTAAATACCACAACTTTTGTTTTAAAATAATAAGAAGAAAGAACTTAAATGATTCTTTTATTCTTATACGATCAATTTACCTGACTAACCAAAACCATTAATTGTAGATAGTATGAAGAAAATGAAAATAATGAGAGCCCGAACGGCACCTCTATTTTATTTAAAACGAACTTTGAAGGTTAAACTAACCGCATTTTTAATTATTGCTTCAATATGTGATGCTCAATCCGAAAACTATGATCGGAATACTAAAATTTCAAAAGAGCTTCCCCTTTATGGCCTTATGGGAAAAAGTACAGACCAGAAGAAGGTTCAGGGTGTCGTAAAAGACAATAAAGGCATGCCTTTGACCGGAGTAACAGTTTCAGTAAACGGCAGTAAACAGGGAACAGTTACTAATTTTGATGGTAAATATGAAATTGCTGTAAATGAAGGTGATGTAGTAAGTTTTAGTTTTGTAGGTTTTGAAACTAAAACGATTAAGATTACCAATGAGGTTTTACTTAATGTTACTCTCGAACCCAGTACTAATAAACTGGATGAGCTTGTTCTGGTAGGTTATGGAAAGATTTCCCGGGATAAAATTACCGGTGCTGTAACAAAATTGGATACCAAAGTATTAAAGAATACACAAAATGTATCTTTTGCAGATGCTCTGATTGGAGTCGTTCCCGGATTATTTGTTCAGGAGAGTTTTTTGTCTCCGGACGCTCCGCCTTCTATTTTATTAAGAGGTATTGGTTCGATAAGTTCGAGTACAGACCCTTTGATAGTTGTAGATGGTGTGCAGATGCCCAGATCAGGATTAGGTGCTTTCGCCTTAAATGCTGCAGACATACAGGAGATTAGTGTTTTAAAAGATGCGGCATCAACCTCTATTTACGGATCTAAAGGAACCAATGGAGTGATAATGATTACTACAAAAAGAGGAAATAGGAATACCAGGCTGCAGGTAACTTTTAACACAAGACTTGGTATTAAAAGAGCTGACGAATCCTTTACGAACAGTTTAATGAATGGATCCCAAAAATTAGATTTTGAAGAGTCAATGGGTTATTACAAAGCAAATCCGGCATTACTTCAAAGCAGAAGAGCATTGGGTAATAACGTAAATTGGGCAAATTTGCTTTTAAAGAATGAAATAAATAGGGAAAATAATATCTCTTTTTCCGGAGGTTCAGATAAAGCCAATTATTATACTTCTGTAACGTATAATAATGTCAATAATATTTTTGACGGTCAGTATAAAAGATATACTGCATCAACTCGTGTTGATTTTGATTTAGGGAAAAAAATAAAAGTAGGATTTTCAGGAAACTTTAGTAATGTAAATGAGCAGGACGGGCGCACCGTTGGCTCTCCTTTTTTAAATGCATTTTTATTAAATCCTTGGTTAGCTGTCCGTGATGATAAAGGAAATCCGTTAAGACTTTTGGATATTGCCAGTTCTGCGGGAAATCCGTACAACCCTTTATTTATAAGAGACAATACAAATGTAAACGCCAATCGAAAAAATATTGGCGGAAGTGTAAATTTAACTTATACACCTTTCAAATGGCTGATTCTAAATGGGATTTTAGGGGCTAACTATAACAACTCAAAGAACAGCAATTATGAAAATGTAATTGTAAAAGGAGGAACATTAAGTATTACTAATGGTGATAATAATAATTATACGGGAACACTAACGGCTACTATAGCTAAGAAGTTTCAAAAACATAGTTTTGATTTGGTACTGGGCAATGAAGTTAATGAATACGAAACCAATAGTCTTAATATTTTGGCTAATACTTTTAACTCCGATGCCATACAAATAGTAAGTGCGGCAAAAACCGTCACTTCAGTTACACAACAAAAATCGCAGGCGGGTTCATTGTCCTATTTCTCACGATTGAATTATAACTTTGATAACACTTATAACCTGTCATTATCCTTTAGAAGAGACGGTTCTTCCCGTTTTGGAGATAATAACAAATATGCTAATTTCTGGTCTGTAGGAACTTCATGGAATGCTCATAAAGATTTGTTTAAAGATAATAAAACGATAAGTTCTTTAAAATTACGAGCCAGTATTGGTACTTCCGGAAATGACTTTATAGGAGATTTTGCTTCTCAATCCTTATATGGGTACAAGAGTCAAATGACTTATGCAGGGAGTACAGTGCCTTATCTGACGAGAGGAGAAAATCCAAATTTAACGTGGGAGAAGAATTATAATAAAAATTTTGGGATAGATTACGGATTTTTTAATAATCGTATTTCAGGAACTGTTGATTATTACATTAGAGATACTAAAGATTTACTGAACAATAAACCGATTCCTTTAACTTCCGGTTTTTCAGAGCTGATTTCTAACATCGGAAAATTTAGAAATGAGGGAGTTGAGGTTAGTCTTCATTTTGTAAACTTTAAAAATAAAGATTTTAACTGGACTACCGACTTTAATATTGCCTTTAATAAGGGAACAATTATAGCCTTATCAGACAAAAAGGATATTCTTTCTAATTCGGGATATACGGTATTCCAGGAAGGAAGTGCTATACGATCTTTTTATATTGCAGATTGGGCCGGTGTAAATCCGGTGACAGGTTTTAATCAGTACAGAACTCAGGATGGAACGCTAGTGGATTACAATACCAATAAAACAACAAGCAACCTAACAGCAATTACTAATATGAGACAGGTTAGCAACAAAACTGCTATGCCTAAATATTATGGAGGTTTAACCAATACGTTCAGATACAAACAACTTGACCTGTCGGTTTTGATCTCTTATGCAGGAGGTCATTATGTTTTGAATGAAGGAATCTATAACTTATATAACAATCCGGGGTATAATCAAAGTACAGCTGTACTTGGAGCGTGGAAAAATCCAGGTGATCAGTCAAATTTAGCTGTCAGACAGGTGAATACTGCCAACCCCAATGCATTTCTGGAGTCAGATTACAAAAACTCTACTCAATTTTTAGAGAATGCCAGTTACATTAAATTGAAAAACGTTGCTCTGGGATATACACTTGAGAAAAGTGTTTTAGAGAAAACGGGAATCGAAAGCCTTAGAATTTATGTTCAGGGACAAAATCTTTTAACCAAAACGGCTGTAACCTATATTGATCCGGAATATGCCACTGCGGCTGGAGGCATTGGACTTTCTTCATCCATTGTGAGAGCATATTCTCTTGGACTTAATGCTAGTTTCTAATAAAATAACACACAAAATATATTGTTATAAAAGCTTATCTGCTAACAATAATGATAAAAGAATTTTTATTCAACAGAAAAAAAATGAAGAACAACATATGAAGACAAATATAAAATTATTTTTTTCGGCAGTGATAGTTACTTTTTTTAGCAGCTGCTCTAATGATATTATCAACAAAGAACCTCTGGATCAGTTGGCTCCGGAAACACTTTTTCAGACAGAAGGCGGTTTCAGAAGTGCCTTAGACGGCGTTTATGCCGTTATGAAACAAGATTTTTATGGGTATTATTTTGGAATTTATACTATTCCGGAAGCTATTAGTGACGATCTTTTAGGTTCTTCAAATTCAAAAGACTTTAGTTTTGATAATAGTTCAGGGAACATCTATCCACTGGCATACAATAGTACAACCGGTAATGTGGAGGGATTTTGGAGAATTTCCTATCAGGCCATTAATAGTGTAAATACGATTATAAAAATGGCAAGAGCCAGTTCGCTACCCAATAAAAATGCTTTTTTGGGAGAAGCGTTAGGTATTAGAGCCCTATTGTATTACAATTTATACCGCTTTTATTCTCCTGCCTATACTATTGATAAAAAGGCTTTGTCAGTACCTTATCGATTTGAAACAGATAAATTATTAGATGTAAAACCCAGAAACACTACAGCCGAAGTGATTCAGTTTATTCAGGCCGATTTGAATGAAGCGGCAGCTTTAGCTACCAATACAGCTAACTCCTACAGAATTTCTAAGACGGCTATTTATGCATTGTCAGCCCGCGTATGTCATGAGACAGCTGATTACAAAAATGCAATTGTATACAGTAATCTGGCATTAACAGATGCCAGATATAAATTAGATAACACACTGGCTGCTTTGCAAAAGGAATGGGATAAGGATGATTCCGGTGAAATTATTTTCAGAATACGTTTTGAAAATACTGAAATGGGACAAAATGCGGCACTTCTTGCCATACCGGTTCTTTCAAGTTATCCCTATTTAGTATCGACCGATTTAATCAATCTTTACGATAAAACTAAAGATTTACGATTTACAGTATATTTTAAAAATCATCCTACTATCGCAAACAGTTATTATCCTAAAAAACAAGCAGGAACCCGAACAACAAATGCTGGAGCATCAGATCCCGGTAATATAGACTTAAAACTAATGAGAGTACCTGAACTATACTTAATATTGGCAGAATCGTACCTACAGGGTAGTGATAATGCATCAGCATTAATTAATCTCAATAAATTGAGAAATGCCAGAGGGTTAGGAGATTACTCTGGAGCTGATCTGGGTAAAGAAATTCTAAACGAGAGAAGAAGAGAATTAGCCTTTGAAGGGTTCAGATTTACCGATCTTAAAAGACTTGGGTTAGGTTTTAAAAGAGCAGACGGTACTGGTTTATCAGCGAATGCTAATCGATTTGCATTGCCTATCCCGCAGACTGAAATTGATCGTTCCGGCATCGCACAAAATCCAGGGTATTAATCTATTATCAATATTATAAAAACTCTCTTGCATGCAAAAAAAACTGATTCTAATCTTTTTGTTTTCGGCATTTAATCTAATAACCGGGTACTCACAAAAGAAGGTAAACATAAAAGTAACAATACTGAAGAACGGATTTATTTTTGACGATAAATTTGACTTAAAGACAGGCAGTATCATCATTAAGGGTAATCAAATTGCTGATATCTTGTTTACGGATAATTTTAGTGCATATCCGGAAGCAACAATAATTGACATTACCGGAAAATATGTTATGCCCGGATTAATAGATGCACACGTTCATCTGGCAACTGCCCCCAATCTCAATAGAGAAAAGAGTACTAAATATATGGAGGATCAGCTTTCTAAAATGATTTATGCCGGCATAACGTCGGTCAGGGATATGACAGGAAATGCTATTGTCCTTGCCGATTACAAGCGTGCTAGTACCCTGAATCAATTGCCGGCGCCTTCCATTTTTTATGCAGCTCAGTTTGCGGGACCAGATTATTTTAATTCGATGAGAAAGTATACTACAGAAAAAGATACTCCATGGCAACGTACGATCACTGATACGACAAATATTAAAATGGTTGTGGCCGAAGCAAAAGGAGCAGGTGTAACCGGAGTAAAAATATATGCTGATTTAAGTGCACGCATGATTAGAAAGATTGTAAAAGAAGCAAAGAAGCAGGGACTGCAGAGTTGGAGTCATGCGGCAGTATTTCCTGCTACGCCAACAGATGTTGCCACTGCCAAAGTAAATTCGATGTCGCATGCCTTTGATATCCCATATGATTTTTCTTCAGGAAAAATGAACCACCTAAAAAGACCACCAGCTATTGATATTATTAAAATGGACAAGCTATTACTCCTGATGAAAGCAAACAATGTGATACTGGATCCGACGAATTATATTGGAAACAACAATAAGTTTTTTGACGGAATGAAAGTAACCAAGAGAGCTCATGAACTAGGAGTTAAAGTGGCTACAGGAACAGATTGGCCTTATTTATTCGAAAAAGATAATGTTGTTCCATTGTTCAAAGAGATAAAAATATTGACCGACAGCTGTGGTTTTAGCAATAAAGATGTTCTTGTAAGTGCTACTAAAATAGGTGCAGAAAGTATAGGAGTAGAAGACAGAGGTGTTATAGCTATTGGTAAACGCTCAGATCTTTATGTAACCAATTCAGATCCTGTGCAAAATATTGAAAATCTAAAAGATGGTTTTATGACCGTGAAATCCGGAATTATTTATAAGAAAGAATAATTTTCCGGAACTTCTTGAAAAAAGTAATGTATAATAAAGTTTAAAAGAAAAATTTAATGAAGAAATGGTATTGTTTAAGAATTATAGTTCTTATTCTTAGTTTAAATTGTTTTGCACAGAAAAGCACAAAAGACTATGTGACTTTGTCCGGAAAAATTACAGATAAAAATTCAGATTCTTTGCTTGTTTTTAAGAACAGAACTCCACTTAAAAAAATTAACGTTAAGAAAGATGGGACTTTTTCTGATACACTTAGCGTAAAAGAAGGTTACTATGGACTATTTGATGGTAAAGAACAAGGTTTCTTTTATCTTAAAAATGGTTACAATCTGAAAATTACTTTTGACACCAAACAATGGGATGAAACAATGACTTTTAAAGGTGATGGTGAGATACCTAATAATTATCTATTTAAGAAAGCCTTGTATACTGAAAAAGCGACTGCTGATAAATCTATTTTTAAATTAGAGAAAGATGAATTTATCACCAAAATAGATGAAATTGTAGCGGGTTATCAAAAACTTATTGCAGAGACCAAAGGACTGGATGCTTCTTTCATCGCGTTTGAAAAAAAGGATTCCGAAGAATTTAGAAAAAGTTGTGTCGCCAGATATAACAAAACTACCAACCTAAAAAAACATCAGGAGGAAATTCTTCCAAAAGGAAAAGTTTCGCCTAAATTCTTTAATTACGAGAATTTTGACGGCTCCAAAACTTCTTTGGACGATTTTAAAGGTAAGTTTGTTTATATTGATCTATGGGCTACCTGGTGTGGACCATGTAAAAAAGAAATTCCTTTTCTTAAAACTGTTGAAAAAGAATTTCACGATAAAAATATTGCTTTTGTTAGTATTTCTACCGATCGTGTAAAAGATCATGACAAGTGGAAAAAAATGGTAGGAGATCTTCAATTAAAGGGGGTACAATTGTTTGCTAATGGTGATACTTCTTTTGAGAATGCTTATGAAGTAAGTGGTATTCCGCGATTCATCCTGATAGATCCGCAAGGCAATATTGTCGACCCAAATGCTCCAAGACCATCAGATGAAGGATTAAAAAACTGGTTGAAAGAAGCTGGTGTTCACTAGTTTATTTTGTAAATAGAGAGGTGAGGCTACATCATTTTGCCTTCTTTGACATATTCTTTTTTAATCCCTTGAAGAAGATGATGAAGATTAATATTTTCGTTTTGATCTTCTAATGTTCGCAGACAGGCATACTGAATGATGTTTACAATATTAGCACCGGTAATCTCGTATTTTTTTGAAATTTCACTAAGGTTTACATCCTCAGCAATTTTGATTCCTTTAGGCAGGTTGTTCTCCCAAAGTTGTAAACGTTCACGGGAAGAAGGTACCTCGAATTCGATTATGGATTGAAATCTTCGGGTAAAGGCTGTGTCAATATTGGTTTTAAAATTAGAAGCCAGAATAACTAAACCAGGATGATTCTCGATACGCTGCAGCAGGTACGACACTTCCTGATTGGCGTATTTATCATGAGCATCTCTTACATTAGTTCTTTTTCCGAAAACGGCATCGGCTTCGTCAAAAAAGAGAATCCAGTCTTTATCGGCTGCTTTATCAAAAAGGGAGGACAGATTTTTTTCGGTTTCACCAATGTATTTTGAGATGACCATAGACAAGTCAATTCGGTAGACATCTCTTTGCGTATATTTCCCAAGAAGTGAGGCCGTAAGGGTTTTCCCAGTTCCCGGTGCACCATAAAACATGACTCTGAAACCTGGTTTAATTTTGGCTTTCATGTCCCATTCGTGGAGTAGAATCTCATTAAATTTAAGCCAGGTTTCTATTTCTTTAATCTGATTTAAAGTTGAAGAATTGAGTACCAGATCGTTCCAGTCTAATGCGGTTTCAATTAGCTGAGCAGGGAAAATGCTGCTTAGCTGAGGTTTTAGGATTTTTCCGGTGATGAATTTTTCAATGTATTCGTCTTCAAGAATTAGTAAACCACTCAGTTTGGGTTCACCATTTGGAACAGATTCTATTTTAATGATTCTTTTTTGATACAGAAAAGATTGATTGTGCAGGTAATTATAGAATGAAATCCGGTTATCGAGATCATTCCCTGCAACTAAAAATTGAGCCGTTTCGCCTGTTGGTAAAATACCACGGTGGTTTTTTGATTTTACACCTCCAAATTCGGGTAGTTCTCCTCCGTTGGGTAAATATTCTGCAATAATCGAACTTAAAAAGTCAGGTTTGATATGATGTACGAGAGCTAATCCTAATAAGAGAGTATCTGTTTCGGTGAGGTTGTTTTCAATGATAAATTCATTGATAAACCCGCTGGGATCCAGTTGATTTAAAACGGGTTTTTCGGTTGGTTTTTCGGCTTGAAAAAGTCTGTCAAGCTGAAAGATAAATTGGCTTTTCAGGTAAGTGAATATATTTTCCATTTTGTTATATCATTTTTATTCAGGTTCTTATTGTTGCATTATTTGAATTCTTAATCCTTCAACATTTGACCATAAAAAAAGTTTGTGTTTTTCTCTGTTGTAGGTGACTTGTTCATTTCCTTGTCGGAGTGATTTTTTGTCGGGTTTGCCTAATTTCTCAATAATAGATAAGAACAGTTCATGAATAAAATGAGTATAGGAAACAGTAAATCGGCCCATTTTATAATAATCAAAATGAATACGGATTGTTTCTAACGGTTCATAATGAAAAAACCAAAAAAGTACATTCAATTTATGATGGTCTCTTTTTCCTTCCGTAGGATGATCTACCATGGCATTGTAAATTAGTGTTTGCTGTTGTTCACTTTCTGAATTGAGCGTATCAGGTTCACCAAGTAAATCCGTTACTTTTTTAAAATCGGTTTTTAAGGCAATCTGCATGAACGAAAAACCATTACTTTCATCGTAATTAATTTGATCGATCAAAAAAGCTTTAATTTCATCCAAATCTTTAAATTCATTAATCCACATGATCTTTCTTTTTAATTAAACTATTTATCATTTGAAAAGCCATATCGGCATAGTCATTTTCAGATTGTGTTAAATCGGTCAGGATTTTTTCGCCTTCAGATGATGTATTCTTTTCTTCCAGATAAAGCAATGCTTTGTAATAGAGTGCTTTTGAGTTTTTTGAATCAAAATTGAGTACGTATTCAAGTTCGTTTACCGCTTGTTCGAGTTCTTTTTTACTAATAAGAAGCAGGCTTTTGTTGATTCTTATAATATGATTCATTGGGTTGATTTCCAGTATTTTATTCCAGTATTTTATAGCTGTTTCATTATCAGATAAACTCAGGGCTATGGTTGCTCCAAGTTCAAGAGATAATTCCCGGAAAGGATTATAACGTAAACTGCTTTCGACAGCTGTTTTTGCCAGACCTAAATTTTGATTTTTGAAATGTGTAAATGCGATATAATATAAAACTTCCGACTCAGTGCCTTTTTCATCCAGTGAGTTGTGTAATAGATCCAGAGCTTCATTGTATTTTCCTGTTTTGATCAAAAGTTTTGAAAGTTTTATTTTATAGCTGACGTGATGATTCAGGGTAAGAATTATGGTTTGTAAAGTATCTGTCGCTTTTTGAAATTGCCCGGTATATTCGTAAAGCGAAACCAAACTTTCCCAGGATTGTAAATTGTTTTTTTTGATATCGATGCTTTTTAGATAGTATTTCTCGGCTTCTTCAAACTGATTTTGATTGGTCAGACTGTGTCCAAGATTTAAGGCATAGGTTTCATTTTCTGAGACAGTAAATGCTTTTCTGAATAAGGCTTCCGCTTCTTTATTCTTTTTTTCATGAAGATATAAAAGTCCTAAATTATTTAAAGCAGTTGTATTGTCAGGATCTAAAGAAAGTGCCTCCATATATTTATTTTTCGCCTCGGCAAAATTGTGATTCAGAAAGTATGCGACTCCTTGATTGTTGATTTCTTTAGGGTCTGTTTTCATAATAAATCATTTTAAGCGTTAATCAAAAATATCATCTTTGACATCGGAAGCCAGGTCTTTAGCCATGTCAATTACGTCCAGTTCAGGATAAATTACTTCAATATCATCAAAAGAGATGTCAAACGGTTCGCCTTCTCTATAATGAATTGGGAATACCAAACCAAACTGAATGTCCGGGCCCCAACTAAAAGATGCCAGGTTATATCGCCAGGTTTCAGAGATAGAGAACCATCCGATTCCGAGACTTGCACGGGCAAAGGCGTTGATGTCAAATGTAAATTTAGGATTTACCGTTATATGACCTTCAGCGTCTAGTGCGAGTCCGGTTTGAGGACTCCAGTTGACATCAACAGAAGCCCCGGCTTCCCCTTCAAGTCCTAATGTTCCGGCTAGTTCAATTCCACCTGATAAACTGGCAATTCCAATACTTAGGCCTAATCCTAAATCTCCGTGTAGGGTTAAACCGGCATCGGCAGGAATCGCAAATTCGCCATGTCCGGCCACTGTTGTCAATTCTTCGTGTTCCGGATTGTATGTAATTTCGGCAGACAGGTTTCGCAATTGGCCCGGACCAAACCCTGCAGTAAAGTCTAAACCACCACTGGCTTGGGCAACTAATCCCAAACTTCTTGGTCCGAGTGGAATGGCAAACAACGGAATTTCTATTGTTGGAACAGTGAATAAATTTCGGTCAAATTGTTTGCGGGGGAATACATCATAAGTATCGGTTGCTAATCTGGCAGTCACTTCCATTTCGCCATTTGGTAAAAATTTAACGCCTGCGGTAGCGGCAAGCCATGGAGTTAACTGAAGCGTTAAGGTCCCTCCGCCATAAACTCGCATGGTATCATCAGGTTCACCAGTGGGTTGGCCATCTTCGCCGATCGTTCGGTTGGTCGCTCCTACGGTCACAGAACCGCTCAGCATTCCTCTTGAGTAATCCGCAGATCCGGTAAGCGTTAGCGCACCATTTTCATAGGTAACGGTTAAAGAAGAATTGATACCCGGGATATTAGGCTGTGCCGTACCCGAAACGCTTACGTTGTACTCTTCCGCTCCGTTTTGTTTGGCAATGGAAGCCGAAACACTTCCTCCTCTAATTCCCGGAATGTCATCTCTTAATTGAAACTGACCGCCAATTGAGAATCCGTCATCGCCGTAGGTCGCCTGCATGGTTCCGTTTCTGATTCCCGGAATGTCAAGTTCAGCTTCTCCTGATGCCGTAAAGGTATTTTCGCTGTAGCGGGCTTCTATTGTGGCACTTTTTACCCCTCTGATAGTCCCTTGCGTAATGCCAATTCTTCCGCCTATCGTCCAAATATTATCTTTGTATTCCACATTGATCTCGGCAGGATTAAATAAGGTACTGTCAAAATTAAAGGCTCCTTCGAGGGCAAATCCGTTGGCCATGGAAGCTGCTGCCTGTATGTGTCCACTTCCTACGTTATTGATTCCAAAATCGACCCTTCCGGCAACTCCCAATCCGTTTGTTCCGAACGAGACTTCAAGTGAAGCATTTTCGATAACGAATGGGGAAGGGAAATGAAATTCATCTGCGGTAAATAGTTTTCTTAAGCGAACACCGTCTCCATCGATTACAATATCAATATCAGCATCGCTTATTAAGGGAACAGTAGGTAATACTTTTCCGATTCCGGCAAATCCGGCAGGAGTAAGGTCCATCTGGTCGATTTGAATCGGACTCATTCCGGGTAAACGCAAACTTTGGAAAACACCTCCTGTACCGGTTACGGCATTATTTATAGTGGATTGTTTGTCGACATAAAAGATATAGGTATTTGGAATTCGTACTAAATTCCAGGTCATATCCGGATAAGAAGCCGATATTTTGTTGGTATTTCTCATGTCTGATGATTTGTAGGCATCGACTTTCAGAGTCAGATTTTGAAAATCGGGACGCTCTTTTAAATCGACTCTTGGAAGCCACCTTTCGACAGGATATCGGTTACCTTGAGGAATTGTTAGCCGCTCGCCTCCATTTGGAGAGATGAACAGGGCAGGATCGTCTTCAGTACCCATTCTCCTCATTTCATCTCCAGTTAGCGACTCAATTTTATCCAAATGAAGTCCTCGATTAATCTCATCGAAAGACCAGTATCGATCGGGCATTCCGGATTGTGTGCGTAGTCCAAAATTAAAATCTAAAAAGGAAATGTTATAGCCGATGTCTTTGAAAAGATTGACATATTGGTTCCCTCTGCCTGGCCGTGCGGGTAAAACGGGTTTGTCTGTTTTAGTCTGATAATACGGAGACATAAACACATCATAGGCCTCTTTTATTTTACGGTTCATTTCCCAGGCAATAGAAGAACCTGAGCTTCCATTTGCTGAAGCTTCCAATAATTCGTAATTGGCGACAGTGTCATTACCTCCTAATTGATGTTCGACAATATGGTCGATTTGAAAAGTAGTTCCGTTTTTCTCTCTATCCCATATGGGTAATTTTGCCAGTGGCAGTAATTCTGCTCGTGTTCCGAAAATATTTAATTCAGGTTTATTTTTCCCTTTAAAGAAATAGACCCGTTCGTTTTCATTTTCGGCCCTGCTATAACCTCCGCTTTGGGTTGCTTCGGTTATTTTAGTGTCTAAATTATGGTTTGCCTGTACTGCGGTTCCTGTATCCCAGTTCTGGGGCTGCTGCGTATTACGTCCGGGAGGCGGCATGACCAGAGGTCTTGTGAATAAGCTTGTATTTCTAATCTTGAAATCAGAAATGCTTATCAGGGGAAGTGTCAGAGCCAGTGATGAGCTTGTACTAATACGATAGGTACGACCATCTTTTTCATAACTGAATTGACCGTTTGCTTCGTCGCGGGGTGTCACGCCGGTTGGAGGTGTTACAGCACTGCCAGCGGTAGATGGAGTTGTCGTTTTCTGGATCATTTTGGGCTGAACAGCACTGGCTCCTTGTTGAACCGTATGGGTTAGTTCATGTGCCAGAAGGTGTTTTCCTCCCTGTGACCCCGGATTGTATTTGCCTTCGTTAAAGTAGATGTCGTTGCCGCTGGCAAAGGCTTGGGAGCCCAGTTCTTTGTTCATTTGAACGGCGTTTGAATCGTTATGGATTCTTACACTGCTAAAATCTGCTCCAAAACCAGATTCCATCTCCGTTTTAGTGTTTTTAGAAAGGGGAGAACCACCACCTCTGCTATGGTTTAAATTGCTTTCCAGATTAGAATCATCAGAAGGATTTGCATCGGCACCAGCGTTCATTTGAAGCTCTTTTTCGTCTTCTTTGGATTGAATTTCCTCTTCTTCTTTAGTTTGAACTTCTTCTTCGGCTTTCTTTTGCTGAACAATTGGTTTTGGAACAGAAATGGTTTCGGTGGTTTTGACCGTTTCGTTTTGAGGAACTTCGGTTTTATTCTGAGGGGTTTCTTCTACGGTTGTTTTTTCAGTAACAACGGTTTCCTTTTCTTCTTTTTCTGATTTTAACTGAACAACAGGAGAGAGGTTTTCTGCTATTGATTTTTGAGGAGCGGTCACATCCTTTTTTTGTACCTCCTCTAATTTATTTTGAACTATGGGTGATGGGCTGAAAAACGGTTCAGGATTATTTTCAGGAGTCTTAGTGACTATTTTGTCGGCTGCTTTGTCGGCTTCCGCTTCATATTTATCATTTGATTTGCCAATGCTGAGTTTTGCCTGTAGACCAAAAAAAGGGCTGCTGCCTCGCTCATTCGTTGAGGTAGTCTGATTGGAGGAATGAGCTGTTTTTTTAGCAAGAGCACCCATAATTAAGTCATATTTTATCGTTTTAAAATTTAAAAAGAACTATGGATTTCCATTAAAATAATTTCTTTAGGTCCAACCAGGGATACCAGTAACTTATTGTAGTTCGGAATATTGAAATAACGGCTTTGTCCAATTTTCCATCGATAAGGCAATACGGTTTTTTCATATACCTTTTCGTCGATATGGTTTGTTTCTTGTGTCTTTTGATCTTTTTTACTGAATTCACCAAAGCTGTTCAAATGATAACCGAAGTAGGAATCTCCTTTTTCGAAAACAATGGGCAGAATGTAACTTTTAGAATCTTCGGGAACATTCCATTCTTTGGCTATGGTATTGGTTTTTAGGTAGGTTTTTTGTTTTCGGTATAAGAAATAAATACCTCTCCATTATTTAAAACACCGGCAGATTGAAGTGCTATTTTTCCCTTCAAAACAGCTTTCTCGTACCATCTGAAAGTAGCACCTTCCAGCGTGATGTATTTGCTGCCCCAGAAGCCGACGAGTTTTTCAAAGGGACCAAAGTTTTCTTTTGCTTTTTCATTTGTAACAGTACCTTTTGTGTCTAAAGAAACAATTACACTTTTAGAATTATCGATGCAATGGAGCGCATTTTGATAAGAAACAGTATGAATACCACCGAACCATTCAAGGACTTTGACTTTTGTATAATCACCCTCAATCAGCCACGCATTACTGATTCCTATTACCCAAATGTCTTTGTTTTCTGAGAGAATAATTTTCATTCCTTTTAAAGGATGCTGAATTTTTACAGCATCTTTTTTTACGATATACAGGAAGTCAGAAGTTAACTTCAGAAAGTCTCCGTTTGCAGTAATAGCTACATCAATAACATCAGAATCGGAATGGTAGTTAAAAGAATCATTGAGGACAGAGAAGAAATGATTGTCCCGTGTGCCATTCTCAGAAACATATCGACCAATTAATGCCTCTGAAGTTCCATACAATTCCATATATTTTCTGGGAAATGAAAGTTCAGGGTTTGGGATGTCTATACGAGAATATTCGTGTCCGTTTTTACTGATTGCAGGATACTTTGATAAAGCGGGTACGGAATCTATCGATTGTTTATAGACAATTTTAAAAGTAAGGTCGTGTTTGTTTTCCGGATTCATTTTAGAAACGTTTTGACAATTGGTAAATACTAAAAATAATAATAAAGATAAAGCCTTTTTCATATTGGATTGTATAATTTACCATGGAGGATTAGAAATTTGAATTACTCCCGGAAACACGTTAATATTGACACGTTGTATAAAAAAGTTATTATTAGGTTTTGACCAGAGGCTGATGGCATGAGTTCCGTCGATTGCCATTGCAACGTGTCCCGGGTAAGGGTCGCCGGATGCAGTATAAAAAATTAACTGCCCGACTTTTGGCGTCGTACCCGGATAGACAGGCAGGCCGCTGTTCCAACCTAATTGACTCCATATTAATACATTGGGATCAGAGGCACCGAAGGCAGTATTATAAAAATTCTGAATCCAGGAAGCACTAATTTTGTTAGAGAGATAAGCAGCGTACATGATACTTTCCCAGCAATTCATAGTAGCAGCAGCCGGAAGTGTTCCTGTACCTCCATTCCTTACAAAATAAGCAAAGAAATCATTATTTGGAGGGTTTCTCCAATACATTGAGCCTAATAGCAGATGAGAGAAAACGGCAACAGAAACCGGAGCTGTCAGTTTCGAATTGATTAAACTTCTGATGCTTGCATCTGCCAGTGCAGCTTGTCTGTCACCGTTAGAAACGCTTAGTATTTCATTTCTAATGGCATCATAATCGGTGCTGTGATTGAGAAGCCAGGTAAGTCTTGGAACAAAATCAACACCTTCACCGGTAATCCATTCTAATTGTGTGGCAATGTCGAAATTGAGATCGGTTACTGCTTCGAGTATAGTGGTATTATCACAGACTACGCTGAAGAATGTTTTCCAAAGAGGCGTTTTTAAAGCGTCTTTTTGTGCCTGATCTGTACTGGAATTTATGATCCATGGTTTTATAGTAGCATAATCGAGTTCGAATCTCGTTGTGAACATTTCGTCGTTCAGCCAGGTCAATTTAGTAGCTAAATCAAACTGCAGATCGTTTAAGGCTTCAATCATAGTGATATTGTCGCAAACGCCTACAAAGAAATTCATGCCCACCTCGGAATGTACTTTTAGGGCATCTCTTTCGGTTTGGTTAGTCGTGGTGCTTGTAATCCAGGGTTTTATCTCTGAATAGACGATTGACCAACTGGCTGAATAGATCTCTGCTTTAAGCCATACTAATTTTGTTATTAAATCAAATTGTAAGTCGTCGAGAGCTTCAATCATATTGGCATTCGTACAAACGCCAACAAAAAAGCTTTTCCATACATCGGTTTTTAAAACATCTCTTTGCGGTTGATCGGCGGCGGTTACCATTCCTTTGATTTCACTGTACGCCATGAAAAATGTTCCAAAGGTAGCGGCGGCATTTACCCATTCCAGTTTTGTATTCAGAGGAGCTCCTAAATTATTAACTGCCCTGATCATTTCGGCTACATCAAGTGCTGCAGCCATTCTGGTTTTGTAACTGCTATTACCTAAAACAGTTGCTTTTTCAGTATCGTTAAGCTGAGCACACATTAAAATGACTTCATCTTCAGGAACATTAAAACTGTCGAGCATTTCGTTTAGACTGTCTAAATTGCTTGGCGTATCTTGTTTTTGAATGTTGGGTTTATTGCCTTGCTGTATCGTGTGCGTAAGCTCGTGTGCTAACAGGTGTTTTCCGTCCTGAGAATCGGGATTGTATTTTCCTTCGTTAAAATAGACGTCATTACCATTGGCAAAAGCCTGAGAACCTAATTCCTTGTTCATTTGAACAGCATTAGAATCATTGTGGATTCTCACCTTGCTGAAATTGGCTCCAAAACCGGATTCCATTTGGTTTTGAGTGGCATTGGCCATGGGAGAACCACCGCCTTTACTGCTCTGAAGTTTGCTTTCCAGCGATGCCGTATTTGTTGGACTTGTTTCAGTTTCAGCACTTTTTTGGATTTCTTGTTCCTCTTCTTTGGTTTGAACTTCCTCCTCGGTTTTTTTCTGCTGAATCAGTGGTTTTGAAATCGGATTTTTTTCGACTGCCTTAGGCGTTTCGGCTACAACAGTTTCCGTTTTGTTTTGAAGTGTTTCTTCCTGTTCTGTTTTTAATTGCGTGACAGGTGTACTTCGTTCTGCTAAGGATTTTTTTTGAACTACAGGAGACGGACTAAAAAAAGATTCCGATTTGGCATTTTGTTTTTGCGAAACGATTTGGTCGGCAGCTTTATCGGCTTCAACTTCATATTTGTCATTCGATTTTCCGATACTGAGTTTGGTCTGTACGCCAAAAAAATCCTCACCCTGCCTTGAATTAAAGGCGGATGGTCCGGAAGGATTGGATTTTGATTTTTGGTTAAAAGCTCCCATGTGTCGTTAACGGTACTTGATTTTATTAATGTCTGTGTTTTGATCCCACACCTTTAAAAGCATTCTCTCCACAGGAAGCCGGAGTTCCAATGATCATCCTGAACTTGCCTGCTGTTGGGGCGGTGAAATTAATCGGAACTGTACCGCCAATTTTGAACGAAGTTGGTCCCATTAAACTTGTCCCTGCGGAATCAGTAATTTCGACTATGTAACCTGAACACGGGTTCTCACCTTTATTTTTTGTCGTTGTTAATGAGATAGAAAACGATTTACAAGCACCATCTGTTTCTAATGTTTCAATATGAACTGGATCTGAGGAGAAATGAAATATATTCGTTATATCGCAGGTCTTTTTGTCTTTTTTCTTTGGTGGTTTTTTCTTTTTGTCTTTGCCCGGGCCTGAGCCTTTTCCAACATAAATATCATCTAAACGGCCAATGGTTTGTACGCCAACAACTCCATCGTAGCTCAGACCATTATCGGATTGAAATTTAAATACAGCTGCTCGTGTTTCACTGCCAAAATCACCATCAGCACCGAATTTAGGAAGCTGATAACCTAAATCCATTAAACCCGATTGTACTTTTTGTACAGGTTCTCCCTTACATCCGGTAGCGAGATAATCTAAATCATCGTGTGTTTGCTCTAACTTGTAATCTCCTTTAAACCGAGGAGATTCTAAATCTTCAGCTGCAGTTGCAGAAGGTTCGACGGATTTTTGTACAGCTCCGGTTTGCTGAATGGTATGGGTTAATTCATGTGCCAGCAAATGTTTTCCTTCCCGGGAATCGGGGTTGTATTTTCCTTTGTTAAAATAGACATCGTTGCCGTTGGTGAAAGCCTGAGCTCCCAATTCCTGACTCATTTGGACAGCATTAGTATCAGTGTGAATTTTTACATCACTGAAATCCGCACCAAAACCGGATTCCATTTCTTTTTTAGTTTTTTTGTCTAAGTCGTTTCCACTGCCTTTTGAGTGGTCCAGTTTTCCTTCGAGTTCGTTATTCTCGATTTCGGCATTGGGATTTTGTTCTTTCTTTTGTACAGCCTTGTCTTCTTCTTTTTGCTCTTTAGACTGTACTTTTTCTTCGTTTTCACAATCGGCACATTTCTTTTGTACCGGTTTTTCTTCTTCCTTCTTGTCGGATTTCTTCTGTACTGGCTTTTCCTCTTCTTTTTTATCTGATTTTTTTTGTACCGGTTTTTCTTCCTCTTTCTTATCCGATTTCTTTTGTACTGGTTTTTCTTCTTCTTTCTTATCGGATTTTTTCTGTACAGGTTCCTCTTGTTTGATTTCCTTACTCTGAACAGAAGAGATGGTCTCTGCAATTGGTTTTTGCTGTACGTTTTCTTTCGACTGCAGAAGACTTCCTCCGGACGAATTATTATTCACTACTTTATCGGCAACCCGGTCTGCCTCAACCTCAAACTGGTCACCGACTGTTCCGGTTTTCAGTTTTTTCTGGATTTTAGGTCCAAAAAAAAGCAGAAGAGGAGGATTGAGCAATTGGCTTTTTATTTTCTAGCGTTCTCATCACTTCATTGTTTTGTTATTTGAAATAAAAAAATATTTCTTACCCTTTGCGGGATCAATTTTCCGGAATAAAGGGTGCTACGATGCGAGCATCGTTGGAGAGCTGATTTCTTCTTTTGGTATGATCTGATGTTTTTCGAGCTCGATCTTTATTTGTGCGTACCAGTATGGAAATATTTTAAACAATCGATATTCAATTTCTTCCGTAATGTCTTTTTTGTACTTTTTAATACCAAAGAGATGACTGTAGCTTATTTCACTGGCATATTTACTCTGTTCTGTTATATTTTTTCCTTTAAGAAGCAGGGTAGGCGTAATATTGTTATAGTCTAATACAGAAGCCAGATTGTATTGTTCTATAACAATACAAGGCTCAAAACCTTGTTGCTTTAATGGTTCAAATTCCTTACGGTTTGTGGTATAGATTTTTTCCAGATCATAATAGGCATTTATAAATTTATCGCGCAGTGTGAGGTCATTAAATCCCAGTATGCCACAGCTGTAGGAAAGTCCTAAATCAGGATGCCAGTAAGGTAAATTTTGTGTGTATTGATTAAAAAAATCGATTTGCTTTTTATAGTGCGCTTCATAACCGCATTCTCTGCGTTCGAGAATAATGGAGTCGAAATTGAAATTGATTTTCTTTTTTATAAATACATCCGTATCGAGGTGAACAAATGGTTTGGTTTGTTTTTCGATGGCATGAATTTTTGATTTCATCCACAATTCTTTATTGTGTTCCTGATCCATTTTTGTGATTCTGCAGGGCAGCATATACAAAAAATTATAGGCAGTTTCGTCTGCATAAAGCTCAATGTCCTTGTACCAAAGATGACTGTACAAAATACTCAGAGCGGTCATGTAAACGGTTTCCTTAAGTTTATTGCCCATTTGCCAACGATTATTGATTAGAGGAAAAGCGTTCAGGCTGTATATTATTCTTGGTTCTTCCATAAAATATCGCTTAAGGTTTGCAGCTGTTGTTTTTCATCCAGATAGCAGACGTTGTTGTATAACGAAGCTTTTTTACTGTGTTTATAGAGTCTTTTCCATTCGTATTTTTCACCTGTTGCTTCTGAGGTCAATTTCGGAATCTGGTCATTATGAAATGTTTTCATTTCATCAAAGGTGGCAT
This sequence comes from Flavobacterium sp. WG21, assembly GCF_000335775.1. Taxonomy (NCBI): domain Bacteria; kingdom Pseudomonadati; phylum Bacteroidota; class Flavobacteriia; order Flavobacteriales; family Flavobacteriaceae; genus Flavobacterium; species Flavobacterium sp. WG21. The sequence goes on from NZ_AMYW01000027.1 coordinate 48,541, forward strand.
GCCATACCATTTCGCCTAATAAATAGGACTGTGTCAAGCCTATTTTAGAGAAATCTCTTTTGTAATAATCCGTATGGACATTTTTATCGTTGATCTGGTATTCTGAAACCAAAACTTCTCCCTGCAGATCATAAAAGCGGTTGAAAAAACGGGTGATCACTTCACTTTCTTTAATGAGTGATAAATCGTCTTCATTTTCATAAATAATATCAATATCATTTATGGGCATATCATAATAAGCACGGAGGTTAATGTAATCCGCAATTCCGCCTACAAAGGCAATCTTTGTAATATCGAGGTTCTTAAAAATATTTTTGAGAGCTTGTTTTTGCTCGTAGAAAATATTTTGTTCATCCTCTTTTAGAAATGTGTTTTTTTCGGTTTCCATGTTTTATATCGTATTACCAGTCCACAAAAATGATCTTGTCTTTCCATGCGAGTTTTACAATTCCCAGATTCCAGTTAATTTTATCTAACAAAATGTCCTGTGTTTTTCTTTCGACAATGACTTTGGGGTTGTCTTCGCTAAGAATTATTTTGCCGGGTCTTTGTAAATACTCATTTTGTAATAGGGCTATAGAAGAATTTTTCATAATCGGCCAGTTGTCTAAAACGGCTTGCAGCATTTCTTTGCCTTGATCTTTTAACTCTTCCGAGAGTATAATGTTTCGGTTTATAGGTCGGTTTATGGGGGTGTTGCACAACACTTTTTCGAACAGCATTTGAGATTCGTAATCCTGCTCCCGGTCTGTCGCGATATAATGTAGCAGATGGGCGGCAGTTTCGGGATCGTTGATCGTATTGTCTTTACGGAGTAAACCGCAATTTCCGAAAAGATGTTTCAAAAAAGGATGCACCAGTATTAGTCCCGCATTGTTTACATAGTGTGAAGAAGGAACATCTGAAGTTGCTCCGTCAGCAGGGAATAATGCCGAATGCCAGTCTTCCAGATCTTTGGTTTTTTCATTTTTACCTTCGATTTCCTTGTTACGATTCAAAAGAGCATTGATCTCTGCCGTTTCTTTAGCATCGGTTTCCGGGGATTTTGAAGAAGGATTTCGATTTTCTTCGGTTTTCTTCTTTTTATCAGGATCACCAACTTTATGAATTTTTTCCTTTTCCTTATTTCCAGATTCTAAATCTCGAGCTTCCCTATTTTGAGCTTCCATTTTAGTATCAGGCTGAGGTTTGTTAGCAACTTCAGGAGATCTGTCAGTTTCTGAAAATTTTAATTTTAAGAATTCTTCTTTAGCGCTTTCCGGAAGAATTTCGGAAGCGATTTGTTCAGAAAGAGTTTTTATAGCGGCTATTTCGGGAGCAAGATTGCTTAGTACGGAGAGTACTGATTTATCGGATACATTTTGCCTGATTTGTTCCAATATGATTTTCAGGTTTTCCTGAGTTATAGAAACAAAAGAAGCAATTAGCTGCACTAATTTTTCTTTTGTCAGAGCCTCATCATGCTGTAATAATTCCGAAAAGACGATCTCCCAAATTAAATTGCGCTGATGTAAGCCCTGTTTCGATTTCGAAACAAGTTTGCGCATATTGCGATGGATCTTCTCAATTATTTTGGTAGCTGTTTCTTTATCATCAGCGGCTAAAAGAAGTGTTTTTTTAAGGATATCATAAATCTGTGCGTCTGATAATTGTTTGATGAAACGGGTTCTGATTTGGGAGTTTTTCAATGCATTTCGCAATTTTGAACCGAAAGTTTTGTCTCCAATATTTTTTTGTAATTGAGGGTCCTCTTCCGGACCAAGGGGAGTATTACCATTAACATTGCTCTTACCATTGCCGTTACCATAGTTATTGTCACTGGTAATCACCCACCAGGGACTGGTTCCCGTTTCCAGAAAAATGAAGAATTCATCACTGTTTTTTTCTTCGCGGTTCATTAATTTGTAACGCTCCGTATCGGGAAAACCTTTTTGAATCTGATCGTCAATTTGTTTTTGAATCTGATTTAAAATTTCCAGTTTTAGGGCATTAAAATTAAGTTCAGAAGCGACAGAAAGGTTCAGGTCTAATTTTTCGATCTGAATACTGTACAGCGGTATTTGGGTATGGAGCGTATCAAAATAGGTTTCTAAAAGAGGAAGGAGTTCTTCTTTTAGAAACGTATCCAGATGGTCTTTGAGGTAATACGCCTTCTCTTTAGATTGGGTATTGACCTCCAGAAACAGCTTGTTGATGATATGGCTTCCAAGGTGCTGCACTTAGTTTAAACTTTTTAGTTGTGATTCGATGGCTTCCAGAATAAATTTGATGTCCTTAAACGGAATCTTCTGATCGGTTAAGAAAGCTTTTAAGGTTCCTTTAGGATCGGTCTTATACTGATTTTTTACAAAACCTTGTAACAAGCTGTCTATACGTGCCGTAATGGTTGTAAATGGTTTTTCGAATTTATTTATGAGTTCTGCGGGCTGACATTTTATGATGGTATAGAAAAGCGAGATATGACTTTCGGTAAGGAAACTCAGTACTGTTTTTTCCTCTTCCATTCTTGCATTTTTTGAACCCAGTAATAAATTGTGGTATACAAGCTCATTATACATCTCGGGTAATGCAGTATTAAAATCTCCATTGATATAAGCACTGGTTTCTTTTTCAACACTTGCAAATTGTTTCTGAATTTCAGTAATCAGCGAAAGAGTCTCTTTACTGAATTTTTGTAATTCAGGCTGTTGGTTGATTTTTTCAAAAGTCAGGTTCGTTTTTTTGACGAATTCTACTGCATTAGTCAGACAGGGGTTTTCAGTCGGTTTTTCACGAATTCGGATATCTCTCGGACCGTCGACAGATTCGCCGCATCTTTTGTTGAGTGCAGAAAGCGACACTTTGATCACGTCGTTTTTGTACAGTGAAGTTGGTCGTATGATGGCTTCTGTAGCATCGGTTTCGATTACCTCTTCTTCGATGTTCCAGATGTATTTTAGAGCATCCGTAGATTTATTGCTAAAGGCAATCTGATTATTTCTGATTGCATAGCTAAATAAAGCTACAGGCGGATTTTGCATTAGAATGGTAAGGTTCGAAGGTTTACCGTTTATTAGTATAACCACCTGATCTACATCTTTAGGAACATTATTGCCGATAAAAATGTATTGACCGGCATCATTCTGGGAAACTCCGGGGCCTGATAAGACCGTTTTTTTGCTATTTGGTTCAATAGTTAAAACATGTGGTTTAAGGTCGTTTCTGCAGATGTTTCTGGTGTCGATACCTACAACTACAGGCACTTCAAAAGTCACCGGATGCTGTGCCTGAGCATTACAGTTTCCGTTTTCACCTGTAACTTTTACCTGAAAACTATAGCTTTCTTTGGCGGGTACCTCATAGGCATAAATATGTTGAATTTTTGCTTCAGTAGTGGCAACAGGTTCACTGCCATCACCAAAATCCCAAACATATTTCATGTCTTTCTGATTCTCACCGCTAATACTAAAATCAACCACAACTCCATCCTTATTAAGCGATTTCGGGAAGACAAAAGTGAAATCAAATTTTGGTTTTCTGAAAATGGTTATTTGGCAGTTGGTTTCAAAATTATTCACCGTAAAAGTTATCGGTTTTCCGATGAGTTCTTCACTGACCAATTTTGGATCAAAAACAAATTCTCCATACTGATTTTTGGTTACTCCGCCATTCAAATCTTCGTCTACATCGGCTTTTACAAAACCTCCGGTTGGTGTTACGTGAAAGGGGAAGTAAGGGGTTGTTTCATCAAAGCAGATATGGTTTACAGGTAAAGACAGGGTGATGAAATTATCATCGCAGCATAAATACGGCAAGGTAAAGTCGGCTATCACCGGATTTAGCACGATAGATTCTCCGGGTTCTTTTTTATCGCCTTCTTTTTCAAAATCACCTGCGAGAGAATTTCCTCGCGGATATTCGTACGGATAACCATAGCCGTAATAATAAGGATATTGACTGTACTCACCTTCAATATAAATCATGACAAATGTGCCGCCCGGTGCCACACCTGATTTGTGCTCGTATCCGTGATTTTTGTTCAGATAGTAGGAGGTATAATTTTCAACTATTTTTTTTGCGTCATGGGCTTTTACTCCAAGTACAACAACATTGAATCCTAAACCGTACTGACGTCTGATGGCCTGAATCGTTTTTAGTGCTTTTTTATAGTCTGTACCCTGATGGCCTTCGATTCTGTAGAAGTTGTGATCTGAGACCATTTCGTTAGGCCATTTTGTATTCAATAAGTTATCGTGATAACTTCTGTTATTGCGTTGTTGTCCGATAGTGGTTTTTTCGTAATCCCAAAGCTCAATAAGATGATCGCCCACATTATTGTAAAATGGAATTGCTTTTTTACCAAGCGAACCCAATTCAAAACTAGGAGTGATTTTGATATAAGTATAGTTTACATTGTAATTCGCTAATAATTGTACGCAGCGTTTTATCAGACTGTACAATTGCTGTAAATCTGTATTTTTCCCATAACAGATTGTAATTTCTTTACCTTCTAAATCAACAATAAATTCGTTAATGGTGTCTTTCTTGCCAGGTTCGTTAAGCGTATCGAAAGGCAGACAATCGTTACAGGTACTAAGGTTCTGTCCCGTGAGCAGCGGTGATTTGTAAAAAGAATGTCGGTATTCAAAACAAGGGCCGCTTTTTTGCACTTCTCCCAGCATTAAGTGTTTGGGAAATGATTTGATGTCCGGAAAGCAAAAATCATAGTCCATATTGGACAATAAAAGTCTGATTTCATTGTAAGTATCAATTAAATCGTTGAGCAGATCGTATCGATACTGAAAATCAGGTGGGACATTTTTTTCATCAAAACTGTACAGAGAAGCCAGATTCTTTTTTATAGAATCCAATATAGTTGGCATTTTTAATGGGGTCAATAGGATCTCAAAACCGTCTTGCAGTCTGGCCACTACATTGTTTCGGAACAGACCATTGGTGAATTTTCTTTTGATTTCATAATAACTGCTAAAATCTTCGGGTTGTAATACAATGCGGTTAGAAACCAGTTCCGGAAGTTTGTAATACAGGTTAGAGAATTTGATTTTGCTAATGATCTTATCATGAGTGTTTATCTGCGCCGCAACGGTTTTGCTTACCAATAAGGCTTTGTGATTGCCGATGATTTCCAGTCCCTGATTGTCGCAGGAGAGACTGACACAGAGATCGGAATCTTTTTCATAAGATTCGATATACAAAAGAACGACAGCATCGGTTACCTCTAATCCGGTATTTTTTTTAAGATAATGTATCGGATAAGTATTGGCACTTTCGGTAAGCTGCTGTTCGGCAGTTAAAAGTTCGAAGATATCAAGCTGTTTTGAACCATCGTAAAAATAAGGTTTGTAAGCCGCTTTTTTGTTGTCGTATACTTTATAATGCGTGTATTGTTTACTTTCAAAATCAATAATTTTTCCGCCGTTTGGAGTAGACTTGTACAACTGTATAAGGTCACCGTCGGTTGTGATACCGCTGCCTTGTGTTATGGTAATGTCTTTTGAAACGGGGCTGTACGAAACCTTAAATCCGCAAATGATGCCGACACCACTAAGACCAATTCTGGAAATACGATCCTGATCATCAAAATAATCTACAATCTCGTTAAGATGTCCTTCTGTTAGTACCTGATTTTTAGTGAATCTTCGGTACAGCGTTGTTATGGTTGAAAGTTTTACTAACATTTTGAATGGTATTTATAGTGATCCTAAATTTGTTTTTCCCAGTATTATTTTCTCGAATTGATTTTCGTTTTCGTCGTTGCAGTCAAATAATCTTCCTGTAGGATATAAATTGCTGAGGTTCGATAGAGATGTGATAAGCTTTATCAGGTCTGTTTCCGGCTGATTCTGATTCAATAAGGTTTTGGCAAATAAATAATCCTTGTAAGAGTTCTCAAACCGCAAAAGTTCGTTTTCTGCCGGATTTTGAATTTCATTTTTCCGATGTCCGATCCAGCAGATTTTTGCCAGAACATGCGCCGGTAATTCTTCCTTAATTACTTTTTCGATATAATTTCTGAAATCGATGTTGGCAAAACGCAAAGTATATCCGGGCAAAATAATACTTACGCGATAGGAGTAAGGGTCCAAAGGCTCACAGCTCTTGCACTCATCAGTACAGATCGGTAAAAATGTTGCCGAATCCACAATAGTTTGGTTCACATCCGGGCGAAGCATCATGTGTTCGACAATAAATAAACCTTCCTCGGTAAACACTTCTTTCATAAAATGAATCAAATCAAGAATAGACTGCTTTACTTTAGCCAAAGAACTGTAGTAAGTGTACCTTTTGGCAATGATACGGTCCTTATTGTTCACATCCGTAATTAACGGATTAATGATGTCATACGAATACTTTCCGGAAGGAGACCGGTGTATCTGGATGTTATCGATGACCTGCGGATCTGTGATGCCTTTTTTAAAAGCCTCTTCGACATTGTATTCGCGGGTTTGAATGATTTGTAAAATAGCAAAATACATTTCCCGATTGGCAATAGAGGTGTCGTAATACTCTGTTGTGGCAGAGAGTACGATTTTGTTTTTATCATCCCTGATTCTCCATCGGTATACCAGTTGATTGTCTGAATCAATAAAATGATAGAGATCAACAAAGGAATCCGAAAGATGTCTTCTGTTGTAGTTTTTAATCCCCAAAAGCCTTGCAATTCTCTTTTTTACCCCCGAGACATTATCAGTATCCCACAGATTACTGTTGGGTTGTCGGTAATAGTTAAAAGAACTGCCGCGGTTTTTGCTTACGATTTTATAATCTTTCAAAAAGTCTTCTTTGTTTTTCAGCACCACTTCATCCGTAGCACTGCCATAGATACTTTTGTTAATGAAAACATATTCAGAGAAACGTTCTGCAAATCGCCCTAAAAGATGATCCAGAATAGAATTTCGTCTTTCAATATTGTTGTCCAGCTCTTTAAAAAGAATTTCGGTCAGATAATCATCATTGTTTTCAGGATAGCCCTCTACCAGTTCGCTAAAGCCTTTAATGTCTTTTACCGCCTGGGTAAAAAATGTTTTAGTGAGATTGCCGCTTACCGAAAGTATCTCGTTGACTTTTCCCAAATGTTTAAAATAACTGGCCAGAATCTGATCGAAGAATAATAGATAGGCTTTAAGCTGTTTGGCCTGCGATTGTCGGGCGACTGTGGCTCCTGACGGTAAACCAACTTCTCCGATACCATACGTATCCGGAAAATCGTTTTGTATGGTGGTATAACTGTTTGGGTTTAAATAAGTGCCTTTTGGTATTTTCAGTTCTTTGTGATGGCTGGAATACTCGGTCGCTTTGTCTTTTACGTCATTAATTTCCTTCAGATAAAGATCCACCTGAGTTTTATTGATGTTCAGAGGTAGTACGCCTTTATTGTAGTTGAAAACACTTTTATTACAGATTACCGGTTTTTGGTATTCTTTGAGGCAAAGCAGCCACTGATTCGCCACCGCTTCATCATCGCCGCAATTCCCAAGAGAAATATCTTTGATGGTCAGCACTCCGGGTACATTCATAATCAGTTTGATAATATCCGATAATCGCACCTCACTGGTCAATTCGGCTTCGATTAATTCTTTGGTATCAATAAAACCATGTTCCAAAACCGGCCCGTCAAAAATTTCTAAGGAGGTGTATCCCTTATCGAGCATTTGCTTAACCGAATAAAAATTAACGGTGGTCGATAAATAACCATCCAATGCGGTTAACACCAGGGCATGAACCATTTCTTCGTCGGCTTGAGTATCGATCTCAATACTGGCACATATTTTTATAGGATATTCATCGACTTTTATAATGTTAATCAGATCTTCACACAGGTTTCTGTTGGCATGGAATTTTTTTCTGATGAGGTCTTTGACGCTGTTAATGTCAGAAAGTTTATTGCTCTCAAAATCAACATAAAGATCGTATAAACCTTTGAGCTGAAATTGTTTTTTAAGGCGGCTTGGGAGTTCGCTAAAATCCTGATAATTATAAGATAATTGCTCGTCTTTACAATTCACGTAAACGGTTTTGTAGTGTTTGGCCGGCCAACAATTTTTAACGCCGTCAATATCGATAAACAGTTTTCTGTAATCCAGTGCAGTTACGGGACTTGTAGTCAATACTTCCGAAGCCTTAAAAAACTGGTTGGGAATATCTTTTTCTTTTACGTCAGAAGCAAGGAGGTTTTCGATCGGCAAATCGGTTCTCATGCCGAGGTCGGTTATAGCATAACAAAGCATTTCCAGCATCGTGATACCGGGATCATGCGAATTAAAATCAGTCCATAATTTGCCACCCAGCTGTTCGATATACTCAATGCCTTTTTTTCTGAGATAGAAAAAATCCAGGTCATCTTCGGTCGCAACCTTTTTAGGAATTGTATTATGTGGATTTAGTATTGACATGACTCTTCGGATTGGAAATTAGGTTCTTTACAACTGTTGATTTTTGTAGAAATGATATGATTTTTTACCGATACCAGTATGCGTTTTGGATTAGACGGTGACAGTACCGGCAAGAAATCCAGTGTTGCCTGATAAGTAATATCGTTCGGATTTTCTGATTCGGTATTGTCTTTGAGCTTCGCCATTTCTAACTCTGCTAAATAATCGACATAGTATAATTTTTCGATATAGTCAATGATGGTGCTTCTGTGTAATTCAATCCCAAAAAGGATGTCCTGAGTGGTGTCAAATGCCCACGGCGACAAGAATTTGGTGATATCTTCATTGAGCTGTTTTTTATAAAAGTTCTCATCGTACTGGGCATAAAACCGCACATTGAGTTTGATGATCACTTTCTCGTATTCCGGATTAATTACAGCGACTTCGACATGCATACTGTTGAGATTGCTGATGTAATTTCGAATTTTATTTAAGGTAGCCGTATTTACTCTCGGCTCATAAAGATCAAATACATTTTTGTTTATAATATCCGGGACCACTATAAGAGTAATATCTCCGGGTGAAAGAAAGGATTCCTTTTCATTATTGGTATGGTTCAGGCATTTTACTCTGAAAACTTCCGGAAACTCCTGAAGGATAAGATGCTCATAATCCCATAGCGTTATTGCTCTGTTTTTGTGGCGAAGACGTTCACTTACCCGTTTGTAATAGGTCTCGTCTGATTCCTGTGCTTTTCCGTTAAAAGAATTAAAAGGCTGCGCGACACTTTTAACCTGCGTGATGCGGGTAATGAGCTTAGAAATGGTTTCAGCAGGCAATCCTTTTTCTAAATGAGACAATTCGTTATTGTGGTTGTAAAATTCGGCTGTAACGACTTGTGTTTTAATATCGATTACTTTGCAGACGGCATCATAAGCTTTATGCATTTTTCCTCTTACCCAGATCAGGTTGTCCGGAAATAAGGTGTTTGTTTTGGTAGCTTGTTTTGGAATTGCAAATTTCAGAATCCCCGACTTTAAAAAATTATCGGTAGAATTGGCTAAAATTTCATTCTCAATATTTTTCCATTGATTGTCACAAAGAATAAACCATTCTATTTTTTGTCTACCGACAAAAGAGTCCACCTGTGGATTTTCGCTTCCTTCAAGTATCTGAACCAATAAAGCAACCTGCTGTAAAGTTTCGGCTTCCTCAAGACCGATGTAAAATTCGCCTCCTTTGCAATAATCAGGAACGAGACGGCTTGTAAGAGCGCTATTAGCATCCAAAACCCCTTTTTGTCTGGCAACATTTTTTAAATAAGAATGTTCTTCACTCTGTCCAAATGGAGCTTCATGAAACAATCGGATTCGTTCTGCCTGGTATTCGACTTCGGTTTGATGGGTAAAATTGACCGTTTCCTCCGCCGTATAATCTAAACTAATGGTTTCGACAAATGGCGTATAAGCTTCATTCGGAATCAGGGTATCCGCAATTTTACTCATAATGGCGAGCGTATATATTTTTGGGTACAAAGAGTGCAGCAACGATTGGTTTAGAGTCAATCGGATCGGGCCGCTCTTGTCAATGTCGTAACCGTCTCCTGCTAAAGGAAATTCGGTTACATAAACCCCGTCTTTTAGCGTAAACAAAGTAGTGTCTGTAATTTTGGTTTCCCAGTTTTCTTTATTTAAGAGGGACACATTACCTTTAAAATAAGCATCGGAGTCTACAATAAGATCGGTGTCGACTGTGTTAAGAATTAATTTGCTTTTTTCCGGAATATTTATGGCAACAGCATCTGCTTTAGGCTGAGGGTCTTCGGGCTGATTTACGGCTTTGTCTTTTATAATTTCTTTCAGAAACATTCCATTAAAGAAAAGAGTCTGGCTTATCGTCGTATCCTGATATTTCTTTTTGTAGGCCTGATAATGCGTTTTAAAAGATTTGGGGGTGTTTTTCCATTTTATAGAGACGTTGATATTCTTCCATTTTTTTGAAAACATTTCCGGATAATCAATAAGAAATGACGAACCGCTGGTAGGCTGCGTGGTAAAAGGATAGAAAGGTTTTTCGGCATTTAGTAAACCGGTATCGCTTTCCAGTAATAATGATTTTACATCTTTTACGTCTACTTTAACACCGATGCTGCTGATGGTTTTGGTCACCAGATTTCTAAATAAATAATGTCCTTTTTTGTCTTCTGTACGAATTAAGAATCGGATAACAGGTTCTGTTGTAGAGAAATGTTCTCCTAATTTCTTTTGATTATAGTTTACAACAGAGGGGGTATCTTTTGAAATTTGAAAGACCAATCGCAATTGCTTTTCCACAATACCTGAAGTGGCAGCTGTTCCTATAAGTTTAAAAGGACCAAGCCATTCTTTTTCACCACTGCAGAAAATGCTGATATTATCAACAAGATCATTGACGGTAATGGGTTCCTTAAATGGTTCGGTATCAAAAGTAAAAGCTTCATTGAAAGTAATAGTAATATCAATATTTCTTTCGCCCTCTTTTAATTGCAATAAGGGTGAAGCTATGGTAAAGCCAAGTCGGGCGGCTTCCAGTTCAGTATATTTTTCTTCATTAGAAGTATATCCAAATGGCAACCAGTACTTTGATCCTTCCTTAAGACTTTCTCCCTTTCCATCAAGAGAGTTGGCCACCTGACTGCATTTTATCTCCCCTAGGGTAGTATCATTATAAACACTCTTAAGCGCTGTAATTTGAGCTTTGTTGGCAACTAATTCTTCGGTTGTTTTATAGATAAGTTTGTTGCCTAAAGCATCTTTTCCGGCATCCAATTGTGTTTGCGCTTCGATTCGTTCTTCGGTACTTTTTTTAGCCAGCTCGAAAATAACATGTACCTGATCCGGTTTTGCAGCGAGTTTTTCGATTTGTAAAATATCCTTATAAAAGAAATCGAGATGTTTTTTGGTAATTTTATTAAAGCGCTCTTTAGACAGTTCCAATAATTTCAGGAAACAGATAAAAAGGGTCATGTGAGGCGTTAACGTGCCTTCGAATTCAATATCCCGAAGTGTTTCCGAAATACTTTGTTTCAGAAGCGTATAATCTTTGTCTTTTCTGTTTGGAATGTCTTTTTTCGAATAGCCAAAATGATCAAAAATTTCCTGCCAGTTTCCGGAAGCTTTTTTGCTGTTGGTGGTGTCAAAAAAGTTAACCTGTTTGGCAAAATTATAGGTAAAAAGAAACCAGTCTTCCTTATCAAAGTCATGGAGTTCCAAATTGTGGGGATCGAGAATACTATTCACGCGGTCGCCCTGATCTGTGCCATTTCTTTTAAATAAGGTATCGTTGGTATGGTCGCTGTTGTTACACATAATGCTTTTTATATCAATTTTACTTATCTTTTAGTCCAATACAATTGGACTATATTGAATATACAATCGGTATTAAATATTAGTTCCTTCTTGTTTGTAGAAAGGATATACCATATTAGTTCTGGAATTGGTTGCTCTTATTCTGTAATCTAAAGCCACTAACAATTCCCCATTTAAATCATCTCCCTGACTGATGTCGATTTTCTCCACATCAATTCGCGGTTCATGGTATAAAATGGCGGTTCTGATGAGTTCAGACACATACGTTTTTAAGGTTGTGGTTAACGGTTCAAAAAGAAGTTCGTCTATATTACAGCCGTATTTAGGGACCATAATACGTTCTCCTATTTTGGTTGACAATAGAATCTCCAGACTGCTTTTAATGTCTTCTTCATCAGAAATCATTACAGTAGCTCTGGTTGTTTTCTTAAATTCGGGAGGAAAACTCCATCCGGTTCCTAAAAAAGCTTGATCTGTTTCCATAATTAACCAATTAAAACGGTTGCTAATCCGGCTACTATTGTGCCTCCATGTGCGGTTGAATCCCCCATACGTGCTGCGGGTTTTCCTCCAATTAAAACGGTTGCCGAACCTGCGGCGATGGTATCAGGAGGTCCCGTGCAGGTAGCCATATCTCCAACACATGCGGCTGGAACTCCTCCAATTAATACGGTTGGCGAACCGGCAGGTAAAATTGGCCCTCCCACATGCGGAACGGTTCCGGTAACCATTGGGCAAACATGCATATCTGTAATTCTGGCGGCTGGTGCTCCCATAATTTTAATTTATTTGTACGATACTTCCTTTTACAATAGCCACTGCGCTTGAGGACATTTCAGCTCCCGCACTTCCTTCGGCTTTAAACTGTGCTTTGGCTTTTAAGGAAACGTTGGTTCCTTCAATTTTAACGTCACCTGATGCGACTATCTCAATGTTTCCGGCACTTTCCATTTTTATACCATTACTGTCTATGGTAATGACATTCGAATTTTCATCTTCAATAACAATTACCCCCTGGTCTTCGTCGAGTGTTATTTTTTTGCCCGCCGGAGTTTCAATTCCTATCGATTTTTTCTCGTCATCAAACATGACCTTCATTTCACTTCGGGTTACAATCCCTTTTTGGTGATTATCGTCTGAAGCTGTAATCGGAGAAGGCTTTCCACTGCTGTGAAGCATGCCCAAAACGATGGCGTTGTTTGGATCTTCGTTGACAAAACCAATAATCACTTCATCTTCTATTTCAGGTCTGAAAAAAATACCTCTGTTTTCTCCTGCATCGGGCGAAGCTACGCGGCACCAAATACCCTGTTCTTCATTGTTGATGATCGGAATTTTGACCAGAATTCGGTCTTCACCATTGGGGTCACCTTCCAGTTGTGTGACGATTCCGGCATGAAGTCCTTTTATGGCCGGCATGATTCCGGAACCTGTTGGTGTGTGAATGTCATAGGTTTCAGAGAACCACTCCGGATTTAATCCAAATTGAGCATCGATGGTCCAGTTTCCCTCTGTTAGTTCGTGAAAAACTCCCGTAATGTAAGCGCTTCCGTTGAATCGGTCACCAACGCCTTCCAGTGTAATGATGGTGTTGGGCTTAACGGCAGGAATTCCTTGAAATTTCACTCTTCCGCGAACTTTGGATAATTGCTGAAACAGTAATTTGGCGTCTGCCCAATCCTGCAATTCTGTTTCGGTAATGGCACCACCGTGACGCAGTTCCAAATTTTCCAGTTCGATAGTTTCGGACAAATCAGAAGCCGATAAATTTCCATTGAGACTTACTCCGGGATCACTGGCTTCAATTTCCACTAATTCCTGATTGGTATAATCCCAGCTGTACGAAGACACTTTGGCAAATTGATTTCGGGCATCAATTTCGGCATCAAAATCGAGTAAAGTTGCTCCGAAAGTAATGGTTTCGACAGCTGCTGAACTCAGATCAGGTTTGCTGATGGTGATTTTTCCGTTTTCCACAAAACAAAGTTTTCCGTTAGCCTGTGCTCTTGAAACGATAAAATCCCAGTCGGAAGTATTGTACTGAACCAGTTCTTTATGACTAAAATTAGTAGCTTCAACGTCTTTTTCCAGTCCGTATGTGCCTATAATTTCTTCAAAAGCATCACTGTCTTTTACATCATAAAAATACTTGCTCTTTCTGCCGATCGTTAGTTTTACTGCTTCGTCTTTACATTCAATAATCAGCAAAGAAGCACCGCTTTTTATTTTAATTGAATGCTTGATGATGATTCCTTTGTAAATGGCCTCCTCATCATTGTGATAACCGGCATTGATTTCAAGTTTTTTTCCCGGAATCAATAAATCCTCATTACTCAGTTTAAAATCTCTTTCAGAAGCTTCTCCGTCTGTGAGAACAATTTGAGCCATAGGAATTCGGTTCACCTCATTTTGCACTACAATACTTTTTACCTGATAGGTTTTAGACAATTCTTCCCCTTCAATTAAAATTTTGTACGTTACTAAATCGGCACTTTGACTGGTTTGTATGACTCCGCTGTTGTTCATCAGGATTGTTTTTGTAAGGGTGGGAAAAATAGTTTTTGCCCTGTTTTTAATTTTCTGAAATTGATAATGTTATTGACTTTTGCAACTTCGAGATAATACTTAGAATCACCGTAAATATGATAGGTCATCAAGGGTAAAGTATCGCCTTCTTTTACAATTCTGTAATGGGTTAGATCCGGCGATTTATTATTTTCTCTGGCTGCTCTGAGGTTGTCTTCTACAAAACCCTGAAATTTCGCTTTTGCGATAGCTCTGATCGGAGTTCCGTCCGGATTAAAGAGTTTGAATTCTATTTCCATTTCGGTTAGAGCCCCTTTAAAAAGCAAGGTTCCCCATGAAATCATGAGATAGTTGGGTTTGTGTTCGTCACCGTTGTAATCCAGAATGACCTTTTTAAACTTCTCAATGTCGTCTATAATGCCATTACTCGAACTTTTGTAGCCGCTAATCACTCCCGATCGGTCGAAAACAAAATCAAGTTCCAGATTCTCCGGTAGTTTTTTGTTGAACTTAGGAGATACCGTACTCGTTCCTGAGGCCTGAGTGTCATCAGTCTCAATTTTATAGTGATAGGTATATTTCTCCGGATTCATAAGCGTAGAAAACTTACCGTCGGCAATTTTGTTATTAAACTGCGGGTCACTATAAGCTACGATTTTTAGTTTTTCTAATTCTCCAGCCATGATTAACGTTCTTTTTTACGTTCGATAATTTTCATTACCTGATCTACGCATTCGGCAACGGGCTCTTCTCCTTTACTTTTCGGAGAATTTGGAGAAGCAGCCGGTTTCGATCCTTCGCTCACATTTATTTTAATGTTAAGCTCTTTTATTTCTATTGGCATAACTAACTTTTCATTAGGGTGAAATAATTATAAGTAAGCTCAATGTTTTCGACGACGAGCTTGCTTTCTTCGGCATTAAAGTCTTCAACCGACCATTTTACAGGGTAGGCGTGAACCACATTCCAGGAAACCAAAGGCTGATGCTCCTGGTTGAGTAGTTTGACAGTCAGGTTTACGGGTTCAAAAGAAAAATTTTCAATAGCTTTTCTGCACCAGTCAATAACATCAGAATCAATCAATATTCCTCTCTTTAAAGTCAGGTTTGGATATTTTGTCTTTACCGGGAGTTTGTGTTTGAATCTGTTTTCTCCACCCTCGGCAATTTCTTCTGTCTCGATATCAACAGACAAGCCGGAAACCGATTGGAACTGATGGTCTTTTTCTTTCGTACCAAGACCTTGAAATTCTACTAAAAAGTGAAAACCGACAGGTGGATAATAATTAGCCATGATTAGTCATTTTGAATCGATAAACCTTCGTGAACCAATTCCATAGATTCGATAGCGACTTCGTTTCCGTCGGCTTTTAAATCAGTAGATTGAATTTTGGTAGGCCATGCATTTTTTACTTTCCAGATGGCCACAGGATTGTGTTCTTCGTCCAGTAATTTGATGGTAATATCCCTTCTTTCTATGGTGTTTAGTTTTACCGTATTCCACCAGGCATAATACTCATTATCACTTTTAAAGGTTCCTCTTTTCAGTGTGATGTTAGAGAATTTTTGCATGCCCGGCATTTTGATCTTACTGTATTCAGGACTTGCTCCGTGACGGTATTCAATAACCTCAGTTTCGACATCTAATCCCGAAACTTCTGTAAATCCTATTTTTGTTCCACCCCAGTCAACTGAGAAATGAAACTTTGATAGCGGATAGCTCATGATCTGTATTTTTTAATGTTAGTGTTTAGTTAAGATTCCTGCATTTTGTGAGAGAAGCGAAGTATGATAAATTCCGCCGGACGAACTACCGCCATTCCAATTTCGACAATTAAGCGGCCTTCGAGAATGTCTATAGCCGACATGGTTTGTCCCAATCCGATTCTGACATAAAAAGCCTGTTCCGGTTTAGCTCCGGCCAATGCTCCGGCTCTCCATTGCAGAATCAGGAAATTTTCTATCATGGCTCGCACGCGTATCCAGGTGTTGGCATCGTTAGGTTCAAATACAAATTGTTCGGTCGCTTTTTTGATGGATTCTTCGGCCATATTAAAGAAACGTCTCACCGGTACATAACGCCATTCGTTATCGTTTCCGGCTAATGTTCGGGAGCCCCAAACCAAAGTTCCTTTGCCGGTGAAACTTCTGATGGCATTGATTGATTTACCGGCAACAGTATCAACATTTAAACCGTCCTGAATGTTGTTGGTAATTTTTACAGTAGGTTTTATGACATAGTTCAGACTTACATTGGCAGGCGCTTTCCAAACCCCTCTGTCTTTGTCAACTCTGGCGTAGATTCCTGCAATAGCAGAGCTTGGCGGAAGTGTTATAGGAAGGTTGTAAATTTCGGTAAGGATTTTATTGTAAGTAGCGTTGTCAATTGCTTCCAGAGCACTTAATTTTCTTCCGTTTAATTCTCCATTATTTAAATCTTTTCCGTTTACTGATTTAATAGCGGTTATAAGCGCAGTAAGGGCAGCGGCAATACCTGAAAAATTATTTACCAATCCGGTAATTCCCGTTTGAGCATTCAGTGGAGTATAGGTTACCAGTTTTTTTAATTCTGTGTCAAAATTTAAAGTGTCGGTTAGTAGAATTTTTTTCAGTTTAGGATCTGTGTTTTCATCCTGTATTTTTTTCTTTAACGCTTTTAAATTTTTATAGACAGCATCGATTTTACCCGGAGCCGTAAAAATTAAATTGAAAGTATTCAGGTTTGACGTGATGGTGTTTGCAATTCCCGGATCTTCGTCTGAGATGGTACTGATGGCAGCATTGGCTTCATCATTTAAGGAACTCTTTAATATGGACAAAGTTTCCAGAGTAGTCAGTAAAGGGTTCAGTTTATTTAAGAAAGCCGTTTTTTTGGCAGGGCTGCTCGCAAAGGTTCCGCCTAAATCAAAACCGGTAGGATTGGCACTGTACATCTGTAACAACAGATCACTAATTTGTCCGGCAATATCGCCAGCTACTGGTTCACTTACCAATTTGGTTACCGTAGCCGTAATTCCGGTAGCAGGATCTTCAATTGGTACTAATCCCGCAGCTATTTGATCATAGGCTTTTGCCGTATAAGAATAGTGTTTTAAGACAATTTTACTTGCATCAAAAGCATAATCAAGTATGGTTTCTAAATGTGGATAATAGGCTGCTCCGTATTTAATCGTATCTTTTTCAGAACTTACTTTATTTCTTAAATCGTCTATATTTGTATCTGTAGGGCTCGATTCATCATAATTCAGCGTATCGATCAGCGTAAATCTGTCCTGAAGATTTTGGCATTGGGTCAGCGCATCGTTATACAATCCATAGTAATCCGTAATCGTGATTCCTGATACTTTTGTGGCGTCCGGAAACAATAACAAAGTCGGTTCATCTACTTTTTCGATTTCTGCTAATCCGCTTTTTAGTGCATTACTGTTGTTGATCGCAGTAACAGCAGAATCTGCATCGTCTAAATCATTGCCATAACGGCCTACTGAAACAATGTAGCAAGGACCACCGCCATTTGCAAAAAACAATTGCAGCGAATAATACATCAAAAAGGGCTGTTTTGAAGTAGGCTGATCTACAATAATAGATCTAACGTCACCATTATCAGTAGAAACATCATTGATGGTAACACTAATGGTTGTTTCCGGTTTTGCAAAGCCGAAAAAACGTTCGTACTCTAAGAGAGAGGTTATTCGGGTTGGCTTTAATTTCAAATCTCCATTAATCTTGTTTGTAGCTTTTTCAGTATAGCCAATAAAAGCGGGAATTGCTGTTTCTACCTGGGCAACAGAAGGAGGGAATTTTACGATTTCCTCCACATATACCCCGGGTGTTTTGTAAGTTGTTGCCATGATTAATTGTTTTTAATTATTAAATAAATATTTCAGAATAGTAATCACCATTGTCTTTTGTTATTGATTTTACAGAAGGATTAGGATAGCTGCTGCTCACTGGCTGCGGTACGTCAAAATCGGTTAACGGGTCAATCTCAACAAAGCCGGAACGTGTTAAGGGTTTTGTTGTATTGGTTTCAATTTCGGTGGCAGCTTTGCGGTTGATGTATTTCCAAAGCGTTTTTCGATTGTCAAAATGAATTTTGAAGTTTGGACTGTTTATTTTGCCATCATCGTCTATACTGTTTTCAGAACTATTATCGCCTTGCATCGTCAGTGAAATAATCCCAAACAGGTCTTGTGTTTCTGATGAATGTAGTGTTGAAATTAGATCAGCTGTAGTTTCTTCAGATACTAAATACGCACTTGATATTAACTTGTTGTCATTAATTTTAGGCAGGTATTTGAAGGTAACCGGTTCTTTAGGAGGTTTCACATTACCGAACAGAAGGACCCGGTTAGGAGTAAATTCTAAATTGGTATAATTTTCAAATTGATAGTCATGGATAGTGATTAGAAAGTTCAGGTTCAAATCGGCAGGAACTTTGATAAACGGATCTGTTTCGTCAGCTTCTTTGACTTTAATGTAAATCTTGAAACCTGTTTTACTTTCTTTGAACACCATTTTATAGTTTTGGAGTATTGTATGGGTCTCCAGAGTTGGTGTGATCGTGGTGAAAACAGCAGTATTGAACTTTTGCAGCATCTTTTCTTTATCGTCATTCGACATACTTGCAAAGGTTTCTTCGCCATTATTCAGGAAATAATTATGCAAAATGGTTACCTCCAATAACAATCCGTATGTGATACTATAACTCATGATTGTTTTCTGGTTTTCGTTATACCCTTAATTCTGCTGATAAGTGGTCCTTCGCTTTGAGCAATATTGCGTTCAATTTGTATCATGCTCACCTTGTACAAAGCCGATGGAAGCTGTTTGCCGCCCAGAGTTCCCCAGATATAGTTCAATTCTTCAAAAGTGGGGGTGTAAAGCTCAATGGTAAATCTGAAGTTGTCGATATTGGCCATGGCTACATTATTTCGGTTGTAAATAGTATCAGATTGCGTAAAAAGTTTTTTCCCCTGAAAAAAAGTAATGATTTTCGAAATATCATTTAAAGAGTTGATGTATATGGTTCTGTTGGCGCTAAAGAGCAGGTACAGATTTAAGTTGATGACACTGTTTTTATAGATCGTTTTATTGCCCTGAACAATGTGATTGGGAAAATTTTTCAAAGTCGCCTCTTCATCCAGATTGATAAGGGTAAGTGCCACCTTATCTTCCAGATTTCCGGATACCGTTTCATTTTGCGACTCCAGAAAAGCAATGTTTTCAGGCACAACCGTTTTTTCTAACCCAATTTCATCGAGGTAGTTGTTGACTTGTTCTGTAATTATCTGAATAACTTCAAAAATCATCTGGTGAAAAGTTTTAATATTCTGATATTCTTTAAGAAAAAGCAATTCAAATCTCTGCCTTTTTTAAAGCAGTGGATGTATTTTAGGCTTGTTTTTGTGATATTCCGCTTGTAGTAATACGATGTAATTAGGCTAAAAAGGAGTAGCTCTAAGGCGCAGATTCAAAAATAAAAAGAAGTATTTCCAGGCTTAAATTTGGATTTATAATAAAAACTGGGGCTTATAGAATATCTAAATTAGAAAAACTTAGGGATATCAGGACAGCGTAAAAATACCCTTTTTTAAATAATCTTTTAGTTTGTAAATTATTAATTTTCAGTTACTTAAGTGTTAATTGGTGTTTTTGATTTATATTTTTAGAAAAAAATAACGTCAGAATTTCTGCATAAGATCAAAATTCTAATACGGAAAAGCGTAAAATGGTTGTTTTTTTAGGTCTATTTAATTGTTATACAGATCAGTATGTTTTTGTTGGTCAATTGTGGAGTCCTTTTTAGCCTTAAAAAAAGAAAAGGACGATGATAAAGAGACCAATCTTTGTTCTAAATGTGAAAACTGACCTCATGCTGTTATTTGGGTTTCTCATGGATAAAAATTCGGCACTCATGCCTTTTTTTTAATTTGTGCTTTGGCAGACTGGTAATTTTATAATGAAATACAAATCAGGAGATCACTTTAAAAGAATACCTGCTGGAGAGATCTGCTGCCCAAAAACAAACAATACTCCTAATTTAGAACCGCCAAACAATGAAACCTACAAAAGAATTTACAGTTGCAGATTATCTGCTCACCCGACTCAAACAATTAAATGTTACCGAAGTCTTTCAGATCCCGGGCGATTATGTAAAACATTTTACACAAGCTCTCGAAGACTTTAACGGCATTAAAACCATTGGAACATCAAATGAATTGGATGCTTCGTATGCAGCAGACGCCTATGCCCGTACCCGAGGTTTAGGAGCGGTATCTTTGCAATATGGGGTAAGTACTTACAGCGCATTGAATGCCATTGCCGGTGCTTATGTAGAACGCAGTCCTGTGGTTGTAATTAGTGCTACACCGGGAGCAGACGCAAGGCAAATTGGAAATATGTACAATGTACTTTATCACCATTCTACAGGCAATCTCAATGCAGATCAGGAAATTTTTGAAAGAGTAACCGTTGCGGCGGAAACGCTGAGCAGTTCTGTCGATGCCCCTGAAAAAATCGATAACTTAATTATTGCGGCACTTACACATCAACGTCCGGTTTATATCGCCTGTTACAAAGAGGTGTGGGGCGAACCTTGCCCTAAACCTTCCAATAAAAAATTAGAACCTCAGATCATAAAAAGCGAAGCAGCGGAATTGGAGAATGCAGTTTCGCAAGCCTGGACACAAATCAGTCAGTCAAAAAAACCGTTGATTTTCGCAGGAGTAGAGCTTTTACGACACAATTTATCAAAGCAGTTAGAAGAGCTCATTAAAGTAAGTGGAATGCTGTACACTACAACGTCACTCGGTAAAACCGTTCTCGATGAGAAAGGAGATAAGTTTATAGGAACTTATTCTGATCAGGCTTCGATACCCGAAGTGATTAAAATAGTGGAAGCCTCAGACTGCATTTTGTCTTTAGGAACGATTATTACCGATGACTATTTATGGCTGGTAGAAAATAAATTTTCAGCGATGATTCAGGCAACCACACAGGAAATGCGGGTAGGTTATTTTACTTATGAAAATGTAACCTTAAAAGATTTCATCGAAGCTTTAACCGAACGTTTCAAAAAAGCTTCAGGATATCCTTTAAAAGCAGTAGCTCCGGCTCAGCCAAAATTTCCCGAACCATGGCGATCCAATTCCGATCCGAAATATGATAAATTTCCCGAAATAATAACCTTTAACCGCTTTTTTGAGAGAGCCACTTATTTTCTGGAAAAACAAAAAATGCTGAACGATATCGTGTTCACTTTTGGTGTGAGTTCGTCTATGTACGTAGCCACCAATATGTACGGATTAGCTAAGAATGCCTTTATTTCTTCCGCTGCCTGGCAGTGTATCGGTTTTGAAACCGGTGCTGCTTCCGGAGCTCAGTTAGGAAGTGGTAAACAAGCCTGGACTATCGCAGGTGACGGTGGTTTTATGATGGTAGCACAAGCGCTTTCGACCTTGGTAAAATACAACATCAACTCTGTAATCTTCGTGATGAGCAATGGGGTATATGCCATCGAACAGGTATATGTAGACATGGACTCCTTTAAAGCAGGTCCGTCTCATAAGTTTGATGAATTTGATATTCTTCCAAAATGGGATTATCAGGCACTTGCCAAAGCATTTGGAGCAAAGAGCTACCGTGCTGAAACCGTTAAAGAATTAGACGAAGTACTTCTTAAACTAAAAGAAAAAACAGATCTGCCCACTCTGGTAGAAATTATAATCCCTCAAAAAGACCTGGCACAGCAGATGGAAAGGCTTGGGAATGAATAAAACAACTACTAAAAAGCAAAAAAAATTAAAATCATAAAATCATGAGCAAGAAAACATACTCTATTTTTGGAGCCGGTGCAGCTGGACTCTATACAGCGTGGAGATTACTGGATGGAAAATCCAAACGCGACAAAAATGAAAAAATGCTGGTTAAAGGCGATGTATTAGAACTCTACGACTGGGGAAAATATGATTTTTCTAAAAAAAATCCGGGAACCAGAGAAGCGGGAGCACGCGTTTGTACGTGGCATTATAAAGACAACAAAGACAATTCGTATCTGGAATTGGGCGGTATGCGATATTCATATTGGGACGGCACTCCACAAGGAGCAGGACATCGTGTAGTTACAAAAACGATAGAAAAACTGGATTTAAAGAAAGATTCAGTTGAATTTAACGAATCTGCGGATCCTTTAATGTCTTTGCGTACCAAGAACATGTATGTCTCCGATGTTAATTCGAATCAGCCGGCTCCTTATTTTACTAATAATTATGGTGAAGATGCTCCGCCGGATGATGGATTTACCACCATACAATCTGTAGCAATCACAGCAACATCAGGTCCTGTTACCCGTAGAGAATGGTGTAAGTTTTATGAAGAAGGAAAAATCAATATTGATATGCCGGAAAGTTCGATCTTTCAAAAAGGAGATTTACTAAAAGATATTGGGTATTGGAATCTTGCCTATGACAGACTTGGACAAGAAGGATTTGGTTATCTGGCAGATGGTAACGGCTATAGTTCCAATGTAGTAAACAGTCATAGTGCCCAGTCGTTTAATGTTAATGATGAGTTTACGCCGGGAACAGAATATAAAACGCTGGTAAAAGGATATTCCAGCTTATTTGTTGCCTTATTCGATGAAGTTGAAAAACTAGCCAAACAAAAAGGAATTACGCTGAATTATTTTCCGAATACCCGATTGCGTTCGATTTTGCATACTAAAGCAGGGATTCGTTTTACTACCGCAAAACGCGCAACTCCGGATAAACTTGACGAAAGTAAAATATGTGATGCTGCATTTTTGGCCATGCCTCGCGCATCCATTGAACTGGTAGCTCAGGCAACACGTTATACAGATGATGAAGGTCAGGACATATTAAACCACGAAGAAGTACAGCTCTATCTGGAATCTGTAATTATGGAACCTTCCTATAAAATTGGGATGTTTTTCACTACACCATGGTGGAGAACAACTGAAGCCGGAAGTCCAACTTATCCTGCCAAACTAACCAGTTACTTTTTAACGCAGGAAGGAATTGCTAAACTGAAAAAAGAAAAATTTCCTTCTAATTATCTGAAAGCAATAGAATCAGCAAAAAATCCGGTTATTATCGCGACATCGTTTAACGATAAGGCCAGTTTTATTGCTGCGGTAGAAAACGCGATTCAGGAACGTCTGACTTTTAAAGAAGAAAAGCAAATCTCAGCTATAGCCGAATTAGATACCATTGGTCCAAGTATTACCGATATGCCAATCCGACAAGTGGTCTACTTTGGGGATAACGCTCTCAATCAAAAAGGAGAAAAAGTGTATGGTATTTTGGCCAGTTATGACGACATTCAATACACCACGTTTTGGAAAGCTTTAGAACTTGGTCCTCATGGAACACGTGAAATTCCGGAGTCCAGAGATTGCCAGACGCTCGAAGGACCTCGTTTAGCCACTCCGGTAATGGTCAAAATGCTTCGCTCGCAACTGGCTGCATTACATTTTGGACCACAAACTGATTATTCGGCCGTACCTGAACCTTTAGAAACGAGATATATGGACTGGTCATTGCCTCCTTTTAATGCAGGATATCATGCCTATAAATCACACTATAATTTAGGTGATGTACAACGAAAAATTAGAAAACCTTCACAACTCGTTCCAAAAGCAGACTGCGATATTTTTATCGTTGGAGAAACCTATTCAAACGATCAGGCCTGGGTAGAAGGTGCTTTCTGTACTGCCGAATCGGTTCTGAATGATTTCTTCGGAATTGAACCTATTATAGACGAAAAATACTATCCGTTTATCAGTCCGGAATAGTAGATTTTGGACTGTTTTTTAACCGTAAAGATCGCAAAGGTTTATGCAAAGTACACAGAAATAGTAGCCGGAAGGATACATAAAACTATGTGTTAAAACTAATTGCATCCGGAAAGTTAAAGGAAACAACAAAACAGGCAATTACGTTGGAGTAGAGACAAACTCCAACGTAATTGCCTGTTTACTTATTCGAATAAAGCAGCAGTTTTAACAATGAGTATTGCTATTGAAAAAACGATATGCTTATCTACTAAAAATAAAAAAAATCCGTATTAATCCGCGTTTTCGCCTTGACGAATCCGTCTCATTCGCGTACGATATCACGCTTCTATTTAGCAATAAGCTTAAGAACAAATTCCATTTGTGTGTCCTTTTGCTGAAAAAAGTCGTCTAAAGTAGGCCATACTTCATAGTCCGGCATAATACCGTGACCTTCCGGCTGGTTCGCTTTTTTTGGAGCATCCTGTACGACATTTACAATTGAAAATTGTGTTTTTACTTTTGAGTTAGGAAGTTCGTAAACCAATGGAGAATGTCCATTATGAACGTAGTAACCTCCAACGGTTTCCAAGCCTACTATGGTAACATTATCCACATAAGCTTTTACCAGAGAAGCAAAATGGGAAGCAGCTGATGCCACATTTTCATTAATCAAAAGATAAAGCTTGCCTTTAAAGAGCGGCGATTTAGGATGATAAACCGGATTGTATTTCTGATCCTGAATACTGATGTTGTTTTGGAATACCGGATACAGTGATTTTAGGTATTTTTTTCCCGCTTTTAGAGCAGTACTATCCATTCGTTCTGAAGTTGAGGTACCCCAAAAATACTTTTCGAGAGGTAAAACATTAGGGTCGAATAGGATGACAGCCTTTTCATTTTCCTTGAAGGGTTTGTCGGTAAGGTACATTACAGGCTGTTCGAAGTTAGGATCACTTCCTCCCGGATTATTTCTAACATCAATGATCAGATTAGCAACCTTGTTTTTGTCCAGTTGGGTAAAGATGCTATCCAAAAATCTAACATACGGTTTAAACTTAGGATCGTCTGATCCA
Source organism: Flavobacterium sp. WG21 (assembly GCF_000335775.1). Classification (NCBI taxonomy): domain Bacteria; kingdom Pseudomonadati; phylum Bacteroidota; class Flavobacteriia; order Flavobacteriales; family Flavobacteriaceae; genus Flavobacterium; species Flavobacterium sp. WG21. Next base: position 73,654 of record NZ_AMYW01000027.1, read on the forward strand.
TAGGCCATACCAAAAAATCTTAGATTCAATAAACCTGTAGCGGGGTTAATCATACGAAAGCTATACGGAGACTGTTTTTTATAATCCAGTAAATCAGTAACCGGAGCACTAAACCTGTTTTTAAGGTTGGCTGTTCTTTCCTTCAGCGTTACTGCACGAAGCACTGTTTTTTGAAGAGCCTCCGATTTTGGTGCGCTGTATTCTACAATAAATTCATCACAAAGACCATATTCGAGCAGGTAGTTTAATCCAAACGATTTATTGACACTGGCCGATAATTTTTGGGTAACATGATGACCATCTGTTGTATAATATTTGTAGAAAGAGCGCATTAATGCTACATCATTTATTCCGTTTATACTTTTTATTCTTGAGCCGGGAGGAATATCCGATGATTGGCCGTCAAAAATAATTTGTCCGTTAATATACACCAAAGGAAAAGGGAAAAAGGACTTTTGTCTGTTCAGAAAATTGATTAGATCGAGATCAGGGATGGTGTAATTGTGTAAACTTCCTTCATAATCCGAAAGGCGAAGCATTATTTTGTAAAAGTCGATAACCCTCATCGGTTTTTGAATGCTCTTAAAAGCACTGTTGTAAATACTGTCTACCTGTTTTTTTGAATGATATTGGTACAAACCCGAATTCGCTTTATCATTTATTGTACGGAGTATTTTAAGATCTTCCTGTAGCTCTTTTTTCGAAAGCATTTTGTTATAAAGCGCTAAACTATCCTTCATGGTTTTTTGAAGGTTTTGCGCCTGAATTGTAGTAGAAAAAAGAATCAGGGATAAGAACGTAAAGATCGATGACAGGGTTTTGTTATTCATAAATTGGTTGGTTATGGGTTGATAAAAGCAGAAATACAGGGTATTAACAGAGTTGTAATGAGTGCTTCTGTTACTTTTAAACGATTAACGGTTTATGATGCTAGTATTACGAGGACATTACTCAAAACACTATTTTGCAATTAAATCGTTGTTTTTAAGATAGTTGTTGTTTTTACGACTTAGAAAAAAGAGTACTTGGTCTACTTTTTTAGAGTTTTGTCCAAAGTCCGTCAAATTGTTAAAATCTATTTTTAAGGACTCATCGTTGTTAAAGTATAGTTTTAACCTGTCGGCTCCACGACCATTAAAAAACTTCCAACTTTTAATCTCGGATAAAAAAATGACCTGATTTTCAATTTTAGTATAGATTGGTTTTTTATCCCATTCTAATGTAAGTGTGTCTTTGTCGCCGTTGCAATCAATAATTAATGTACCGGTGAATAAGTATATTAAAAAAATGAAGAAAATAAAATGAGAAAATAAGAGGATAAGATAGTGTGCTTTAACTCCTATAATTGCCCAGAAAAATGCCTGAAGTGGGATAGAAATTAAATATGCGATTACCATAAAGGTAACATTTAAGGTTTTAATTTTCATAATGTAAAATTGGATGATTTTGCCGATGTCAGTCTTAAAAAAAATCTTTAATTTTTATTTTTCGAATATAGTAATATATCACAGAAATTCCTTTCAAATCAGATGTTTTTCTCAAACTTTGCGGATGCGTTTGTTTTGGACGGTAATAATTATCTTTGCAATAGTTATTTACAGACTTTTTGCTTTTGTGAAAGACACAATGTTGAGGGGGGTAAAGGTGCCGGTCGTAATTTAAATTAGAGAATAACTATTCAAATTTGCTTCTAGGACCTGCACATTTCAGTGTATTGTTTTATTTCTTTAAAACAGTTACAAACAAAAAAAGCTTCAGATTTCTCTGAAGCTTTTGTTTTGATAAGTAGTCCGTGGGGGAATCGAACCCCCCTTACCAGGATGAAAACCTGGCGTCCTAACCGATAGACGAACGGACCTGCTTTGTTGTTGCGGGTGCAAAAATACAACTGTTTTTAGAATACACAATAGTTTTTTTGATTTTTTTTTGAGGGCATCTTTTGGTAATAATACCTCTAGAAATAGCCCATCACAAACGAATTAAAGTTAGTGTTGTTGTATTTATTTGATTCATAATTGATTGTTTTTAATGTAGGAAATAACAAATAAGATTTTTCTTTTCTTTTCTTGAAAAAAGAGCGCTCAAAAAAAAATGAAAATTATTTTTAGGATTGCTTTGTTTGAAAGAAAATTCACTCGGTTTGTTTTCGATTTTTATCCCTCTTTTTTCAAGTCTTCGTAGAGTTTCTTGAAAAATGGTATAAATTTTCGGCGCTTAATAAGCTTCCCTTCCCCTAAATGATATGGTTATTGGTATAAAATTCCGATTTTATAAATTATAGGCAAAATCATTTTTTATTTCCTCCATCACAAAAGAACTTTGCACATTTGAAATTCCTTTAATAACCGATAATTTATCGATTACAAACTTTTGGTATTCGTTCATATCGTTGACAGCCACTTTCAGCAGAAAATCATAATTTCCGGACACGTGAAAACAGCCTGTTATTTCGGGTAATACCAGAATATGCTGTTTAAAGTCATCTATCAATTCCCGTGAGTGCACCGCCAAAGTAACCTGACAATACACACTGATTGATTTCCCAATTTTTTCGGCATCCAGCAAAGCAACATAATTCTTGATGTACTGCTTTTGCTCCAGTTTCTTGATCCGCTCAAAAGTGGGAGAGACCGATAAACCTATTTTTTCGGCAATTTCTTTGGTATTTTGCTTCGCATCTTGCTGTAAAAGCATCAATATTTTTTTGTCTATGGCATCCATCTCAGAATAATTATATGGTTTTAGAAAAAAGAAATAGTAAATTCAATATTAAAAAACTTTAATATGACTCAAATTTAGAATTATATTTTGAGTTTTGTCGTTAATAAAGGATATTAAACTATAAAAAGTACATTTACAGAAAAAAATAAATGTTATGAAACCTATTTCAGAATCGCTATCCATAGAAGACAATCAACGCTTATTCGATTTGAATCAATACATCGAAAATGCCAGAGATAATTTCTTGGGCTATCCTGTATCTAAAGATTTTGATTATTCGGAAATCAATCATTTTTTAAAATATCCGATCAATAATCTTGGGGATCCTTTTGAAGATTGTACCTACAAAGTACAAACCCACGAACTGGAAAGAGAAGTGGTTGGTTTTTTTGCCAAATTATTCCGTGCGAATCCAAAAGATTATTGGGGTTACGTTACCAACGGCGGTTCTGAAAGTAATTTATACGGGCTGTATCTCGCACGAGAATTATATCCAAAAGCAATGGTGTATTACTCGGAATCGACCCATTACAGTGTGCGTAAAAACATTCATTTGCTCAACATTCCAAGTATCGTTATTCGTTCACAGGAAAATGGTGAAATCGATTATGAAGATTTTGAAAACACGTTAAAACTGAATCGTCATAAACCGGCTATTGTACTGACTACTTTTGGTACCACTATGAAAGAAGCCAAAGATGACGTATCAAAAATTAAGAGTATTCTAAAAACATTGGCCATACAAGATAGCTACATCCACTGTGATGCTGCCTTATCCGGAAGTTATGGTGCTTTTATGGAGCCACGACTTCCTTTTGATTTTATGGATGGAGCGGACAGTATTTCCATCAGCGGACACAAATTTATTGGTTCACCAATTCCAACCGGTGTTATTATTACGAAGCGTTCTAATAGAGATCGAATCTCAAAAGGGATATCCTATATTGGTTCCTTAGACACCACAATTACAGGATCCAGAAATGGACATTCCCCGTTGTTTTTATGGTTTACCCTGAAAAAATTAGGGATTGAAGGTTTGAAAAAACGTTATTTGCACAGCCTGGAAGTCGCGGAATATTGTGAGCAGCGATTAAAAAACATGGGAATTGCGGCCTGGAGAAATCCAAATTCGATCACCGTAGTTTTTCCAAAAATAACCGAAGAGGTGAAATCAAAATGGCAATTAGCTACTGAGGGTGATATCTCCCATATTATTTGCATGCCAAACGTGACCAAAGAACAAATCGATCTGTTTATCAACGACGTAGAAAATTGCATTGAAACCCCGGAAGAAATGATGGAATTCAGTTGGTAGTGTTTTAGAATAGTATTGTTAGTTCTGTTCTGTCAAAGAGCTTATGAAAAAAGCGCAAATGTCTCCTGACTTCGCACCCACAAGCAAAATCAAATTAGTTTAATAAAAA
>NZ_AMYW01000028.1:0-72134 GCF_000335775.1 Flavobacterium sp. WG21
CGAAATCTGCGAAGAAGGAGCAACCCCTGCCAACTGTGCTACCGCTACGGCCACTGTTGAAGTTAAAAACCCAATCGTAGCCAATGTTGACAACAGCTACCCAGTACAAACACCGGGTACAACAACGGCAACCACAGTTGGAAACGTAACAGCAAACGACACCCTAAACGGACAGCCGGTAACCGCAGCCAATACCAATGTAACCCCAATAAAAACAGGACCATTGAGCATTGACGCCAACGGAGTATTGACTTTAGATCCAAACACCGTAACAGGAACCTACCAAATCACATACGAAATCTGTGAAGAAGGAGCAACCCCTGCCAACTGTGCTACAGCTACGGCAACTGTTGAAGTTGGAAAAGCCGTGATTAATGCAGTGACAGAAGAAACCCTTTCGATAAACGGAAGTATTGGCGGAACTACAGCTTCATTGATTACTAATGATACTTTGAATGGAAATCCGGCAGTAATTAAAAATAGTGTTGGAGGAGTAATCTTAAAAGCAATAAATGTTCCAACAGGATTGACTTTAAATGCGGACGGAACGGTAACGGTAAAAGCCGGAACACCGATAGGCAGATACGAAGTTGAATACAGTATTTGTGAATATCTGAATCCTACGAATTGTTCTACTGTAAAAAGTTATGTTCCGGTAACAGGAGCGGTTATAAAAGCGAATAATGATAATGCCGGAACTGTTGACAGTAGTAAAGGACAAAGTTCTCCAACAAGTATTTTTCAGAATGATACTTTAAACGGAGTATTACTGACTCCTTCAAGCGTTATTTTAACGACGATTGTGCCAAATCCGAATTTAACTTTAAAATCTGATGGTAGAATCGAAGTAAAATCGGGAACTCCTTCTGGAACTTATGAATTAACGTATCAAATTTGTGAAGCTTTAAATCCGTCTAATTGCAGTCAGGCAGTGGCGAAGATTACGGTAATTAATGTAGTAGACCCGGATCCTCCGATACCTTTAGTGAAAATTGTAGTTACAAATGATGGAATTGTAAATGTAGACGGTATAAATGGTTCTCTTGAATTCATAAATGTTTTCAACAATGATTTACTGAAAGGTTTACCAATTAATCCTTCGGAAGTTATATTTACCGATTTGTCGAAAAACCCTTATTTTGAGTTTAATTCAGACGGAACTGTAAATGTGAAACCAAACACACCGGGTGGAACTTATGCCTTAAACTATCAACTTTGTGAAAAAGCCCATCCAACCAATTGTGGTACCGCGACATTAACTGTTTTTGTTGAAGTTCCTGCTATTGCAGTAATTAAAACAGCAGTATTTAATGACGAAAACGGAAGCGGATTTGCAAATGCAGGCGAAACCATTACGTACAGATTTAAAGTAACCAATACCGGAAACGTTCCATTAAAAGGAATCACCATTTCAGATCCTTTACCGGGAGTTGTCGTTTCAGGACAGGCAATTGATTTAGGTGTAAACGAATCTGACGAATATAACTTTAAAGCCATTTATAAAATCACGCAAAGTGATATCAATAAAGGTAGCGTAAGCAATCAGGCAAGCGTTCAGGGACGAAGTGATAAAGGAGTTGTTGTAGATGATATTTCTGATGACGAAAGTATTTTGGAAGATAAACCTACCGTATTGCCTTTAACCGGTTGTGTTATAAAAGTCTTTAATGCGTTTTCACCAAATGGAGATGACAAAAACAGCAGATTCTATATTCAGGGCTTAGAATGTTATCCTAGCAATACAGTTGAAATATACAATCGTTGGGGAGTTCTGGTTTTCGAAAAAGACAACTACAATAATGAAGATCGTGTTTTTAAAGGTTTCTCAGAAGGACGTACTACTATAAAACAATCCGAAGGATTACCGGTAGGAACTTACTTCTACATCTTAAAGTACAAAGACAACGAATCTAATTTGCATGAACAATCAGGTTATTTATATATCAACAAGTAAAAACTATGGCGGCTTGGTAATCCCGGGCCGCTTCTTAAAAGCCATTCAAATGAAAAAGATAATTGTAATGTTCCTGTTTTTTACAGTGGTGTGTTCGGCGCAGCAAGATGCGCAATACACACAATACATGTATAATACCATGGCAATAAATCCGGCTTATGCGGGTTCCCGTGGTGCGCTAAGTGTTTTCGGACTGTACCGTACACAATGGGTCGGACTGGACGGAGCACCCGAAACCAGCACCTTTGCTATAAATACACCTTTAAACAACAGCAATTTAGGATTGGGAGTTTCTTTGGTAAACGATAAAATTGGTCCAACCAACGAGAACACTTTATCAGCCGATTTGTCGTATAGTGTTCCAACCTCAGAAACCTTTAAACTTTCCTTTGGGATAAAAGCCACAGCAAATCTTTTTAATCTGGATGTAAATAAATTGAATCCTGAAAATCAGGGAGATCCACAGTTTCAGAATTTAAACAATCGAATCACACCCAATATTGGAGCCGGGGTTTATTGGCATTCTGACAAAGCATATTTAGGATTATCAATTCCGAATTTTATCGAAACCAATCGATTCAATGATGATGATACCGCTATTTTTAAGGATAAAATCAACTATTATTTAATGGCAGGTTACGTTTTTGATCTGGATTATTACATCAAATTTAAACCGGCATTGTTGACCAAGATGGTTCAGGGAGCCCCTTTACAGGTTGATGTTTCAGGGAATTTTATGTTCAATGATAAGTTTGTAATCGGACTGGCTTATCGCTGGAGCGCGTCAGTTAGTGCAATGGCAGGTTTTCAGATTACAGATGGTTTATATGTGGGTTATGGTTACGATCATGAAACTACTAATTTAAGAAGATACAATTCGGGGTCGCATGAAGTCTTCCTGCGTTTTGAGTTTCTTAATAATTACAATAGAATTACCTCACCAAGATTCTTCTAAAAAAGCCCTACATGAAAAGCCAAAAACTACACTATACCATATCTTTTTTATTCCTCTTTTTTAATGCAATTGCACAAACCGGCAGTATAAAGTATGCCGATACCAAATACGAGAAGTACGCCTATATTGATGCTATAAAAATCTATGAAAATGTAGCTGAAAAAGGATACAAAGACGAAAAAATGTTCCAGCGTCTGGGGAATTCCTATTATTTTAATGGAGAATTGGTAAAAGCTTTAAAATGGTACGATGAATTATTTTCCATGAACAAAGAACAAGAGCCTGAGTATTTGTACCGATACGCACAATGTCTTAAAGCTTCTGGAAATTACGCTAAAGCAGATGTAATCTTAGAAAAATTCAATCAAAAACAGGCAACAGATAAAAGAGGGATCTTATTCGAATCCAATAAAAATTATTTGAACGAGATAAAAGCAAATTCAGGACGATTTGAAATTGCCGATGCCGGAATAAACTCTAAGTATTCAGATTATGGGAGTACTATTTTTGATAATAAACTAGTTTTTACATCCGCACGAGATACTGGCGGAGTCGCAAAGAAAAATTTCAAGTGGACCAACCGATCCTTTACCAATTTATACACCGCCGAATTGTTACCGGATGGAAGTTTAGGAACACCGCAGCGTTTTCAGAAGAAAGTAAATACAAAATTCAACGAATCGACACCCGTTTTTACAAAAGACGGCCGAACAATGTATTTTACAAGAAACAATTTCTTAAACGGTAAAAGAGGCAGAGACGAGAACAAAGTCACCTTATTAAAGTTGTACAAAGCAAATTTAGTAGAAGGAGAATGGAAAAATATCGAAGCACTTCCGTTTAACAGTGATCAGTATAGTGTAGCGCATCCTACCTTAAGTGTAGACGAAAAAACGCTCTATTTTGCTTCAGATATGCCGGGAACTTTAGGGCAATCCGACTTGTTTAAAGTAGCCATAAATGAGGATGGAACCTTTGGAAAACCTCAAAATTTGGGATCAGCAATCAATACTGAAGGACGAGAAACATTTCCTTTTATTTCTGAAGATAACGAACTTTATTTCGCAACAGACGGAAGACCGGGATTGGGCGGACTTGATGTATTTGTGACAAAAATAAATGATCAGGATACCTTTGAAGAAATACAAAATATTGGAGAACCAATTAACAGTCCGCAGGACGATTTTGCTTTTATAATCAATAGTAAAGACAGAAACGGATTTTTTTCTTCCAACAGAGATAAGGGACATGGATTTGACGATGTTTATCGATTTACCGAAAGACGAAAACTAAATTGCGAACAACAATTAACAGGTACTGTCACCGATTCAGAAACCAATGTTATACTTTCAAATGCGAATGTGGCATTGTTTGATGAAAATTTCCAACCCGTTGCAGAAGTCATCACTGACAACAATGGAAATTATATTTTTCCGAATGTAAAATGTGGAAAAAACTATTTCGTACGAACGTCGAAAACAGATTATGAGAGTAAGGAAGTACCGGTAGTAATTAAAAGAAATTCCGGAAAAACGACTTTATTGATTCAGCTGGAAAAAAGAATTAAACCCATTGAAGTGGGAACAGATCTGGCAAAAACACTCGATATTCCGATCATTTATTTTGATCTTGACAAAGCCACTATTAAAAAGGAATCCGCTTATCAGTTAGAGAAAATTGTCGAAATTCTAAAACAATACCCAGCCTTAAAATTGGATATCCGTTCCCATACAGACAGTCGACAAACTCAGCAATACAATCAGGTTTTATCCGACAAGAGAGCCAAATCAACCCGAAACTGGCTGATTCAAAAAGGAGTAGACCCAGCCCGATTAACCGCAAAAGGATACGGCGAAACTCAATTGGTAAACCAATGTTCTGATGGTGTAAAATGTACCGATGAAGAACACGAACGTAACCGAAGAAGCGAATTTGTAATCACCAATTTGTAAATAAAAAGTAATAGTTTAAAGCCCTTTTCTAAATTGTAGAAAGGGCTTTTTTCGTTGTTATCAAATTATTCACAATCTTGTCATCCCGAGGAACGAGGGATCACACTAGTAATTCGACAAAGATTGACGATATCAAGAATAGAGTTTCGAATGTATTTACTTCGTCAGTCGTTATTGCTCAAGTTTCCTTCATCGCAAGGACAAAACGATGCGTAAAACACACATTGACAGCAGCAGCCAACAATAAAAAACTTTACGCCTTAGCGTCTCTGCGAGCAAAAAACATCCCTTACGTAATATAATTCGCAAAAAAGTCCTAAAAATCATTCCTTTCTTTAAACTAAAATTTATAAAACACAAAATATTAGTTATTTTACTTAAAATGAATGTTTTATGGTTTTAAAAAACCGTTTTTCATTGTCGTGTGTCTGCATTTTTTTCTAACTTTATAAATCTAAAATTTTTCAGCTATGACGGTAGAACAAATATTAAACGCAAAAGGGAAAAATGTTTATTCAGTTCTTTCAACCACAACGGTTTATGAAGCCTTAAAGGTAATGGGAGAGAAAAACATAGGTGCCATTCTGGTTATTGATGGTTCCGATTTAAAAGGGATATTGTCTGAGAGGGATTATGCTCGAAAAATTGTTTTGAAAGATAAATCATCAAAAGAAACTTTTGTGCATGAAATTATGGAAAGCAATGTTTTCTCGGTAAAACTTTCAAATAAGATTGAAGATTGTATGGAACTGATGAGTACCAAAAGAATCAGACATTTACCGGTTCTGGAAGATGGAATTGTAGTAGGAATAATATCTATAAGTGATGTAGTTAAGGCCATTATAGAAATTCAGAAAGATACTATTAATCATTTAAACTCTTATATTTCGCAATAAAACAAGCAAAAAATAAAACATATCAAAAAAATAGTCCAAATTAATTTGGGCTATTTTTTTTTCGCTCCGAATTTTATTTTTAGTAAAAGAAAGCAGTAAAAATAGGCCATTTTAAAACAAGACTTATATCTTTGTAAGCTAGAATAAAAGCTAAAAATAAATGAACAAAGAGAGTAAAAGAAGAGAAGCGTTACTGTACCATTCAGAACCAACTCCAGGAAAAATTCAGGTAGTTCCAACAAAAAAATATGCAACCCAAAGAGATTTATCTTTGGCTTATTCGCCAGGAGTTGCAGAGCCATGTTTAGACATTGCAGCAAACGTAGAAGACGTTTACAAATATACAGCAAAAGGAAATTTAGTTGCCGTGATCTCAAACGGTACAGCAGTTTTAGGACTTGGGGACATTGGTCCAGAGGCTTCTAAGCCAGTAATGGAAGGAAAAGGATTGTTGTTTAAAATATTCTCTGATATTGATGTTTTTGATATCGAAATCGGTACAAAAGATATCGAAGAATTCATTCAGACCGTAAAAAATATTGCTCCAACTTTTGGAGGGATAAATCTGGAAGACATTAAAGCACCGGAATCTTTCGAAATCGAAAGACGACTGGTAGAAGAATTAGACATTCCGGTAATGCATGACGATCAGCACGGTACTGCAATTATCTCGTCAGCAGCTTTAATTAATGCCCTTGAATTAGCAGGAAAAAAAGCAGAAGATGTAAAAGTCGTAGTTTCGGGTGCAGGTTCTGCAGCAATTGCTTGTACTGATTTATATGTTTTGTTAGGAGTTCAGGTTAAGAACATCAAGATGTTTAACAGTAAAGGACTTTTAACAAAAGATAATTCTTCACTATCAGAATTGCAGTTGAAATATGCAGTTGACGGAGCTAAAATTGATTTAGCAGAAGCAGTGAAAGGAGCAGATGTTTTCATCGGATTATCTTCTGGAGGTATTTTGTCACCTGAGATGTTATTGACAATGAACGAGAATCCAATTGTTTTTGCAATGGCAAATCCAAATCCGGAAATCGATTATAACTTAGCAACAGAAACTCGTAAAGATATTATTATGGCTACGGGACGTTCAGATTTTCCTAATCAGGTAAATAACGTTCTTGGATTTCCCTATATTTTTAGAGGAGCATTAGACGTACGTGCTACAAAAATTAACGAAGCGATGAAAATGGCTGCCGTAAAAGCATTAGCTATTTTGGCAAAAGAGCCGGTACCGGAGCAGGTTAACGTAGCATACGGAGCAACAAAATTAGGTTTCGGACAAGAGTATATCATTCCTAAACCATTTGATCCTAGATTGATTACCGTGGTTGCACCTGCAGTTGCAAGAGCAGCAATGGAATCCGGAGTAGCAAAAAATCCTATTACAGACTGGGCTGCATACGAAGATGTGCTTCGCGAGCGTATGGGGAACGACAATAAAATGGTACGTTTGATTACCAACCGTGCTAAAGTAAGTCCAAAAAGAATTGTTTTTGCAGAAGCAGATCAGTTAAACGTACTTAAAGCAGCGCAAATTGTACACGAAGATGGAATTGGTCATCCAATTTTATTAGGAAACAAAGAAGTCATTTTAGAACTTAAGGAAGAATTAGGTTTTGATGCTGAACTTGAGATTATTGATCCTAAAACCAATGAAGAAGAAGGAAGACGTAACCGATTTGCTAATTCATATTGGGAAACAAGAGGAAGAAGAGGAGTTTCGTTATTAGATTCACAAAAATTCATGCGCGAAAGAAACTATTTTGCCGCAATGATGGTGAACGAAGGAGAAGCAGATGCTTTGGTAACAGGTCATACAAGAAGTTATCCGACTGTTGTGAAACCAATGTTACAATTAATTGAAAAAGCACCGGGAGCTTCATTAGTAGCTACAGCCAATATGATGTTGACTTCTCGTGGACCAATGTTCTTGTCAGACACAGCAATCAACATCAATCCTTCAACAGAAGATTTGATTAACATTGCAATCATGACGGCTAAAACGGCTAAAATGTTTGGTGTAGAGCCTGTTATTGCAATGGTTTCTTATTCAAACTTCGGGTCCTCAACAAGTCCAAGTGCTTCAAAAGTGAGAGAAGCAGTAGCTTACTTGCATAAAAACCATCCGGAAATGATTGTTGACGGAGAAATTCAGGCAGATTTTGCTTTGAATCAGGAAATGCTTGCAGAAAAATTCCCTTTCTCGAAATTAGCAGGTAAAAAAGTGAATACCTTGATTTTTCCTAATTTAGATTCGGCTAACATTACTTATAAATTGCTAAAAGAACTTTACAAAGTAAATTCTATTGGACCAATTATGATGGGAATGGGTAAACCGGTTCACATTTTTCAATTAGGAGCAAGCGTTGAAGAAATGGTAAATATGGCTGCAATTGCAGTTATTGACGCTCAGGAAAAAGAAAGTAAAAAGATTAAATTAGCGAAATAGTAGAAATAATTAAGGTCAAATAATAATGTCGTATTTTTAATGCATTTTTGTTATATTTGACCTTAATAAATTATACTATGATAGCACATTTACAGGGGAAATTAGTAGAGAAAAATCCAACAGAAGTCATCATTGAGTGTGGCGGAGTAGGTTATCAGGTAAACATCTCTTTACATACCTTTTCATTAATTCCCAATGTAGAAAATATAAAATTGTATACGCATCTTCAAATTAAAGAAGATGCGCATACATTATTTGGTTTTGTAGAAAAATCAGAACGCGAAATATTCAGAATGTTATTGTCGGTTTCAGGAATTGGTGCAAACATTGCCAGAACCATGTTGTCATCCATAGAGCCAAGACAAATTATCAATGCTATCGCCTCAGGAGACGTAGGTATAATCCAGTCCATAAAAGGAATTGGGAACAAAACAGCACAAAGAGTTATACTAGATTTAAAAGAAAAAGTGTTAAAATTGTACGATTTGGACGAAGTTTCTATCGTACAGAACAATACAAATCGAGATGAAGCGTTATCTGCTTTGGAGGTTTTAGGTTTTGTTCGTAAAACTTCTGAAAAAGTAGTGGAGAAAATCGTAAAAGAAGACCCGGAAGCTACCGTAGAAACCATTATCAAGAAAGCACTAAAAAGCCTATAAAACCAATTTATTTAAACCAAGAGTATGCGTAAAATTTGTATTTTTTTACTGTTTTTATTTTGCGGTAATGTTTTGCGTGCGCAAGTAAACCCAACAGTTCAAGATACAACTAAAACACAATTCTCCGTTGGTAAAGTAGAAATAGGAAATCCGCCAAGCATACTTTCAGCCTATCGGTATGATCCCATAACCGATCGCTACATTTACACCAGTTCGGTAGACGGTTTTAATATCAATTATCCAATTGTATTAACCCCAAAAGAATACGAAGATTTAGTTTTGAAAGAATCCAGAAGAGATTATTTCAGAAAAAAATCAGATGCTATTGATGGTAAAAAATCAGGAAGTGAGGCCGCCAAAAAGAATTTACTACCGCGATATTATATCAATTCAGGACTTTTCGAAAGTATCTTCGGAAGTAATACCATAGACGTAAAGCCAACAGGTTCAGTAGAAATGGACTTGGGGATTCGGTATACCAAACAGGATAATCCGGCTTTTTCACCAAGAAACAGATCCAGCCTAACGTTTGATTTCGATCAGCGAATCAGTATGAGTTTGCTGGGGAAAGTAGGAACCAGATTAGAGGTAAATGCTAATTATGATACCCAGTCTACTTTTGCCTTTCAAAATTTATTTAAACTTGCCTACACACCTTCAGAAGATGATATTGTTCAGAAAGTGGAAGTAGGTAACGTGAGTATGCCTTTAAACAGTACCCTTATTCGAGGTGCTCAAAGTTTGTTCGGGGTTAAAACAGTCTTGCAATTTGGTAAGACAACCGTTACCGGAGTTTTCTCAGAACAGAAGTCACAAACCAAGAGTATAGTTGCAGAAGGTGGCGGTACCGTTCAGAACTTTGATTTGTATGCACTGGATTACGATAATGACCGACATTTCTTCTTATCTCAGTATTTCAGAAATAAATACGATGCTTCATTAAAAAGCTATCCTTTTATCGATAGCCGTGTTCAGGTTACCAGAATAGAAGTTTGGGTAACCAACAAACAAAACAGGGTAGCAACCAACAACAATAACTTACGTAACATTATCGCACTTCAGGATTTAGGAGAAGGACAGGTTACGGGAGTTCCGGACAATCAGGTGGTGGTGATAAGCAATCCTGTCGGATTTTTTAATAACCCTATCGATACACCAACAAATAACACCAACAATAAATACGATCCGGCTACTATTGGAAAACCGGGAGCTTACCTAAATTCTAATATTAGAGAAATCGTAACGGCAAAATCAGGATTTAATAACGCGAATACCAGCGAAGGAACAGATTATTCTGTGTTAGAAAACGCCAGGAAATTAACCGCAAACGAATTTACTTTCAATCCGCAGTTGGGATACATTTCCTTACAGCAGCGTTTGGCCAATGACGAAATTTTAGCAGTAGCATTTGAGTACACTGTTGGAGGAAAAGTGTATCAGGTCGGAGAGTTTGGAAGTGACGGGGTAGACGGAACCGTAGTGACCGGAAACAACAATGCCAATAAAGCGATCATCACTCAGAGTTTAGTGTTAAAAATGCTGAAGAGTAATTTGACGAACGTTCAGAATCCGGTTTGGAATCTGATGATGAAAAACGTGTATCAAATTCCTCAGGCATATCAAATCAAACAAGATGATTTCAGATTAAACATACTGTATACAGATCCTTCTCCAATCAATTATATTTCACCGGTACCGGGAACAACATTCCCTGCAAATCCTACCGCAGATAATAAAGTTGAGCTGACCCCTTTATTGAATGTGTTTAATCTGGACCGATTGAATTATAACAATGATCCGCAAGCCGGAGGAGATGGTTTCTTTGATTACATTCCGGGAATTACAGTAGACGTTCAGAATGCTCGAATTATTTTTAGTACCAAAGAGCCTTTTGGAGAATTGTTATTTAAAAAGTTGCAAAATACAGGTTCGGGCGAGAACTACGACGATCCGACTACCTATAATGCCAATCAGAAAAGATATGTGTTCAGAAACATGTATCGAAATACACAGTCCGGAGCCTTGCAGGACAGTGATAAGAATAAATTTTTATTAAGAGGAAAATACAAATCATCAGGAAGCAATGGTATTCCAATCGGAGCGTTTAATGTTCCGCAGGGATCGGTTGTTGTTATGGCAGCCGGAAGAAGACTGGTGGAAGGGATCGATTATAGCGTAGATTACCAATTAGGACGTGTTCAGATTTTAGATCCTTCGCTTCAGGCTTCTAATACACCAATTGAGGTGTCATTGGAGAACAATTCAATTTTCGGACAACAGACTCGAAGATTTATAGGTTTCAATGTTGAACATAAAATTTCAGATAAATTTATTGTAGGAGGAACTTATTTGAAAATGAACGAAAGACCGTTTACTCAAAAATCAAGTTACGGTCAGGAATCTGTAAACAATACGATCTTTGGATTCAATGGGAATTACTCTACCGAAGTTCCTTTCTTCACCAGATTAGTTAACAAATTACCAAACATAGATACAGATGTTCCTTCCAATCTTTCGATAAGAGGAGAAGTAGCTTTCTTAAAACCGGATGCTCCAAAAGCCAGTGATTTTGAAGGTGAGGCAACCATTTATATTGATGACTTCGAAGGTTCTCAGTCTACCATCGACATGCGATCAGCGTATGCGTGGAGTCTGGCTTCGACACCATTTGTAAATTCTATCAATGATAATACTTTTAATGCCAATTCAACTACATTAGAATATGGCTTTAAACGTGCAAAATTGTCCTGGTATACTATCGACCCTGTTTTTTACGCTTCAAAACCATCGGGTATTTCAAATGATGATTTGTCATTAAATACCACGAGACGTATTTATAGTCGGGAATTATATCCAAATACAGATATTGCTCAGGGACAGATTCAGGTAGTGAATACACTAGACTTAACGTATTACCCTTCTAACCGCGGACCTTATAACAACAATCCGAATTTTGGTGCAAGTCCCGCCAGTTCTAATTTTGGAGGAATCATGCGTGCTTTGAATTCGACCAACTTCGAACAAGGGAATGTCGAGTACATTCAGTTTTGGGTAATGGATCCTTATGTAGGTAATGGAGAAGCAGCAGTTGGTAATACCGGAAAAATTTATTTCAACTTAGGAGAAATCTCGGAAGACGTTTTAAAAGACGGAAGAAAACAATACGAAAACGGATTAGGCCCGGATCAGATCATGGTAAATCCTAGACCGCTTTGGGGAGACGTTCCTGCATCACAGTCTTTAATTTATGCCTTCGATAATAATGCCGGTAATCGTAGCAATCAGGATGTTGGTTTAGACGGTTTACCCAATTCGAAAGAAGCTTCAGTATATACAAATTACGGTGGAGAAGCAGATCCGGCCGGAGACGATTATACCTATTATTTGAATACTGATGGAGGCGTTTTAGACCGCTATAAAAATTACAATGGTACAGAAGGAAACTCTCCCGTAAGTATCGATTCCCCAAACCGTGGATCAACAACTTTGCCGGATGTTGAAGATATCAACCGTGACAACACTATGAGTACCATCAATGCATATTATGAATATAGCATCGATGTAAAACCGGGAATGCAGGTGGGGCAGAATTTCGTTACGGACATTCGTGAAGTAAGTAATGTTGAATTGCCAAACGGATCAACGACAACAGCAAGATGGATACAGTTTAAAATTCCGGTTGCTCAACCGCAAAATACTATCGGAAATATTACCGATTTCAGATCGATTCGTTTCATGCGTATGTTCATGACCGGCTTTAGTGATCAGATGACTGTTCGTTTTGGAGCTTTGGATTTAGTGAGAGGAGAATGGAGAAGATATACCGGTACACTTGATGCCAACGATACAAATCCGGCTGACGACGGAACAGAGTTTGATGTTGCGGCAGTAAACATTCAGGAGAATGGTACAAAATGTCCTGTGAATTACGTTGTGCCACCTGGCGTTCGTAGAGAGCAGCTGTATAATAACAATACCATTATCAATCAAAATGAGCAAGCCTTAGCGGTTAGAGTTAGCGGTTCAGGATTACAATATCAGGATTCAAGAGCGGTTTTTAAGAATGTAAGTGTAGACATGCGTCAGTACAAAAAACTGAAAATGTTTTTACATGCTGAATCATTGCCAAACGAAAACACGTTACTCGATGATGAAATGGTAGGTTTTATCCGTTTTGGAAATGACTTTACACAAAACTTCTATCAGGTCGAGGTTCCTTTAAAAGTGACCAGAACCGGAGGGTCCTGTAGCATAAGTCCGGATCAGGTTTGGCTGGAAGAGAACAATATTGATTTAGCACTGGAGTTATTGACCCGAATGAAAATTAAGGGGATGACTGTTGATATTAATTCTGATAAAAGAGACGTTAACGGGATTTACTATCCGGATGACGACCTAAGTGTTGGCGGAGGTGATGGAGACGGCAGATTAAGATTAGGAATCAAAGGAAATCCTAATTTTGGTTTAGTCCGAACATTGATGGTAGGAGTTAAGAGTAGGGCAGATCATAAAACCATTAAAGGAGAGATTTGGTTCAACGAACTTCGAATGGCCGATCTGGAGAACAAAGGCGGTATGGCGGCAATTTTAAATATCGATACCAATATGGCAGATTTTGCTACCGTATCGGCTACCGGTAAAAAGAGTACCATTGGTTTTGGATCTTTAGAACAAGGAGCAAACGAGAGAAGCCGTGAAGATCTACAGCAGTATAATATTGTTACCAATTTGAATTTAGGGAAATTATTACCACACAGATGGGGAATCAATTTGCCATTTAATTACGCAATTGGAGAAGAAGTTATCACACCGGAATACGACCCGTTCAATCAGGATATAAAATTAAAACAGCTGATTAAAGAAACGACCGATGAGGCAGAGAAAGAGAACATCAGAACCAGAGCTGTTGACTATACCAAAAGAAGAAGTATCAACTTTATCGGCGTAAGAAAAGACAGAGCACCGGAACAGAAACCGCATGTTTATGACGTTGAAAATTTCACCTTTTCACAATCGTACAATCAGGTAGAACGCCACGATTATGAAGTGGCAGATTACGTAGACGAGCAATCGAATAGTGCCGTGAATTATGCGTACACCTTCCAGCCAAAAGAAGTGGTTCCGTTCAAGAAGACTAAATTCATGAAGAAAAGTGAGTATTGGAAAATGCTGAGCGATTTTAATTTTAATTATCTGCCTTCAAATGTTTCCTTTAACACAAATATTTTGAGACAAAGTAACCGTCAGCAATTTAGAGAAGTGGAGGTACAAGGAATTGGTCTTGATCCGTTGTACAGAAGAAACTTTGCCTTTAATTATCAGTACGGTTTTGGTTTCAATTTAACGAAATCTTTAAAAATTAACTATACAGCTGCATCCAATAATATCGTAAGGAATTTTCTAAATGATGACAATACACCAAAACAGGATTTTAATATCTGGGACGATTATTTTGATATTGGAACGCCAAATCAGCACGTACAACAGTTAGTGTTGAACTATGATATTCCAATTCATAAAATTCCGGTACTGAGCTTCATCAAAGCAAATTATTCGTATACCGCCGATTATAGCTGGCAGCGTGCTTCGACTGCATTATCTGAATATGTTGATCCTGTCAGCGGAAGTACGTTTGATTTAGGAAACACTATTCAGAATGCCAATTCGAATACATTTACGACAACGCTTAATATGAACACGTTGTACAAGTATTTAGGATTAACACCAGGTTCAAAAACAGGAGCAAAACCTAAAGCTGCTGCACCGCCAAAACCGGGAGAGAAAATTGTAAATACGGCAAAACCGGCTACTACTAGCAGTCCATTCTATGATGGCATGATTGGTATTCTGACCAGTATAAAAAATGTTCAGGTCAATTATACCGTGAATAGTGGAACCGTTTTACCGGGGTATACACCGGGTGTTGGTTTCTTCGGAACATCGAGACCTACTTTGGGATTTGTTTTCGGAAGTCAGGATGACATTCGTTTTGAAGCGGCGAAAAGAGGATGGTTAACCTCTTACCAGGATTTTAATCAAAGTTTTACTCAGGTAACCAATAAGCTCCTGAAAGTAACGGCGAACATTGACTTATTGCCTGATTTGAAAATTGATCTGAACATGGATCGCAATTATTCTGAAAATAATTCAGAGCAGTATAGTGTTGTTAAAAATAATGTGACCGGAGATTTAGATTATAAGGCTTTGTCACCTTATAATTATGGGATGTTCTCTATTTCAACAGTGCTTATAAAAACAGCATTTTCGACCAGCACTGCAACAGAGTCTGCCGCATTTGATGATTTCAGAAACAACCGTATGATTATAGCAAACCGTCTGGCAGAGGAGCGTTATGGTGCAGGAGCACCAATTCCGAGATATGGAGATGCTAATAACCCAATTCCGGCTCCTACAGATCCTAATTATAAAGTATATACGGCTAATGAAGGGTATCCGATAGGATTTACCAAAAGCAATCAGGCGGTTTTATTGCCTGCATTTTTAGCAGCTTATACAGGAAGTAGTGCATCAAGCAGCTCGACAGATATTTTCAGAAGCTTCCCAATTCCAAACTGGAGTATTAAGTACAACGGTTTAATGCGTTACAAATATTTTAAAGACAAATTCAAGCGTTTTTCTTTACAGCATAATTATAGAGCATCGTATACCATCAACCAGTTCAGATCTAATTTTGACTATATAGAGAAGCCTAACGGACAGGATGTGAATACCAATTTCTTTAACAAAACCATCATGTCTAATATTAACCTCGTGGAGCAATTCAGTCCGTTAATCCGAATGGATTTTGAATTGAAAAGCTCATTACGTGTATTGACAGAGATTAAAAAAGACAGAGCTTTGTCTATGAGTTTTGATAATAATTTATTGACCGAAGTAAAAGGGATGGAATATGTTGTAGGTCTGGGCTATCGTTTTAAAGATGTAATTTTCTCATCAAGACTTGCTGATTCTCCAACGGGAATTATAAAAAGTGATATCAATATTAAGTGTGACTTTTCGTATCGAAATAATGAAACCTTAGTGCGTTATTTAGATTATGACAACAACCAATTAGCAGCAGGACAAAATATATGGTCGTTAAAACTTACGGCAGACTATGCATTCAGTAAAAACCTGACCGCGATATTCTATTACGATCATTCGTTTTCGAAAGCGGTAATCTCGACAGCATTCCCTTTAACGAATATTAGATCAGGATTTACACTTCGATATAATTTTGGGAATTAATTTTGAATTTCTAAAGAGGATTTTATTAGAAGATTATTACATTTGTGCCTCAATTATTAAACTATCAATTTTCAAACACACAACTATTATGAGCATACCAGCAAATTTAAAGTACACAAAAGATCACGAATGGGTTAGCATCGAAGGAGATGTTGCAACAGTAGGAATTACTCATTTTGCACAAAAAGAGTTAGGGGATATCGTGTATGTTGAAGTAGAAACTTTAGATCAAAAACTTGACAGAGACGAGGTTTTTGGAACAGTTGAAGCTGTAAAGACAGTATCAGATTTGTTTTTACCATTAACAGGAGAAATCATTGCCTTCAATGAAAATCTTGAAAGCGAGCCTGAAACTGTGAATTCTGATCCTTACGGAGATGGATGGATGATTAAAATTAAAATTGCTGATGCATCAGAAATTGATTCTTTATTGTCTGCTGATGCTTATAAAGAACTTATAGGTGCCTAAACAATTGCTTTTAATCTGGGCAATTATCTGCTCAGGAATCATTACTTATTTTTGTTTAACAGATTCCAGTAATATTCCGGCCGTAAATTTTCCGAGTATTGATAAGATTGTCCATTTTTGTTTTCATTTTGGATTTACAATTTCCTGGATTTTGTTTTTCAAAAAAGAGCTGAAAGGAAAAGCACCAGACGATTACAAGGCCTATTTAATTTCATTTATATTTTCTGTTTTTTTCGGAATTACAATCGAAATTCTGCAAGGTGTTTTAACGGTTACACGAGCATCAGATGTAACAGATGTTTTAGCCAATGCACTTGGAGCTATTTTTGGTATTTTTGCCGCTATAGTTTTTAAAAAACAAATCGATAAAATTTAAGAATATAAAACCCACTTCGGTGGGTTTTTTTGTGCTCTAATCTTAACGCTTTCAAGGTTGGTTAAAACTTTGTGACTTTGCGAGCAATGTTATTTTGTCCGGAAAAAATGGATAAAAAGATTAACGATTTTTGATTTCAAATGTTATAAAACCGACGATCGTATCATTAAGAAACATCAAATTAAAAAGTAGCAATCGTTACTCTGCATTCAAAAATCTATTAGTTTAATGATAGCACATTGTCAGATTATTTTTCATGTTGCTTTGTTTTAAAAGAAACCCCTGGCTACTTTACGTAAATCTTCCCAGCCTTTGTGATTCATTCTAATTTTAAATGTATTTTTGCAGAATTCTCAGAACACGCACAAATCATGAATGTTAAGCAATATCTGGACTCTACGTATTTAAAAACAGCCTCCCAGGCAGGACTTTCGGAAGCAGAAAATACCCTTGTGGTTAAAAATGCTATTGAAGAGGCAATTCGCGAAGGTTTTAAACTCATCATGATTCGGCCCGAACAGGTAGTTTTGGCAAAAGAAATGATTCATAAAGCCAATTCGACTTTGCTGATAGGTACAGTCATTGACTTTCCTGAAGGAGACTCAGATTTAGAGTCTAAATTAAAAGAAGCCAACAAAGCAATAGAAGACGGAGCAGATGATCTGGATTTTGTTTGCAATTATAAGGCATTCAAAGAAGGGGATGTGGATCTGGTCAAACAGGAAATTTTAGTGGGAACACAAATTGGTCTTGCAAGCAATAAAACAGTGAAATGGATTATTGAAGTTGCTGCCTTAAATGATACACAGATCATTCAGCTTTCGGCATTGATTAAAAATGTAGTGATGTCTCATTTTAAAGAAGAAAACTACGGTTCAGTTTTCGTGAAGTCATCCACCGGATTTTATAAAACCGAAAACGATTTGCCAAACGGAGCTACCCTTCCAACAATTATAATGATGCTGGAAAACGCATCACCTCTGCCAGTTAAAGCTGCCGGAGGAGTTCGGTCTTATCAGGATGCCATAGAAATGATTCGATTAGGTGTAAAACGAATCGGAACCTCTGCTGCAAAAACAATTGCGGATGGAGGGAATACCTCAATCAATATTAAATAAAAACCTAAATTTACGTGAATAAGATTGCCCTGTCTTTTATTTTAACCTTAACCGCTTTGTTTGCTTTTTCGCAGGAAAGTAACAATACTTCAATCAAACCTGGTTTTACTGCCGAACAGTTTCCGGTTTTTCCAAACTGTGAAAATCTTCAATCCAAACAACTTGAAAATTGTTTTTATAAAGAAGTGCAGGATTTTGTATTTCAGAATTATCAGGTACCTGAAAATCTAAAACAAGCCAACTATAAAGGAGAAGTAAAAGTGTTATTCGAAGTAGATGCAAATGGCGAGTTCAAAGTAATTTATGTAAACGCGTTAAACGATGCGTTATCAGAAGAAGCTAAACGTGTTTTTAAGAAGTTTCCCAAAATAAAACCTTCTACCTATAACGGAAAACCAACTTATTCCAAATACACAATTTCGATCGATATTCCTTTAAAAAGTGCCGATCAGATTGCTCAGGAAGCATTGGCTGCTGCCCAAATTTTAAAGCCTATCGAAAAACCAATGACAGAATTGGATAGTATTGTATATAAAAAATACAACAATCCGGAATTTGAAAGTCATTTGAATATTCCGTTTTCACACAGTTATTATGCACAGTTTGATAAAGCAATGAATCAGGTGGGAAGTAATAACCATACCGCATCAAAGCCGTATACGTATGCTGAAGTTTCAAAGTATTATAATTTAAAAGCAGTAAATCAATCCCTTCAGAAAAATGTTTCCACTTGGCTGGGGAGAAAATTCTGGAATGAAAATATGGTTCAGATTCAGGGAGAAGATTATTGGCTGTCCTTAAATCCTATTGTGGATTTACAAATGGGGAAAGCCTCAGATCTGGATGCTTCCTATACCTACGTAAATACACGTGCCTTAAATTTTAGAGGAGGATTAGGAAAACAAATCAATTTTACCACAACGATCTTTGAAAGTCAGGGACGATTTGCGGGTTATTATAATGATTTTGCCGAAACCTTAAAGCCGTCAGGAGGAAATCCGGCCATTCTTCCGGGAATGGGAATTGCGAAACGATTTAAAACAGATGCTTATGATTTCCCTTTAGCAGAAGCAAATATTACCTACGCACCAAGTAAATTTTTTGATTTACAATTGGGTTATGGAAGAAATTTTATTGGTGATGGATACCGCTCATTGCTTGAAAGTGACGGAGCAAGTCCGTATCCGTATTTTAAAATCAATACGACCTTCTGGAAAATAAAATACACCAATACATATATGTGGCTCAAAGATGTTCGTCCAGATGTAACATTGGAAAGAACTTATGCCACAAAATTCATGGCCAATCATTACCTAAGCTGGAACGTGTCTAACAAACTGAACTTAGGTTTTTTTGAATCAGTAGTCTGGACAGATAATAACAACAGAGGTTTTGATATTAATTTTGTGAATCCAATTATTTTCTACCGTTCTGTCGAGTTTGCATCGTCATCAAGAAGTGGAAATGCATTATTGGGAGTAACGTCTAAATACAAGTGGAGCAATAATATTAATTTGTATGCTCAGTTTTTATTGGATGAATTCTCATTAGGAGATATGAAAAGCGGAGACGGCAGTTGGAAAAATAAATTTGGATACCAATTGGGAGCAAAATATTTCAATGCATTTGAAGTGAAAGATTTGCTGCTGCAGCTGGAATACAATCATGTACGTCCGTATGTATATGCACACAGTGCGGTGATTACCAATTACGGGCACAACAATCAGAGTATAGGGCATCAATGGGGAGGTAATTTTTCGGAACTGGTTGCAATCGGACGTTACCATAAAGGACGTTATTTTGCTGATGCGAAATTTACCGTTGGAAAAAGAGGTTTAGACTTTGATACCGCTGAAGATAGTTTTAATTACGGAAGTAACATCTATAAGAATTATGATGAGAAACGACCGTATGATAAAGGTGTAAAAGTAGGGCAGGGAAATAAAACAAACGTTTTTATAGCAGATATACAAGGAGGATACCTGATAAATCCGATGACGAATCTGAAACTGTTCGGAAGTTTTTTATATCGAAATTTTGATCCTACGAAAAATACACCAACAACTTTTAAGCAAAGTACTACCTGGTTTTCTATCGGATTGCGTTCCGATATCTTCAATTGGTATTTTGATTACTAGTGTTTTTAATAAGATTTTTTGATATAATAGTGTTAAAGATTTGCAAGTCCTTATTTTGTAAAGGTTTTATTGAAAAAAATCTAATTTTATAGGTCTAAATTCTACAATCTAATTTGTACATTTGCACCACTCAAAAAAAACATACAAATAATTACTGTATTGAACGCGACTAAAAATACATTTTCACTAAAATCAATATTTACCGATTTCAAAGAGATTACCAAAGCTGGTTTAGCAATCAGTGTATTGTTCTCTTCCGTAGCCGGATATTTATTGGGAGTTAATGAGGAACATCCTTTTAAATGGAGTGTTTTGGCAGTTTTGGCAATCGGTGGATATTGCATGGTTGGAGCTTCGAATGCATTTAATCAGGTGATCGAAAAAGATATCGATGCTTTAATGGATCGAACCAAAAATCGCCCGGTTCCTTCAGGACGCATGTCTCCAAAAATGGCTTTGTTTGTAGCAAGTTTGCTTACTATTATTGGTATCGCCTTGCTTTACACTATAAATGCTAAGTCGGCTATGTTTGCCGCAATCTCCATATTCTTATACACCAGTATTTATACCCCTTTGAAAACGGTAACTTCATTGTCTGTTTTTGTAGGCGCTTTTCCGGGAGCAATTCCTTTCATGTTAGGCTGGGTTGCTGCTACAGGAGAATTTGGTATAGAAGCCGGAACACTGTTTTTAATTCAGTTTTTCTGGCAATTTCCTCACTTTTGGGCAATTGGCTGGTTTTTGTATGAAGATTATGAGAAAGCCGGAATCTTCATGTTGCCAACAGGAAAAAAAGATAAAGGAACCGCTTTGCAGGTTATTTTATATACAGTTTGGTTGATTGTTGCTTCGTTATTACCGGTTTTAGGATATACAGGGCAATTGTTTATCTCGCCAATAGCAGCAATTTTAGTGTTTTTGTTAGGTTTATGGATGTTGTTTTATGCAGTACGTTTGTATCAGTTAAGAACACCAAAAGCAGCGAGAACTTTAATGCTGGTAAGTGTTTCGTATATCTCGTTACTGCAAATCGTATTTATAGTAGATAAATTTTTAAGATAGTTATGGAAATGACAATGACAAAAACAGAAACGGCGGCTGAAGAGAAGCTAAGGAAAGCCAAATCGGCAAAACTTATCCTCTTGTTTGCAATGGTAAGTATGACCATGATGTTTGCCGGACTTACAAGTGCTTTTGTGGTAAGTAAATCAAGAGCCGACTGGTTGAAAAACTTTGAATTGCCAACGGCATTTTATTATAGTACAGCGGTTATTTTGGCTTGTAGTGTTACTTTTTACCTGGCTAAAAAAGCCATTCAGAAAGACAATAGAAGTGCTACTACAGCTTTACTTTTGGGAACTTTAGCTTTAGGGATTTTGTTTGTAGTACTGCAATTTGCAGGTTTTGGGCAAATCGTTGAAAGCGGGTATTATTTTACAGGAGAAGGTAGCTCAATTACTACAACATTTTTGTATGTAGTAACCGTTACACACTTGTTACACTTGGCTGGAGGATTAATTTCACTTTTAATTATAATTTATAATCATTTTAAACAAAAATACAATTCGACTCAAACTCTTGGTATAGAACTAGGTGCGATGTATTGGCACTTTTTGGATTTATTATGGTTGTATTTATTTTTATTTTTATATTTCTTTAAATAAGAAAAAAACGTAAATTTGGGAACTTTTTAACGAATATCTTTTATGGGAGCGACAGTTACTACTGCAAACAACGACGAAAAAACTTGGGGAGGCGGTCATGAGATCCAGCCATTAGGAGCAAGTTATGGTAAAATGATGATGTGGTTTTTTATCGTATCAGATGCCTTAACATTCTCTGGAT
This sequence comes from Flavobacterium sp. WG21, assembly GCF_000335775.1. Classification (NCBI taxonomy): domain Bacteria; kingdom Pseudomonadati; phylum Bacteroidota; class Flavobacteriia; order Flavobacteriales; family Flavobacteriaceae; genus Flavobacterium; species Flavobacterium sp. WG21. Next base: position 22,063 of record NZ_AMYW01000028.1, read on the forward strand.
TCCTTGCTGCTTATGGTTTTTCAAGATTTAAATTTATTGAAACCTGGCCTTTGGCTGATGAAGTGTTTACTCACTTTCCTTTTATGCATGGCGTTGCGGCACCAATGTATTATGTAGCCTTAATGACTTTTATTTTGATTTTCTCATCTGTAACAATGGTTTTGGCCGTTGATGCAGGTCACCAATTGAAAAAAACAAAGGTTGCAATTTATATGTTCTTAACTATTATTGGAGGTTTAATCTTCGTGGGGTCTCAGGCCTGGGAGTGGAAAAACTTCATTAAAGGAGAGTATGGAGCAGTTGAAACAGCAGGTGGAAGTTTATTGCAGTTTGTTGATAAAGATGGTAAAAGAGTTGCTCTTGCTGATTTTGCGGTTAAATTACCGGAACAAAGAGAAGCTTTAACAAGAAGCCATTCAACATGGTTTATGGAAGATGCTCAGGCACAGCCAACCTATACAGTTGCAGAAATTCAGGCAGGTTTTAAAGCTCATCCTGAAGTTTTAATCAGAACAGAACATCTTACAGACAAAAAGAAAAAAACAGTTTTATCAAGAGAAGAGTCTGAAGCTCGTTTAGCAAGTGCTAAATATGTTGTGGAAGGTGCTAATTTGATTAGAAACGAATACGGAAATAAATTATTTGCTGATTTCTTTTTCTTCATCACAGGATTCCACGGATTCCACGTATTTTCAGGAGTTATCATTAATATCATTATCTTCTTTAATGTATTATTAGGTACTTACGAGAAAAGAAGAAGCTACGAAATGGTAGAGAAAGTTGGTTTATACTGGCACTTTGTCGATTTAGTTTGGGTATTTGTATTTACAGTTTTCTACTTAGTTTAATTTTAGATTTTAATTATTATGTCACACGAGCACGTATCAAATACAAAAAGAATCTGGTTTGTTTTTGCATTACTATCAGTAGTAACTACAGTAGAGGTTATTTTAGGTATCTACAAACCTGCATCATTAGAGTTTAATCATTTTGTTGGCTTGAATTTATTGAACTGGATTTTTTACATCCTTACAATATTCAAAGCATATTATATAGTATGGGCATTTATGCACATGGAAGGTGAAAAAAGCAGCCTTAGATGGTCTGTTGTAGCACCGGTTATTTTCCTGGTATTATATTTATTGTTTATTCTGTTAACAGAAGGACATTATATTTATGGGGTTTTTAAAGATTCTACTATTAAATGGAATTTTTAACATGATATTAATTCGAAAAGAGTCCCGATAACATCGGGATTTTTTTATTTTTGTACCTCAATAACTTGTACAGATATAATGAAAAAAAATATAGTTCTTTTTGCTCTTTTTGTTTTGCCAATTGTAGCCTATTTGTTTTTTGCTTCAGGGGTTAACAGCTTTACTACACTTCCTGTTATAACACCAAAAATTAAAGATTTCGGTGATTGGAAATCCCTGAACGGAAAGAAAGTTTTGCTGGATAAAAAGATCACGGTTCTTGGTTTTTCAGGATCTGAAATTTTAAGCAATCGCGGGAATTATTTTAACTTAAACGAAAAAATTTACAAACGCTATAATGGTTTTGAAGATCTTCAGTTTGTAATACTTTGCCCGTTGGGAACTGAAGCCGATGCGCAAAAAGTAGTAGATGCTCTTAAACCTTTTACAGACGTGAAAGGCTGGAACTTCGTCTTCGCTTCACCGGAAGAAATTCAAACATTCTACAATCAGCTAAAGTTAAAAGGAAAATTAGATCAGAATCTTGGAACTCCGAATGTTTTTATCGTCGATAAAGAAAGAAATCTTAGAGGAAGAAAAGATGCAGCTGAATATAAAGAAGGATATGACACTTTTCATCCTTCAGAGCTAAGCAATGAAATGCTGGATGATTTTAAAATCATTCTATACGAATATCGTGCTGCTCTAAAAAAGAATCACAACGCAACTAAACAACTTTAATCTTTCTATCATGTTTAAGAATAAATCATATATCGGTATTTCGTTTATCATTTTAATTTTTGGAATTTATGCAGTTCCTAAAATTGTTGACAGAGTTAAAAACGGAGACATTGTAAAAGGAAACCGTCTGGACAATGTAGGATTGAAAACTTCAAAATCGGATGGTAAATTAATGAAAATTGGACCAGCGCCGAAATTTGAATTAACCAATCAGGACAATGCTAAAGTTTCGAATGATACTTACAAAGGAAAAGTGTATGTGTTAGAGTTTTTCTTCACAACCTGCCCGTCAATTTGCCCGAAAATGAATTTAAGCATGCTGGAGATCGAAAAGACTTTTTTCGGAAATCCAAATTTCGGAATCGTATCCATCACAATCGATCCTAAACATGATACACCACAGGTTTTAAAAGAACATGCGAAGTTATTAGGAGTAAAATCTTCTACCTGGAATTTCTTAACGGGGGATAAAAATACGATCATGGAATTGTCTAATAAAGGATTCAATTTATATGCCGGAGAGAATGAAAAAGTGAGCGGTGGTTTTGAACACTCAGGTTTGTTCGCTTTAATTGATAAAGAAGGAAATATTCGTTGCAGAAAAGATGAATTCGGAAACCCAAATATCTATTATGACGGATTAGATAAAAAAGGAGTTAGAGACATACAGGAAGATATTAAAATATTATTAGAAGAATAGAAATGGAAGATCATTCATTAGAGAAAAAATTCAGTAAGTTTATTGTTGCGGTTTCAATTGTAATTCCACTTGTGGTTGCCATTTTATTTGGAGTAAAATTGAAAGACTTAGGGATTGAAGTAGAACCGCTTTCGTTTCTGCCTCCAATTTACGCAACAACAAATGGTATTACCGCTGTAGTTTTAGTTTGGGCTGTATTGGCCATTAAAAATGGAAAACGTAAGCTCCATGAACGCTTAATGACTTTAGCGATTGGACTTTCGGTAGCTTTTTTAGTTATGTACGTGGCGTATCACATGACCTCTGATTCTACTAAATTTGGTGGTGAAGGAGCAATTCGTTATATCTATTTCTTTATTTTGGTGACTCATATTTTATTGTCTATTGCCATTATTCCATTGGTATTAATTACGTATGTACGTGCATTGGCAAAACGCTTTGACCGACATAAAAAAATTGCTAAAATAACATTCCCGCTTTGGTTGTATGTTGCGGTTACCGGTGTTGTGGTTTACCTAATGATTTCTCCTTATTATGCTTAAAATGGAAAATAGATTAAAGAATAAAGAAAATAGAAAAGTAAATAGAAGTAGGTTTTTGAATTTTTTGTCAACGAAATGCTTTTATATTCTGGCGTCTATTCTCTTTTCTCTAAACGCGAATGCGCAATGTGCGATGTGTCGTGCAGCGCTTGGTGGAGATTCAAATGTTAAAAAAGCAGAAGCAGTAAACAATGGAATCGTATATTTAATGGTTATTCCGTATTTACTGGTGGCAGTAATAGGTGTTCTGATATACAGAATGTACCAGTCAAAAAAGAAAAAGTCAGACAATTAGTCAATTAGAAAATTAGATAATGTGGCAATTCATTCATTATCTAATTTTCTAATTATCTCATTACCTAGTTATTATTTCAAACCGTTAACCGAGACATTCACAGTTCCGTTTATTTTGATAAAAGCAATAATGGCCTGATTGGTTAGCTGAATTTTATCAAACTGAATGTCTTCCATTTTTCCATTGACAAAAACACCCGGCATTGGAGAATAGTTTTTAAGATAAGCCGCCATGTTTTTCTTGCCTTCCTCTAAATTGGGTTGTATCGAATAACGACAGCTCTCTTCCATTTTTCTTAAAACATAACCCTGCCCCAGCCAGCTTGCAGTGCGCATTAACCTGCTTTTGGTATCTAAAACATAATCCAGTTTTTCGAAGTAAATTTCTTTAGTCTGAGGATTGTATTGAGGAAATCCGTTTAAATAAAGTGTTCCGTTTACAGAACCTAAAACATCAAGAGCAATAACCATCTTTCCGTTTTTATGCCAGATGGATACATTTTTTACCGTCACTTTTTTGCTGCCCGAACCAAATTCCTGACCTGCAAAATTCTTCGTCATAATCTTTGAAGCATCAACATAGGTAGATATGGCAGCAATGTTTGCTGAAATCTGATTAGGAATTTTAGCGACAGGTTTCAGTATAATTTTATTGGCACTGAATTTAGATTCGGGTTGTTTGCCTACGATGGTTTCCATGTTGCATTTCATTCCCATGTCCAGTAAAAACTGATCATTTTTTAATTTAGCATTGGTTGAATACACTTCAACAGGAACAATTCTAAGCCAGCTTTCATAAGTGTCACTTAGTTGGAAGGGAGTGCATATCTTCTCTAAAGCAGTTAAAACATTAGGTTTAAAATCCATCGATTTTTCGATAGCCTCGTCTATTTTCTTTTCAATTTTTGATTTAAAAATAGAAATAGCCGGGTTTATCAGATAAGTAATAGGCATGTTTTTACCAAAAACCTGCATGGTCGGACTTTCGCTCCAGTCTAATGATTTAAACTCCGTTTTAGTGTTTAATTTCCAATTTGTCAGCGCCACTTCACTGGAAAGGGTAATTACACCATTCAGATTAAACTCTCTGGTGTCGTAAAGTTCAACACCTAGTCTTTTGGTTCCGATTCTGTATTTAATAGTGGCTTTTAAAGGTAGGATCGTTTTTATTTTCTTGTCTGGGCTTGCAGGGTCATTCTGAATTTTTATAGGAGCCTGCTTCCAGATTTTCATTTCGATATCGTCGTCGTCGATCGTATTGTCTTCATAAATCAATCCGGTTAAAAGGGCATTGGTCTGATTTTCAATATCGCTAAGTTTTACTGTAATTGGTAAATTGATAAAAGAGGGGTTTGCTTCGTAAACTAACGGACTTGCGTCATCAGGCTCCGGTTTTAGGGTTTCCAGTTTTTGGGCTGTAGAGCAGCCTGCAAGTACAGCAAGTAGCGTGAATGAGGAGATAATGGAAGAAAACTTCATCGGTATGATTTTTTTAGTCTGACAAAATTAATAAAACAATTATATTATTGTAAAAATGTGTAACAATTAGCAAGAAAGTGAGTCTTATTCAAAGAAGAAGGGATAATTATTAACGTTTTCTTATCATAAAAAAGTTAAGAAAAACGTTATTATTGTTTTAAAATTTAACAATTACCACAATGATTGAGATCAAAGATTTGCACAAATCCTATAAAATGGGTAGTTCGGAGTTACACGTGTTAAAGGGAATTAATTTTAATATTGAAGAAGGTGAGTTGGTTGCAATTATGGGATCATCAGGATCTGGGAAATCAACACTTTTGAATATTTTAGGAATTCTCGACGAGGCTGATTCCGGTAGTTATATTTTAGATAAAACCCCGATCAAAAAGTTAAACGAAACAATAGCGTCTAAATACCGCAATAAATTTTTGGGATTTGTATTTCAGTCTTTCAATCTGATCAATTATAAAACCGCTCTCGATAACGTTGCAATGCCTTTGTATTATCAGGGAATCAAGAGAAAGGAGCGTTACGATATCGCTATGAAATATTTAGAGAAAGTAGGACTTGGCTCGCATTCTCATCACTTACCGAATGAACTTTCAGGAGGTCAGAAACAGCGTGTTGCCATTGCAAGAGCTCTGGCTTCGAATCCAAAAGTTTTATTGGCAGATGAGCCAACAGGAGCATTGGACACTAAAACTTCTTATGAGGTTATGGAACTGATTCAGGGGATTAACGATGAAGGTAAAACAATCCTGATCGTAACTCACGAACCTGATATTGCCGCAATGTGCAAAAGAAATGTGGTCCTGAAAGACGGATTAATTATCGATGATAAAAAGGTAGAACAAGTTAGAGCTTCATCTTATGTTTAATATTGAGCGTTGGCAGGAAATATTTGAGGCAATCTCTAAAAACCGATTGAGAACATTTCTAACCGGAGTTTCTGTAGCGTCTGGGATTTTTATTTTGGTGATTTTGCTTGGAGCAGGTAAAGGACTTCAAAACGGAATTGAGAAACAATTTGAACGTGATGCTGCTGGGATTATTGAGGTTTGGTCGGGAACAACAACAAAAGAATATAAAGGGCTGAATCCGGGAAGACAAATTCAGTTTAGAAATAGTGATTATTCACAATCGGTACAGAAATTTAATGATAAACTGGACTTGAAGGCCGCAACACAAAATTATTGGGGAGGAACCTTTGCCTATGGAAAAGAATCCGGAAGTTATCAATACAGAGGAGTTGATCCGGATTATTCAGGAATCGAGAATCTTACTGTTGTTCAGGGAAGATACATAAACAGTAATGATTTGGCGAATAATGAAAAAGTAGCTTGCATTGGAATGAAAGTCAAAACAGATTTGTTTAAGGACAAAGATCCTTTGGGAAAAGAAATTTCGATCAATAATATCAATTTTAAAGTAGTAGGAGTTTTTACTGATCCGGGAGGAGAAAGAGAAGAAACCAGAGCTTATCTGCCTAAAACTACTGTTCAGAGAGCTTACGGCGGAGGGGATAAAATCAGTAATCTGTTTTTTACGTTAAAGAAAACGAATGATTACAATGAAGCTTTGGCGCAATCTGAAAAATTCACACAAGATTTAAAAGACCTTTTGAAAAGTAAAAATGTAATTGCTCCGAATGATGACAGTGGAGTTGGAGTTTACAATTCCGTTAAAGATGCAAAACAGTTTTATGATTTAAACTTATACATAAGATTGTTCTTTTGGTGGGTAGGTATTTGTACCATCATTGCGGGAGTTGTTGGGGTAAGTAATATCATGTTGATTATTGTAAAAGAAAGAACAAAGGAAATTGGAATACGAAAAGCACTCGGAGCCTCTCCGTTTTCCATCATTTCGATGATTCTGCATGAATCTATTTTTATAACCACTATTGCCGGATTCACTGGTTTACTGGCTAGTTTAGCGTTATTGGAATTTGTTGGGCCGATGGTACAAAGCGAGTATTTTAGAAATCCTGAAGTCGATTTTAGTGTGGCTTTAACTACACTGGCGCTGCTCATATTTGCAGGTGCTTTGGCAGGATTTTTTCCGGCTTATCATGCGGCAAAAATTAGACCTATTGTAGCACTTAGAGACGAATAATTATGTTTAAGAAAGATAATTGGGACGAGATTTTACAGGCTTTAACAGCCAACGTTTTTAGAACGGTGCTAACAGCGTTTGGTGTATTTTGGGGTATCTTTATTTTGGTGATATTGCTGGCTGCCGGAAACGGTTTAGAGAACGGAGTTAAGAAAGGTTTTGACGGAATTGCCACAAACACCATGTTTATGTGGAGTCAGACCACATCGAAAGCCTACAAGGGTTTGCCTAAAACACGTCGTTATGATTTTAGAAACAGTGATGTCGGAGCTTTAAAAGCAGCTTTGCCGGATTTGTTATATGTGTCGCCTCGAAATCAACTGGGTGATTTTAATGGGACTAATAATGTGGTTCGAGGGACCAAAACTTCGGCATTTACTATTTATGGAGATTACCCGGAGCTGATCAAGCAGCAGCCGATGGATATTATTAAAGGGCGATTTGTAAATCAGCAGGACATCCTTGAAAGACGAAAAGTTGCCGTGGTAGGTAAAGGTGTTATCAGTGAACTTTATGGAAAAGAGGAAGAAGCGATTGGAACTTATGTGAAAATCAACGGAATCAATTTTATGGTGGTAGGAGTTTACAATTCAAAACAACAGGGAGGAAATGCAGAGCAGGAGCAAAAGAATATATTTATTCCATTTACCACTTTTCAACAGGCTTTCAATTACGGAGATAAAGTGGGATGGATGGCACTTACTGCAAAAGATGAAACGTCTATTACCGATTTAAAACCAAAAATCCTCGAGATTATTAAAGGACTGCATTCTATAAATCCAACAGATGAGCGTGCTGTAGGTAATTTTGATTTATACGAGCAGTTCAACAAAGTACAGAGTTTGTTCAGTATCTTAAAAATCATTGCTTATTTCGTGGGGACTTTAGTGCTGATTTCAGGAGTGATCGGTATTTCAAATATCATGCTTATTGTAGTGAAAGAACGTACCAAAGAAATAGGTATCCGCAGAGCTTTAGGAGCGACACCAGCTGCTATTCGGGGACAAATTTTAGCAGAGTCTATATTTTTGACCATTATTTCAGGAATGTTGGGTATTGCTGTAGCGACCGGAATTATTGCACTTTTAAACATGGCATTAGCTTCAATGCCGCCGGATAGCAATACCATGTTTGCAAATCCAAGTGTCGATTTGAGAGTAGTATTTGTGGCTTTAATAATATTAGTAGGATCAGGTTTGCTGGCAGGGTTTATTCCGGCACAAACCGCAATTAATGTGAAGCCGGTAGATGCTTTACGAACAGAATAAATTATCAATCAGAATATAATCGAATTAAACTGAAAACACAATGAAAAAAGGAGTAACCGTAACCATTTTAATCTTTATTGCTATAGTTTTCTTTGGCGCACTGTATTACTTGTACGCTAAGAATCAAGAGTCTCCAATTGTATTTAAAACGGAGAAAGCAGAGATTAAAACTATCGTCAAGAATACCATTGCAACCGGTAATATTCAGCCTAATGAAGAGGTCCTAATCAAACCAAACATCTCAGGGATTATCGAAGAAGTGTATATCAAAGCGGGAGAGAAAATTAAAGCCGGCGATATGATTGCCAAAATTAGAGTTGTCGCCAATGTTTCTAATGTAAGCAGTACCCAGAATCAGGTACAGACTGCCAAAATTGCTTTAGACAATCAGGAAAAAATATATCAAAGACAAAAAACATTGTTCGATAAAGACGTAATTTCAGCAAATGATTTTGATGCAGCACAATTAGCGTACAAACAAGCCAAACAAAACTATCTGGCAGCAAAGCAAAGTTTAGATATTGTTAAAACAGGAACAACAACTTCACTTGGGAATTATGCCAATACGTTAATCCGTTCCACAGTAAACGGAATGGTACTGGCAGTTCCGGTTAAAGTAGGAAATCAGGTTATTGAGAGTAATAATTTTAATGAAGGAACTACTATTGCGAGCGTAGCGGATGTGGGAAGAATGATTTTTATTGGAAAAATTGATGAATCTGAAGTAGGGAAAATCAAAGAAAAAATGCCAATTGAAATCACCGTAGGAGCGATCGAGAATAAAAAATTTGAAGCTGCTCTGACCGATATTGCGCCTAAAGGTGTTGTAGAAAACGGAGCAATTCAGTTTGAAATTAAAGCAGCTTTAGTGAATAGAGATGCTACTTTTATCAGAGCAGGTTTGAGTGCAAACGCTTCAATTATCTTAGAAAAAGCAGATAAAGTTCTGGCAATAAAAGAATCACTGGTACAGTTTGATAAAAAGACACAAAAGCCTTATGTTGAGATTGAAATTAATCCTCAGAAATTTCAAAGAAAAGATTTAGTTTTAGGAGTAAGTGACGGAATTTACGTTCAGGTAAAAAGCGGAATCAAAGCTTCGGATAAAATTAAAATTTGGAATCAGGGTTTGATCAGTGAAGAAAAGAAGTAATTTGAGCAAATAAAGAATTTTTGGTTTTTAAAAAATGTTAAATTTGCGTAGTAGGGTTACTATGCTTTCATTCAAAATATATGAAAATAAATAAATGTAATAGTCTGGTTTTTGCAGTGTTATTCGGGTTTGGCTTATCGGGTCAGGCGCAAACAAAGAAATGGACTTTGGAAGAATGTGTTCGTTATGCATTAGAAAATAATATTACGATAAAGTTGTCAGAACTGGATGTTCAAAATGCAGCGATTGACAAAAGGGCTGCCTTTGGAAGTTATCTTCCGTCAGTAAGTGGTAATGCATCACATTCCTGGAACATTGGTTTGAATCAGGATCTTACAACCGGTCTTTTGCGTAATCAAACAACGCAGTACTCTTCTGTAGGTTTAAGTGCGGGAGTTGATATTTATAAAGGTTTGCAAATTCAAAATACGTATAGAAGAACAAAACTTGCCATCATCGCTTCACAATATCAATTGCTGAAAATGCAGGAAGATATTTCACTGAATGTGGCCAATGCCTTCCTTCAGATCCTTTCGAATAAAGAAGATTTAAAAATAAAACAAGAACAGCTAACCATTGATGAAAAACGTTTGGCTCGTTCAGAAGAAATGGTTAATGCCGGGACTATTCCCAGAGGTGATTTGTTTGATTTAAAAGCAACTGTCGCAACTGATAAACAAAATATCACCGTTTCAGAAAATAATTTCTTAATCTCAAAATTGAGTTTGGCCCAACTTTTACAACTAAAAGAATTTACAGATTTTGATGTGGTAGATGATACTAACGCAAAAGATGAAAATAACATTATGGCTCAAACTCCGGATGAGATTTACAACAAAGCAAAAGAAACAAGAACTGAACTAAAACTGGCGCAAACCAATCTTGAAATTGCACAGAAAAGTGTTACTATTGCAAAAGGAGCTTATCAGCCAACATTAAGAGGGTTTTATGGATTCGATACCAGAGCGAGTTACAGTGACCGAACCAGACTGGATGAAAATAATAAACCCTATTCTGTAGGGCCGGATCCGATATTTAAACAGTTCAGTGATAATAAAGGACATAATTTTGGTTTTCGTTTAGATGTGCCAATTTTTAATGGTTTTTCAGTTCGAAATAATGTAGAGCGCAGTAAAGTAAGTTTAGAAAAATCTAAAATAGATTTAGAGCAAAAAAGTTTAGATTTGCAACGTAATGTTTATACCGCTTTTACAAATGCGAAAGGAGCTTTAAATACTTACGAATCGTCTACCGTAACATTAGAAGCAAGACAGCAGGCCTATAACTACGCGAAAGAAAAGTATGATGTAGGTTTAATGAATTCTTTTGATTTTACTCAGGCACAAACATTGTTAACAAATGCGCAGTCCGATGTGATCCGAACAAAATACGATTACATATTTAAAATAAAAATATTAGAATTCTACTTTGGAATTCCAATTGTTCCAATTGTTACAAAATAATTTATTATGTCTAAAAAAACGATTTATCTTTTAGTAGGTGGCGCAGTAGTGCTTATAGCAGTTTTAGTTGGTCTTTCGAAAGCAGGAGTCATTGGGAATAAGGATGAAGGAACAGAAGTAGAAATTTCAAAAGTAATAGCTTCAACAATTGTTGAAACAGTTTCGGCAACCGGAAAAATCCAGCCTGAAATTGAAGTGAAGCTTTCGTCAATGGTTTCGGGAGAAATTATTGCGTTAAATGTAAAAGAAGGCCAGGTGGTTAAAAAAGGAGATTTATTGGTAAAAATAAATCCTGATTTGTACACCTCCGGTTTAGATCGTTCTGTGGCTAATCTGTCAGGAACTAAGGCCGGTTTAACGCAGTCTGAGGCTAGTTTTAATGAAGCAAAAGCAAATTACGACCGTAACAAAACGTTATACGAAAAAGGAGTAATTTCAAAATCAGATTGGGATAAGGCCATTTCGACTTACGAAGTAGCCAAGGCCACCAAGCAAAATGCATATTACAATGTTAAAAGTGCTTCGGCATCGGTTACAGAGGCCAGAGACAACTTAGGGCGTACGTTAATTTATGCTCCTGCTGACGGAACCATTTCGGTTTTAAATGTAGAGCTGGGAGAGCGTGTTTTAGGAACGCAGCAAATGGCCGGAACAGAACTTTTGCGTGTAGCCAACTTAAACAATATGGAAGTTGAAGTTGACGTAAACGAAAATGACATCGTTAAAGTAAAAATTGGTGACGAAGCTAACGTTGAAGTTGATGCTTATCTGAAAAAGAAATTTAAAGGTATTGTAACCAGTATCTCTAATTCGGCCAGTACAGCACTGACTTCTGATCAGGTAACAAATTTTAAAGTTAAGGTACGTATCTTAAAAGAATCTTATCAGGATTTACTGGAAGGGCAACCAAGTACTTATTCTCCTTTCAGACCCGGAATGACGGCTACGGTTGATATTCGTACCAAAACTAAGAATAATGTTTTGGCAGTGCCAATCAGCTCAGTTGTGGTTAAGTCAGATACCGCTGCAGTAAAAGACTTTAAGGTAGAAGATCCAAACGAAGACAAAAAAGCAGCTCCGAAAAGCGATAAAAAGTTTGAGTGCGTTTTTGTGAAAGTAGGAAACAAAGCCAAAATTAAAATTATCAAAACAGGTATACAGGACGATACGAATATTGAAGTAATGTCAGGATTGAAAGCAGGAGATGTTGTCATCACAGGACCTTATACCACTGTCTCTAAAGATTTGAATTCCGGAGATAAAGTAAAACTCAAAAAAGCAGATACTTCTAAGAAATAATTTGCATCCTAATAAAAATTTAAAATTACATACATTGTCTTTTATTCTCAATATTGAAACCGCTACCAAAAATTGCTCCGTATCCATTGCTAAAAACGGAGAAACCATTATATGCAGGGAAATTGCCGAAGAAGGTTATTCACATGCTGAAAAACTGCATGTTTTTATCGAAGAGGTAATTGCTGAAGCTGGTGTAGCGATTGAGGATTTAGTGGCTGTTGCCGTGAGTCAGGGACCGGGGTCTTATACCGGTCTGCGTATTGGGGTTTCGGCCGCTAAAGGATTGTGTTTTGCCTTAAACATTCCTTTGATTGCAGTTGATACTTTGCAAACATTAGCTTCACAGGCTAAGGTTTCCGAAGGGAAAATTATTCCGATGCTGGATGCCAGAAGAATGGAAGTGTATAGCGAAGTATTTACAGCTGATTTAAAAGTGGAAAGAACCATTCAGGCTGAAATTATTACGGAGGATTCTTTTAAGGGGTATGCAGAGACTGTGTATTTTGTAGGTGATTGTGCCGAAAAATGTAAAACAGTTTTAACCCAATCAAATTTTGTGTTTTTAGAAGAGATCAAATATCCTTCGGCTGCTGCAATGAGTAAAATCAGTTATGATAAATATCAAAAAAGCGACACTGTTGATGTCGCTTATTTTGAACCTTATTATTTAAAAGATTTTATGATGGCTCCTCCATCAAAAAAAGCATAAAACTTTTTATTTTTGAAGAGTATACGGCTGAACCGAAATTCCGGCTTCATCTAATGCTGCTTTACAATTCTCTAAAGTCTCAGAAAAAACAGCTCCGTAATTAGCGTTTTTTGCCCACGGACGTACAGCAAACTCTACAGAACTTGCGGTTAAGTTTTTTACAAAAACCTCAGGAGCAGGTTTTTTAAGTACTTTTGGATTGTTGTTTAAAACGTTCAAAAGAATGTCTTTTGCCTTTTTTATATCAGAATCATACGAAACAGCAAAAGTCAAATCGGCTCTTCGTTCTCCCTGCATTGAATAATTGATAATAGTACCGTTTGATAAAGCTCCATTTGGAACAAAAACAGTTTGATTGTTAGCGGTTAACATCTTTGTTACAAAAATCTGAATTTCTACAACTGTTGCAATAACTCCTCCTGCGGTCTCGATCGTATCGCCTACTTTGAAAGGTTTGAATACAATAATTAGCATTCCTCCTGCAAAATTAGATAGAGAGCCCTGTAAAGACAAACCTACGGCAAGACCCATTGCTCCTAATATGGCAACAAAGGATGATGTTTCGATACCCAATTTTGAAATAAAAGTCACAAACAATAAAATTCGAAGTGCCCAAATCAAAATGTCAGAGAGGAATCGGGTCAATGTGGGATCCAGATTTCTTTGGATCATTATTTTTGTGATGATTCTGCTGATTAATCGGATGGCATAGATTCCGACAAATAAAATGATGAATGCCGAGATTAATTTTGGAGAATAATCAATTAATACGTTAATAAATTTAGTAGCATAATTGCTAATCTGTTCTGAATTGTACATATTTTTAGAATAAAAAAACCTTCCCAAAGAGAAGGTATATTAGTTGTGCAAATATAAAAATAATTCCCGGGATAAGAAAAAGGAGTTTTATTCCTTGTTAGTAGTCCCATCAATAACATCATCAGCTTTAGTAACCGTTTTTTCGCTGATATCAGTTACGGTTTCTGAAACAATTGCCTTAGTTTCTCCGGTTAGTTCGCTGGTTTTTTCTTTTACTGAATCAATCACATCGCTTATAGAATCAGATGCTTTTTCAACATATTCGCTAACGATGTCTTTCGCCTGATGTGCATAATCCGTTGCTGTTTCAATCAGCGGTTCTGATGCTTCTTTGGCTTTTGCGAAAGTTTCTTCGGCGAAGGTTTCTGCTTTATCAATATAAGGAGCAGCGGCCTCTTTGGCTTGTTCAAAAGTGGTTTCGGCCTGATGTGCCAGATCAGTAGCAGAATCTTTGGCTGTGCCAAATAAGTTCTTAAAGAATGAAGATAATCCCATAGTCTTGATATTGATTGGTTTAGAATACAATATTAACTATTTTTAAAATAGTACAACGTTATTTGATTAATAATTTACTGATAATTAGTGAGATATGTGTTTTAATGAAAAAAGCACCTGCCAATGGCAGACGCTTTCTGTATTTTATAAAGGATAAAAAAATTAAGCGTTTACAGCCTCTACTTTAATGGCTTCGTCATTTAACATGCTTTTTAGCATATTTTCGATTCCGCTTTTTAAAGTAAAAGTTGAGGATGGGCAGCCACTACAAGCTCCTTGTAGAATTACCTTTACTGTTTTATCCTCTTCATTATAAGAGTCAAAAGCAATATTTCCACCGTCAGCAGCAACTGCAGGTTTTACGTATTCTTCAAGAATGTTAATGATTTGCTGCGAAGTAACATCCAGTTTGTCAAATGCTTCGTCTTTTGTGATGTCATTTTTTGTAGCCACTTCAATTAGACTTTCATCTAAAACAGTTCCTCCGTTTTCAATAAATTGCTTGATAAAAGTTCGTACTTCAAGTGTGATTTCCTGCCAGTCATTGATGTCGTATTTGGTTACCGAAATGTAGTTTTCATCGATAAAAACTTCTTTTACATAAGGAAATTTGAATAATTCTTTGGCTAATGGAGAAGAAGCAGTCTGATCGATGTTTTTATACTCAACAGCATTTCTGGTCAGCATTCTACTCACTACAAATTTTAGAGCTGCAGGATTAGGAGTGGTTTCTCCATAAACCGTAATAGGTTGTTTTTTGGCTTGGGTTTCTTCAACTTTAATGATTACGCCTCCCTTGTCTACAAATGAAGTAATTTGTTCCGCAACCGCATCTTTCACATCATCCCATTCTACAATACTATATCTTTCGATTGCGATAAAGTTTCCTGAAATATAAACGGTTTTTACAAACGGTAAATAGAACAATTGTTGTGCTAAAGGAGAGGCTTGTGCTTCGTCAATATTTTTGAATTCGAAACTTTGATTCTGAGTGATGAAATCCTCGAATTCGAACTTTAATATCGTTGGATTTTGAGTTTCTTTTATGGTGATTTTTGTCATGATTTGTAATTTTTTACAAATTTAGTAAAGTTATTTTTTGCGTATACCTACTATTCGATTTTTTAATAAAAGAATTAAGACTCTTTTCCAATAAATCTTATTAAATTTGTAGCGCCTTAAATTTATGATCAATATGTTATTCCTATGAAATTTAGAATCAGAGTTTTATTGTTTTTTTTAATTGTATCAGCATACTCTTATTCACAAGAAGGGATACCGGTTTATTCTGATTATCTGTCAGATAATTATTACTTAATTCATCCGTCGATGGCGGGAGCGGCGAATTGTGCCAAGATAAGACTGACTGCGAGAAAACAATGGTTTGGACAGGAGGATGCTCCGTTTTTGCAAACGTTGACTTTTAATGGCAGAATAGGAGAGCGGTCAGGAGCCGGAATTATTATTTTTAATGATAAAAACGGTTATCATTCTCAAAAAGGGGTAAAACTTACCTATGCGCATCATATCTTGTTTTCCAGAGATGAACTCGATTTAAATCAGCTTTCATTTGGTATTAGCGGGGGAGTGATTCAGAGTCAATTGGATGAAACTAAATTTGGAACCACTTTTGATCCTATCGTCTTTGGCTCTATTCAAAAAGATTCTTATTTTAATCTTGATATCGGGGCGTCCTACAATTATCTTGATTTTTATGCCCATGCAACAGTTCAGGGCGTTTTGGAAACCAGAAGAGAATTGTACACCGAATATGAAAGTAATAATCTAAGAAAATTACTTTTAAGTGCAGGATATGTTTTTGGGAAAAAAAGTAAGATCACCTGGGAACCTTCCGTAATGTTTCAAGTGTTCGATAAAACCAAAGAAAAAACTATCGATTTAAACCTTAAAGCCTATAAAAATATGGATTTTGGAAGTCTGTGGGCTGCCTTGTCTTATCGAAAAGGTTTTAATGGTACTCAGTACGGCACTAATAGTGGAGTAGCCGCGCAAAAACTACAGTATATTACGCCAATCGTTGGGGTGAACTATAAAAATTTCATGTTTGCTTATACCTATTCTCAGGTTACAGGTGATGTGAAATTTGACACAGGTGGCTATCACCAAATTACCCTCGGAATTAATTTATTTTGTAAAAAGGAACGTTACGACTGTAATTGTCCTGCCATTAATTAAAAAAATATTATGCTGATTAAATCTGTAAACGGAAAAGCACCTTTGATTCCAGAAGATTGCTATGTGGCCGAAAATGCTACCATTGTGGGTGATGTGACTTTTGGAGATTCCTGCAGTGTTTGGTTCAATGCCGTTATTCGTGGTGATGTTAACTTTATTACTATTGGAAATAAGGTGAACATTCAGGACGGTGCCATCATCCATTGTACCTATCAAAAACACCCTACTATTATAGGCAGCAATGTTTCTATAGGACACAATGCCATTGTTCACGGCTGCACGATTCACGATAATGTTTTGATTGGTATGGGCGCTATTGTTATGGATAACTGTGTGGTTGAAAGCAACTCGATTATTGCAGCCGGTGCTGTCGTTACTCAGAATACGGTCATAACTTCGGGAAGTATTTATGCAGGTGTCCCGGCTAAAAAAGTAAAAGACATTGATCAGTCTGATTTTGCAGGCGAAATTGAGCGTATTTCAAACAATTACGTCATGTATTCCGGCTGGTTTAAAAATGAAGAAACGTTGTAAATATTAGAAGTTTCAAATTCCAAATTCCAAAAGTTTTACGCAACATATTGGAATTTGGAATTTCGATTTTTGAAATTGAATCTAAAGGTTGATTCTTTCGAAGAAAGAAGTCTTATAACTTTCACTAATAGGAATGCGTTTATCGCTAATCAAAACTTTATTCTTCTGAATGGATTTCACGTGTTTTATATTGATGATATAAGAGCGGTGAATTCGGGAGAATCCTTTGTTCGAAAGCAGATTTTCTAGCTTAATTAAACTGATTAGTGTGAGAGTAAATTTGTTATCAATAGTATAAATTTTTACGTAATCTTTTAGTCCTTCAATAAATAGAATATCAGAGAAATTCATTTTTACATTTTCGTATTCCGCTCTTACGAACATAAAATCCTGTTCCAGTTCTGGTGCGGTAGTGTGTTCTGAAATAGCCTGAACCGTTGTGGTCGGATTTAATACTTGTTGTGCTCGCACGACCGATTTCAAAAACCGGTGAAACGGAATAGGTTTAACCAAATAATCCACTGCTCCGAGGTTAAAACCTTCAACGGCATAATCAGAAAAAGCAGTTGTAAAAATAACTAATGGTTTTTTCTCGATCGTATTTAAGAAATCAATTCCTGAGAAATGCGGCATCTGGATGTCCAGAAAAATCAAATCAACATTGTTCTGATTGATGAAAGAAATGGCATCAATGGCATTGTTAAAAGTATGGATCAATTCGAGAGAATCTACTTTTTGAACAAAATCTTCCAGTAATTCAACTGCTAAAGGTTCATCGTCTATAATTACACATTTCATCTGTTGAAGTTTTAATTTTAAAGTTTTGTTTAGCGTCAAAAGTACTTTTAAACCAATAAAATAAGTTTTAAAATTATCATAAAAATACGTAGAAGAACTTTTCGGCTTTTATTGTAAAGTAACCTTAGGTAAAAAGGTCTAATCTATCGCGGTTTGAATTTTATCCAATTCCAAATTCAAATGCACGCGAAAAAATTCGTCGTCTTGTGTGATATCAAGTTTATGCGCATTGGGATAAAGCAAATCCAGTCGGTTTTGAATGTTGACCAGCCCAATTCCTGAGTTGTCAGGATCTTTACTATAGTCTTCAATCGTATTTTCAATCCAGAAATCCAGACTGCTGTTTAGAATGAATATCTTAATTTTTACGTGAGCGGCACCTTTGTAATCGGTTCCGTATTTGAACGCATTTTCAACAAACGAAATCAATAATAAAGGCTCAATAAATTTGTTTCTGGTGTCTCCATGAACATTGATTACGATGTCTTCAATATTGTTTAATCTGAGTTTTTGCAATTCAATGTAGTTCTGGATGTAATTGATTTCTTTTTCTAAATCGACCGTTTTATTATCCGTTTCATACAGCATATAGCGCATCAATTCTGATAAGGTTACGATGGCATCGGGAACTAAATCTGATTTTTTGTGTGCCAGAGAATATATACTATTTAATGAATTGAATAAAAAATGCGGATTGGTTTGTTTGCGCAGATAGATCAGCTCTGTATTGGTTCGGTGTGTTTCGGCGATTAATTTGTTTTGCTGATTGTTGTAAAATTCGGTTAGCGTTCTGATAATAGCACTGATGGTAATGATTAAAATATAGAAAAACGAAGGGCCAATTTTAAAAAATAAAGGCTGTCTTGTTGCTAAAACAGCCCTTACTCTTGTTCCTTTATACATTAACTTAAGATCTTCCGGTGGCGGTAAATTTTTTAAAGGCCTTGCCTGACTAAAATCAGGAATAAAATAATTGATTCTGATAATCATAAAAAGTAAAATAAGGGCAAATACAAATACAAAATAAAGCCAGTATTTTTTCTCCAAAAGCAAGACAGGAACCAGATAGAAAAAGTTCAGATAAAACAAAACAATTCCTGTGCTCCATTGTACATAAAAATCGGCGCTAACCTTAAACGGACTTTCGTAAAATTGAATTAATGAAGTCAGAATAAAGAAAACCCAGATGATAGTGTGCAGTAAAATTTTGTTTGAACTTGTATTTCTAATCGTATCGAGTTTCATCTATAATTTTATTTTTAATAAAATTAAATCATTTTTGGTTACTGTTGGCGATCTATTTTGATCGAGTCTGGTAACGACTAAATGTGCCACTTTTAAAGCATCTCTTTCTGAGGCAAAACTTTTAGAGTCGTTTATGACGGGAATAATAGCCTGCTTGATAATGATTTTGTTCTTTGTAGCAATCGAATAACCCCAACCTGACGTAGTTTTGAAGGCTTCGATTTTAAAAGTTTCATTTTTCGCGCAGGCTAAAAATTGTAAAATAAGTGCCGTAAGCAATACATTCTTCCGGATTTTATTCCAGAAGAACGGTATTTTTATTTTAGTTGTCATTACTTGTTTGTGCTTCTAACGGTTTAAATTCCCACGCATCATCAAAATAGGTTGAACCCGTTCTTCCCAGCATATAAAAGCCACGATTGTTGATGGCAAAGCCAACGGCATCTGTTCTGGTTGCACCTTCCATTGGTGTTTTTTCTGACCATAAATCGGTGGTGGGGTTATATTCCCAGATGGTTTTGATATTATCTCCTCCCACAACATAGCCCAAACCATTCATGGCAAAAGCAGAGGCATTTGAACGAACAACGGCATAATCATCATTGTAGGAGCTGTCGTCTTCGGTATCTTTATCAATGTCTCGTTTTCTGGTCCATGCCTCAGTGGCGGGATCAAATTCCCAAAAATCCTCCTGATATACTCCGTTATTAATTCCCGTTCCCAAATAAACTTTATCGGCAATTACAAAAGCAGTGGCATTACGTCTTTTATTTCCGCTAAAACCATTTACAAGCGTCCAGCTATTGGCTTGATCGTTGTACTGATAGAAATCTTTTAGGTAATTTCCATCATAACCGGTTCCAAAATAGGCTTTTCCACCCGCCTGAAAACCTACCGCTGCGTAGCGACCTGTTCCGGCAAAATCAGTCTTTTGGGCCCAGGTATTGCTGCTCGGATCGTACTGATAAAAATCTTTTAATTTATTAGTTCCATCATAACCCAAGCCAAGATATCCTTTTTGATTTAAGGCAAAAGCCGAGGCAGAACTTCTTCCGATACCCGGAAGATCCGCTTTTTGCTCCCAGTAATCTCCCGTTGAATTATACGACCATAAATCTTTCAGATAAACATCTCCGGTATAACCTGTTGCAACATAAGCATAATCGCCAATGACAAAACTGGTAGCACTGGATCTTGCTGGTCCGTCGAATGCCGATTTTTTAACCCAGTTTCCTATTAGCTCCTCGCTGCTGTCATTGCTACAGCTTATAAAAAAGAGACCTGAAAACAGCGTCACGAATAGTATTCCTTTTTTTAAATTATTCATAATGTATTGAGTTTATTTATTGTTTGTATTTGATGCCAATTCCTAAGACATAGCTGTTACCGGTATCAAAATCATAGGCTTTATGATTGTTTTGCATCATCCAGATGATAAAAATTACTGTTGAAACTATTGGTCAGATTGAAAGTGTTACGAATATTGTTGAAAAACGAAATCAAAAAAACCGCACGAATTAGCATCCTTATTTTCATTACTTATTTATGGGTTCAAAAGTAGGAGGCTAGTGGTTTTAAAAAAAAGAAGATATATGTATGGCGATTTTTGATAGACTAAACAGCCGATTTCAAAGCCGAACGGGGTATTTGATGCTGTAGATCTGTTATAGATATTTTTTGGCTGTTTATAGTGTAAAAATGCATGACGGTATATGTTATGATGTGGCGCGAAAGAGTGCCATTTATATTTGCTCAAAAAATTAGAATATGCACAAGTATATAGGAATGTTATTTTTGGCAATGACCCTGTTTTCATGCGGAACCGACTCAGATGCGGGTGAGTTTGTAGTGGGGTCTGATTATCTGGCTGTAGGCAATAAAGTTATTTTGATTGATACCATGACTGTGGAGATGTCTACCATAAATTTTGACTCTTTGATTACTTCTGGGAAAAACCGTATTTTAATTGGAAGTTATGAAGATCCTATTTATGGAAAAGTAAAATCGAACAGTTATTTTCAGTTGGCTTCCGATTCTTATTCTTTAAAAAATGACGGATCTGATACAGAATCCACCAATTATGTTTTTGATTCTATTTCGATGATTCTGAAATATGATAAATATTATTACGGAGATACCACGAAAGTTCAGACATTTGATATTCATCGCTTAACAGAGAAAGTAAAGCCGAATACTAATGACAAAAACTTCTATAATAATTCGGTTTTAAATTATAGTGATGAGAGCCTGGGGAGCATTTCGTATAAACCCAGACCAGCCGGGAAAGATTCTATTAATATTAAGATGAGCAGTACTTTCGGGGCAGCTCTTTTTCAGAAACTCAAAAAAAGAGAAATCACAGATTTTGATAGTTTTAGTGAATATTTAAAAGGGCTTGTTGTGGTTCCTTCTGTTTCAAATTCGGCAAACGTTATTGGCTTTCATGTTGCATCGAGTAAAGTACGGTTGTATTATTCCAAATATCAGGCAAATACTGAAGAAGTTCCGTATATCATGGATTTCAAGATTTCGGACGCCCAAAAGCAATTTAATTCCATCTCGTTAGATAAGACAGGAACCCTAATTCAAAATCTACCCGCTCCGAATAGTAAGCTTTCCAGCGTACTAACCAATCGTCAGGGATTTATTCAGTCCGGTACCGGAGTTGCCTGTCGGATTGATTTCCCGAACATCAAACAATTGAAACGTATTTCGGCTAACGGGGCAATTGTAGACGCGCAATTGTTTTTAAAGCCGGTAAACAATACGTACTCAGAAAAATATCCTCTGGAAGATTCTTTAAAAGTTTATGTAAGCGATAATTTAAACCGAATCAGTACTTCGTTGGTCAATTCGGCTGGAACTGCCGTATTTGGTATTCTCAACAAGAAGAAGGATGAATTCAATGAAAATGTGGGATACTCGGTCCCGATTGGTTATTTCCTGCAGAAAGAAATGCTGAAGCAATCTAGTTCCAGATCTTCTCTTATTCTCTCTTTACCCGGGATTTCTAAGACAGTTAACCGGATTGTTCTAGGCGATCAGAAACATTTGAACAATAAACTCCAGCTTAAAATTTATTATATCTCTTATTAAATGAAAAGTAAAATTGCCTGTTTAAGCTGCTTCATTTTGATGTCGCTAACGTCGTTTTCTCAAAGCATTTCAAGTTCACCTTACTCGCTGTATGGTTTAGGAAGTGTGTATGATTCTGATTTTGGAAACATTCCTTCCATTGGATCTTCAGGAATTGCTTTGCCTTCTGCCTCTTTTATCAACAATCTAAATCCGGCATCACTGGGATATTTGCCACAGAATCATTTTATGTTTGATATTGGAGGAAAATCTATTTCGACTACTTATCAAAGCAGTTTAAGAAGCGAAAGTCGCAATAATTTTCAGTTTTCGCATTTGGCATTTGCCTTTCCGGTTACTAAGAATTCAGGATTTAGTATTGCGATTCGCCCTTATTCGAGTGCTGCTTTTAAAATCTCGAATTTAAAATTACCTATCGAAAACAGCCAGGATTTTTACTATTTAACGGCGACTGGTTCCGGAGGATTAAATAATCTGGATTTGTCTTACGGCTACCGATTTGGTAAGAAATGGTCTGTTGGAGCTTCAGCAGCTGTGTTGTTTGGAAATACAAAAGACAACAGAAGCTTCTTAATTATGAATTCCATTACAAGCATTCAGAAAAAGACACATTACAACGGTCTTCGGGCAACATTAGGGGCACAGTACCAAGTTGATTCTACTCTTACCGTTGCAACAACATTTAAAGTGCCGACCCAGATTAAAGCATCCAAAGTTCAAACCGTTCAAACTATTGCCGATGATGTTGTGACAACTATAGAGTCTGATGTGGCTTCAGATACAGACGATTATTATATGCCTTTGGAAATGGGGATCGGGATAAGTAAACGTTTTAAGAACAACTTAAACATGACGCTGGATTATGAAAAAAGCTTGTGGGGCAGTACCAATCAATCTGAATTGTATGGCAATTTCGTAAATCAGGATCGGTTTGCCTTGGGATTTACATACAGTGGAAGGAAAAATATCCGTAAATATTGGGATAGAGTTCAGTATGCTGCCGGAGCAAACTTTGACACCGGTTATTTGGAAATTGATGGTAAAAGAATCCACAATGCCGCAATTTCAATAGGACTTAATTTACCTCTTGAAAATACCTATTCGTCTTTAAATATTTCCTATTCCTACGGACAAAGAGGAAGGGTTTCGGATAACCTGATCAAAGAAAATTATCATAAAATATCCCTTAATTTATCTTTAGACGGAATTTGGTTCGTTAAGCGAAAATTTGAGTAAAGAATTAAAAATCCTTCTCGATAACAGGATATTTGTGGTCTAAAATTGATTTTAAAACTTCGGGATTTGAATTGACATAAAATACGGGTTCGCTTTTCGGATTAGCAGTAAAACCAACAGTTTCGCGCAGGATATTTTGCGTTTGTCTGGCAACCGCTTCTCCTGAATCGATAATATGAATGTGTTCCGGAAGGATCTTTTTGATTTGCGGAATCAGGTAGGGGTAGTGACTGCATCCCAGAACAAGATAATCGATATTGGCCTCAATCATAGGTCGCAAATAGGATTCCAGTAACTGAGTCATTTCCGGAGAATATAAGTTCCCGTCTTCAATAAGCTGAACGAGCCCGTGACCTACTTGTTCGATAATAGTGGTATGCTGAAACATTTCGGCAGTTTTATTGAACAGTTCACTGTTCAGCGTTCCTTGCGTGGCCAAAATTCCAATAACCTGCGTTTTCGAATTGTTGGCAGCCGGTTTAATTGCCGGTTCAATTCCGATAAAGGGAATATCATAATCAGCACGAAGTTCGCGAATCGCATTGGTCGTAGCAGTATTACAGGCAACCACAATTAGTTTGCAGTTTTGTTCCAGTAAAAAATCTACATTTTTTTTGCTTAGAGCAACAATCTCTTCTTTTGTTCTTTGACCGTAAGGAGCATTTTTGCTATCGGCTAAATAAATAGTCTTCTCGTTAGGAAGCAGGTCATGAATGGCGTTCCAGATGGAAGTTCCTCCAATACCGGAATCAAAAACGCCTATAGGATTGTTGTTTGTCATAGGACAAATTTAATGTTTTTTGATATAAATGCATATCCCAATTGAAAGGAAATCGTAGGATGTTTTGTTTTTTAACGGCATTTTAACTCAAGTAAAACTGTGACGGTTTAACCGCAAAGACCGTAAAGATTTCGGCAAGGTTCGCCATGTTTTTGTGGATGGGGAGTTAGATATCGGAGTGATTGAAAGAGAAGTTTTTCAGAATCCTTTTTAAAAAGCATTTGGTTTATGGTTTGACTCTCAGATTGAATTATTCGAAACTCATTGCTCTGAAAGAGCCCCAGCAACAGTATAGTGCAATGCACTATGAATATGGATAATCATAGTAAAAGCCCTGAAAGGGCACAAGCCTGATCTCTAAAGAGAAGCATTTATCCTATTTCGGTGAGATGTATAAAAAAACGGTCCGTACTTTAAATCGTACGGACCGTTTTTTATGTAAGGAATTCGTTTATTAGAATCCTAAATCTTTTTTTACATCAGCAGTAATGTTTGGACCATCAGCTAATAATAAAGTAGAACCGTCTAAAATGTATTGGAAACCTTTAGCTTTTCCAACTTTTTGGATAGAAGCTTTTACTTTTTCCATTAATGGTTTTACGATGTCAGTTTCTTTTTGTTGTAATTCTTTTTGAGCGTTGTCTCTGTAGTCAACAATTCTTTTTTGCATGTCCTGAACTTCTTTAGAACGTTCTCCGTTTACAGCGTCAGTTACAGTTGCAGCTTCACCTTCGTATTTTTTGATTTTTACTTGATATTCGTCAACCATTTTTTTGTATTCAGCATCATATGTACCACTTAATTTTTGCAGTTGGTTTTGAGCGTCTAGCATTGCAGGCATTTTCGACATAATCTCGCTAACATCAACGTGAGCTACCTTAGCTTGCGCGTTCATCGTGTTACTTGCTCCTAAAACTAGTATTGCAGCAATTAGTAAAGTTTTGATTTGTTTCATCATTTTTAAAAATATTAATTAATTATTGGTCGTATTTGATTTTTGTGTTTCGGCTTCTTTTGCTTTTTTCGCCGCTTCTCTTTCTTCTAAAATTTTCTTTCTTCTGTCTTCTAATTCTTTTTTGCGCTGTTCGTAAAGCTTTTGTCTTTCTTCGGCTTTATTTACAGCAGGCTGAGCCGGTGCTGTTCCTTCAGTTGGCGTAACGGTGGTAGCAGGTTTAGCTGTTGTACCATCCGTTTTAGCAGGCTCTGTTTTGGCAGGTTCAGAAACCGTGCCATTTTTTTTAGCATCCCTTTCAGCGGCTAATGCTTTTCTTCTGTCTTCGTATTCTTTTTTCTTGGCTTCCTGCTCAAGTCTTCTGTCTTCAATTAGTTTTGCTCTGGCGGCTTTTTTGTCATCAAGAGCTTTTTGTCGGTCTGCCATTGCCGGATTTTCATCAATTGCATTTTCCAGTTTTTCTTTGGCTTCCTGATCTTTTAATTGTTTTTTAGTCAGTTGCTCTCGTTTGTCCGTACGGTTTAAAATACGAATTACCTGATCGCTGATGTCAAATTTCTTATTGCTAAAAAGCATGGTTAAATCAGATGATTTGTCAAAGACAAAGTCATAATTTTTTGCTTCGGCAATATCCTGAACTGCAGTAAAAACCTGGTCTTGTATTGGCTTTGCCAAACCTGCTTTCTGATGCATTAGATTTCCGTCAACACCAAATTGCTTTTGTTGATAATCCATCATTTCAGTTTCGAGAAATTTAATCTCGGTTTCTTTCTCATCAATAAGCTCTTTTGTCAGTAAAGCTCTTTCGGCTTTAAGGCTTTCTTTAAGGTTATTGATGTCCAGTTTTTTGGTTTCTATTTCCTGTTTCCACTTTTGAGCCTTTAACTCTAATTGAGCCTTAGCCTCTTTGTAATCGGAAACATTTTCTAAAATATACTCCATATCGATGTAGCCAATCCTTGTCGTTCTTGTTTGAGCCTGACTTGTATTTGCTACAATCAGGGCTAAAAATATAAATAAAAATTGTCTTCTCATAACATTACTTTATTTGAAAATTTTTAACCAACTATTGTTTTTTTTTAGAATTGTTGCCCGATGATAAAGTGAATTTCTTTACCATGTGCCTTAGTTTCTCCCGGTTGAGGATCGAAACCGTAACCCCAGTCAATACCCAATAATCCAAATGCCGGCATGAATACACGTAAACCAACACCCGCAGAACGGTTCAGATCAAATGGGTTATAAGCTTTAAAAGTTGGGTATGATGAACCAGCTTCTAAAAACGCCAATGCATAAATCGATGCAGAAGCTTTTAATGTAATCGGATAACGTAACTCCATAGAGAATTTGTTATAGATTGTAGCTCCAATCTGTTCTCCATTTGCATTTACAGGAGTTAAAGAGTTGTTTTCATAACCTCTCAACTGTACCGTTTCTCTACCATCCATCGAGTAGTTTGCCATTCCGTCTCCACCTAAATAGAAACGCTCAAACGGTACAAGGCCTCTCGACTGATTGTAGGCTCCCATGAATCCAAACTCTGTTAGCGTACGTAGTACTAATTTACCATAAAGTTTGGTAAACCACTCTCCTTTGAACTTAATTTTATAATATTCCAGCCAATTGTATCTTTTTTGATCCACTTTCCCCTGGTCAACATCTGCACTTGCGTAATCAGAACCAACACTTATAACTCTTGGTGTTCCGTTTACGATTTCCGTTTTAGTGTAATCTCCAGTGTTCAATGGTTTGCCATCATCACCAGATTTTGGAGCTCCTGTATATTGTGTTTTATATTCTTTTTGATTTTGTAGGTCACCGTAATCAATTCCGTTAAACAATGAATATGGAGGAGTTATTTTTGCTGAAATACTAAAGTCTGAACCATAAGTCGGGAATATTGGGTTAACCCCTTTATTACTTCTGGAAAGTCCAATAGTATACGCTAAGTTTCTCGACGCTCCGTTACCAAAGGTAAACAATCCTGTGTTATAATTGTTCAAATCATAATGTTGGTAACTTACAGATTGTGATAATACGAAGTAATCATCCGGCACGGTAAGTCTTTTAGCTAAACCAACCTGTAAAGTCAGGATGTTGAAACTTTTGCTTTTATCTACACGTCTGGTCGCGAAATTGTTTAGGAATTGTTTACTGTATGAAATAGAAGAACTAAATTGTACAGGTTTTTTCCCTCCAAACCATGGTTCTGAAAATGACACACTATAGGTTTGGAAATAAGTACTTCCCTGTAAACGAAGTGCTACTTTTTGACCGTCACCCATTGGTAATGGTTTATAAGATTCTTTATTGAACAGGTTTCTTGCTGAAAAGTTGTTGAATGATAATCCAAGGGTTCCAATGAAACCTCCACCGCCGTAACCTCCCTGAAGTTCTACCTGGCTGGATCCTTTTTCTACAACGTGGTATTCAATGTCAACAGTTCCTGCTGCAGCATCAACATTTTTGAATTTTGGATCAATGGCTTCAGGATCAAAGAATCCTAATTGTCCAATTTCACGAATTGTTCGAACTAACTGTTCTTTGCTGTATTTTTCTCCCGGTTTAGTTCTTAATTCACGATAAATAACGTGATCGTTTGTTTTATCATTTCCTACAACTGATATTTTGTTGAAGTAAGCAATTGGACCTTCTGTAACTCTGATCTCAAAATCAATGGTGTCGTTTACTGTTTTTACCTCTACAGCATTGATGTTAGAGAATAAATAACCATTGTTTTGGTATAAGTTTGTGATGTCTTCAGCATCAGGTTTTGTCTTGTCGGCAATACGTTTTTCCAGTAAAACACCGTTGTAAGTTTCCCCCTTTTTGATTCCTAAATAACGGTTTAATAATTGATCTGAATAGACTGTATTTCCTAAGAATTTAATGTTTCCGAAGTAGTATTTGTTTCCTTCTTCCACATTGATTTTGATGGCCAGCATATTTTTCTTCTTGTCGTATTTAACAGAATCAGAAATAATACGGGCATCACGATATCCTTTTTCTTTATAAGCAGCAACGACTTTTTCTAAGTCAGTTTTGTATTTTTCAGGGATGAATTTAGAAGACTTTAAGATACGGAGTACGTTCTTTTGTTTGGTATCTTTCATAGCAGCTCGCAGCTGATTTCCACTAAGCTGTTTGTTTCCGATGAAATCGATACTGCTAATCTTGACCTTGTCTCCTTTATCTACCCGTACAAGCATGTTTACATGATTGCCTGCAGTACTGTCAGGAGTATTGGTAATGGTAACTTTAGTGTTGTAAAATCCCTCCTTTTTATATTTATTTTCAATATAATTTTTAGTTGTCGTGATTAAGTTTTCGTTGACAATTTTGTTTTTGGTCAGATTATTGTCCTTAATTAACCCTTCGATTTTATTTTTTTTGATACCAACGAATTTAACTTCGTTTAATTTAGGGAGTTCGACAATGTTCAGATCCAGATAGATACTGTCGTTGTCGATTTTGTTAACATAAAAAGAGATTTCGTCAAAAAGGCCAAGTTTGCCTAATTTTTTAATAGCCCCACTAATTTCTTCACCCGGAACGGCAATTTCCTGTCCTTTTTGAAGACCGGAAAAAGTAACAACTGTTTGTTCGTTAAAGCTTATTTTACCAACAACAGAAACTTTGGCAAGAATATATTTTTTCCCCTGATCAAAAGGAACTCTTTCCTGCGCTTTAATTTGTGAAAAACTACCCAAAAGAAGTAGGGTAAAGACTATTTGTATTCTTTTTTGCAACACTAAAAAATTATTTAATTTGTTCACTGGTTTTTCCAAATCTACGTTCTCTTTTTTGATAACTAATAATAGCCTCATATAAATCTTGGTCTTTAAAGTCTGGCCATAAGACATTAGTAAAATATAGTTCTGCATAGGCGATCTGCCATAGCAAAAAATTACTTATTCTATGCTCTCCACTTGTTCTTATTAATAAATCTACGTCAGGTAAATTTTGCGTGTAAAGATGCTCATTTATAATTGAATCGTCAATAGAGTCTATTGAAA
This sequence comes from Flavobacterium sp. WG21, assembly GCF_000335775.1. NCBI lineage: Bacteria > Pseudomonadati > Bacteroidota > Flavobacteriia > Flavobacteriales > Flavobacteriaceae > Flavobacterium > Flavobacterium sp. WG21. Next base: position 51,193 of record NZ_AMYW01000028.1, read on the forward strand.
TTATATTATTTTTAACTTTATCACTGATGATTCTAACGGCTTGTACCAATTCTTCTCTTGATCCGTAACTTAATGCTAAAGTTAAGGTCAGACGGGTATTATTTTTGGTCTTTTCCATTACATCCAACAACTCTTTTTGAGCTGATTTTGGTAATTTTTCAAGGTTCCCTATAGCATTAAGTTTGATGTTGTTTTCCTGCAGGGTTCCAAGTTCTTTTTTTAAGGAATTGATCAAAATTTTCATCAGTGCTTCGACTTCCAGTTTCGGACGATTCCAGTTTTCTGTCGAAAAAGCGTATAGTGTCAGGTATTCAATACCAAGTTTGGCACATGTTTTTATGGTGTTTTTTACAGATTTTGTTCCGTTTTCGTGACCAAATGCTCTTAAAAAACCTTGTTGTTTTGCCCAACGGCCATTCCCGTCCATAATAATGGCCAGGTGTTGAGGTAAATTTGTTTTATCTATTGATTCTAGTAAATTCATTTTTATTATTCTGCGCAATAGCAAGGTTTTTCTCCAAAGGTATAAGTTAAAGTAATACCAGAGAAGACATACCAATCATTATTATTTAAATTTCCAAACTGTAATATGTTTGTGTTTTTTGTATTTGGATTACTGGAATCCATAGCATCTGTAAAAGTATATCGTGCTCCAACTTCAGCTCCCAGAACAATACTTGGAGTTATGTTTGATTTTATACCTAATATAATAGGTATGGCAAACGAACTTGAACTTATAGATTGTGTTACGGTTGGACTTGATGTAAAGCGATACAATTTGTCGTACATAAAAAAGTTAAGCCCGGAGAAGATATACGGAGTTATTTTTCTGTGATAATCATGCAGATTAAAGTCGAAAAAATTGAATTCCAGACCCGCTGAAAGTTCTTTTACATTATTTTTAAAGCTATAGCCTCTTCTGTTTCTTCCTGTTTCAGATGAATCGAAATCGTTTCCTGTAACGGTTGATTGTGTATACGAGAAACGATAGGAGTGACGCGGACTTTTATTCCATTTGTACAAGACGCCAAAAGCCAGTTTTTCCGGTGCAATATAGGTAGTTTTGCCTACATCTCCTACAAAGTTGCTTCCACCTAAAAAAACACCAATCTCATTGATTTGAGCATTTAGTGTGATAAAGGGGAAAAAACATAACAATAAATTAAAAATTTTCTTCATTTAATTCAAAATTGCGTGCAAATATAATAATTATCGATTCGAATCAAAGTTTGTTTAGCTAAATGTGCTTTTTTTTCAATTTACAATATGATTTTGAGCTATTTGGTAATGATTCGCTATATGCAGAACGGGAAAATGTAGTATTATCGTATAGTGGTAATTCAGAAAAGCGCTTAATTTCTCTTGTCTTCTCCCCAGAGCAGTTTTTTCCTTAGTGTTTTCAGGAAAGTTTCGCCCGGTATTTCCACCATTTTTATTTTGAAATCAGTTTTTTTAATTTTTAGAACGGAGTCATTTTTTACAGAGGTGATTCTGGAATCTAAAGAAACTAAATACTGGTCTTCTCTTCCGGTAACGCGAAGTTTTATTTCGGTATTGTCCGGGATAACCAATGGCCTTGCATTTAAATTGTGCGGCGCAATAGGAGTGATCACTAAGCTCTCAACATTTGGGGTCAGAATAGGACCACCGCAACTTAAGGAGTAGCCAGTCGAGCCGGTTGGTGTTGAAATGATTAGACCATCTGCCCAGTATGAATTTAAGTATTCGTTGTTTAAATACGTTTCAACTGTAATCATAGACGTGGTGTCTTTTCGGCTGACGGTGACTTCATTCATTGCAAAGTTTAAGTCGTCTTCGATGGCTTCATTTTTAGGATCACAGGTCAAGCTTAATAAAGTTCTTTCGGAGATCGTGTAATTTTTGTCGATGATGTATTGTAAAAAATTATCGATACTTTCTCTGGGAACTGTTGCCAGAAACCCTAATCTTCCGGCGTTGATACCTAGTATTGGAATTCCTGAGTTGCGAACCAGAGTTGCGGCTCTTAAAATAGTTCCGTCACCACCAATACTAATGAGCATTTCATAACTATCGTCTAACGAAGTAGAAGAAGAAAAGGTTTTGTATTCCTTTTTAACGAGTTCTTTTTCGTAGAGCATTTTCAGAAAGTCTTCTTCAATTACCATTTCGACATTATTGGAATTGAAAAAAATAAAAATGTCTTTAATAATGGGGCCTGTACTGTTTTGGTAATACTGCCCGTAAATGGCTACTTTCATTCGTTAATTAGATAATTTGTCAATGTGTTAATCGGATAATTTGTCAATGCGAAGATTATCTAATCAACTAATTTGCTTATTGACACATTAATAATTTATATGTTAAGGTATTTGTCCAGATAATCAGAACGTTCTTTTAAGCTATTGATATAAGCATCTTCCTGATGTTCGGAGATGATTTCATAATTGTATCGTCTAAAAGTCTGGATGATTTCATTCATAGGTCCTACACCAATTTTTATGGTGATCTGAACATTTTCTAAGTCAGCTTCAGAGACAAAACAGCCCAGGATTTTACCGTTATTACTTTCTATAATTTGAGTAACCTGACCCATGGAGTAATCTAAAAGTCCTTTTTGAACGATCATAATACCGCCTTGCTCTTTTAAAAATGGAGTTTCCTGAAAAAACTTCATGATGTCCTCCATTTCATAATAACCAACGTAGGTGTTGTTTTCGTCAAGAACGGGGATTGTATTGGTATGATTTTTAGCAAATACTTCCAGAACGTCAAGCCAAATCATAGATTTTCGGGCAAAAAAACGTTCCAGAGTATATTTGTAGTCAGTGGCTTTTTTGTCTGTATCAAAAGTTTCGACATCATCGGCGGCGATACTTCCAATAAAAATTCCGTTTTCCAAAACCGGAAAATGCGAAAAACTCAAATCAGCAAAAAAGTCCTGAACCGATGCTATCGTTTCCTGACTATCAATCGCTCTGAAATCATTGGTGATATAGTTTGTAATTTCTGTCATAAATCTATTGAAGATATTTCATGCAAAATAATCAAAAAATAGCAAAAAACGCTACGTTTTACTTTGTATTTTTGTCGTAACAAATATAGTGTTACCAGAATTAATTATCTATTTATATGACAAAGTTAAGTGTAAATATCAATAAAATTGCAACGTTGCGAAATGCACGCGGCGGAAATGTTCCTGATTTATTAAAAGTTGCGACAGATATTCAGAATTTCGGAAGCCAGGGAATCACAATCCATCCGCGTCCGGACGAACGTCATATTCGCTATCAGGATGCACGCGATTTAAAAGCAATTGTATATACCGAATATAATATTGAAGGAAATCCTCAGCATAATTTTATCGATTTGGTTTTAGAATGTAAACCAACACAGGTGACTCTGGTTCCTGATGCAATTGGAGCGATTACCTCGTCTGCAGGTTGGGATACTGTAGCCAATCAATCGTATCTGACGGAAGTTATTCAGGAGTTTCAACGAAACGGAATCAGAACTTCGATTTTTGTCGATCCGGTGCTGGAAGTTATAGAAGGAGCAAAAAAAACAGGAACAGATCGCATTGAGTTGTATACGGAAGCTTTTGCGCATCAATACGGTTTAGGGAATAAAAACGGAATTGATCCTTATGTTGAAGCGGCAAAACTGGCTAATGAATTGGATTTAGGGATTAATGCAGGTCACGATTTAAGTTTGGATAATATTCAGTTCTTCAAACAAAATATCCCGGGATTGTTAGAAGTGTCTATTGGCCATGCTTTGATTTCAGAAGCTCTTTATCTGGGCTTGGATAACGTAGTAAACATGTATCTGAATAAATTGAAGTAATTGAGATAATAATTCGTGACTAATAGTAAAGATTAGTCACGAATTTTAGAAAAGGAACTAGCTTTGAAGGTTTTTAATCGCTGAGAAAAGCAACAGATTGAAATTGATCTAAAATGATTCAGATTAGACCGCAAGAAAGCAGTACGCAAATTGAAATAAAATCGCGCATACTCTCAAAAAACACTTTATAATTGCTTATTTTCGCACTTTTCTTATTAAAATCAAGTGCCAAAACCAATTATCCTCCTTTTTTTATTCTGTTTTTCCAATGTATTTGCGCAATCTAAAGTCAGTATAAGTGGAAATCTAAAATCTTCTGAACGTGAGAATCTCATTGGAGCAAGTATTTCTCTAAAAACAGCGATCCAACAGTATTATACGTTGTCTGACTCTGTTGGTAATTTCTCGCAACAGCTGTCGCCGGGACCTGTAGAAATAGCAATCAGCCAATTGGGTTATCTTACGAAAATCATTAATCTTAACCTCGAAAAAGATACGGTGCTTTCAATAGTGCTGGATAAAGATGTTTCTCATCTGAAAGAAGTTATAGTGAACAATGATAAAAAAAGCCCAATAACCACTTTATCAGGGGGGAAATTAGCCTTTAATTTAAAGGAATTGACTTCAGTTCCGACTGTTTTAGGAACTACTGATATTATAAAACTTTTGCAGCTGACACCAGGAGTGCAAAATTCAGGAGATGCAAACGGATATTTGTATGTTAGAGGTGGGGATCCGGGGCATAATGCCATTTTGTACGATGGAGCTCCTGTATATGGAATGTCACACTTGCTAGGGATTTTTCCTTTTTACAATACCGATCATATAAAGGGTGTCGAGTTTGATAAATCAAGTTCGAATGCAAAATATGGAGGACGTTTGAGTTCAACTACACTCTTGATACCGAATAAAAAAATACCTTCAGAATTGGGGATTCAGGGAAATGTTGGAATTTTAGCTTCACAGCTTACATTGACCGCTCCTGTTGGTAAAAACTCAGGCTTGTACATTTCAGGAAGGAAAACGTATATAGACGAAATTGTTGCGCCATTATTGCGTTCCGGTTCAGAAAGCAATGATGTTCAGAATATGAAATACGGTTTTTCAGACGGAAATCTAACTTTTATTTCTCAGCTTTCTAAAAATAACCTGCTTTCTGTCGATGCTTTTGTTAGCGGGGATGAATTGAAAATCAAAGACGGAAACCTTGCTTTGCAAACCAGTTTAAAATGGAGTAATGTCACCATTTCGCCAACTTTGATTACTGCAATTTCGCCAAATGTAAGTATGTCAAATGCCCTATATTTCAGCCAATATTCTAATGAGCTGAATATGGAACAGGCTACAATTGAGTTTGGAGTTTCGTCGTATGTAAAAGATTTTGGATTTAATAACGCTTTTAAATATCAGATAAAAAATGTTCCTGTAGAATCCGGAATACAATATGTACATCATAATTTACAGCCTCAAAAAGTGAATGTCGAGAATTTGACAGATGCTAATAATACTTTTCAAAATAGTACAATTAATGCCAATGAGGCGGCTATTTTTACGACTGTAAAGCCGAGATTTACAGATCGTTTAAGTGCCGAATTGGGTATTCGGGTTAATTATTATACTTCAGGTTCCCGTGATTCTTATTTGCATTTTCAGCCCAGAGTATTATTGAATTATCAGTTAAGCGAAAAATATTTTTTTTATGGATCTTATAACAGACAATATCAATATCTGAGCCTGATAACTACTTCAAGTGTTGGAATTCCAACTGATTTTTGGATTGCCAGTTCAGACGGTATAAAACCGCAATCGTCAGACGAGTTTTCGATCGGTTCTAATCAGAATATTTCGAAAAATTTCAGTACTTCTTTGGGAGGTTTTTATCGTTCGATGAAAGATTTACTGGAGTATCCGTACGGTATCACACAGTTTAATGAGGTAACCACATTCAAAAACGACTTGTTGACAGGAAAAGGTAAAGCATACGGATTGGAGGTAATGCTTCGTAAAAGCAATGGAAAGTTTACAGGCTGGCTGAGTTATACACTGAGTTGGTCTGATCGAAATTTTGAGGAACTCAACAACGGGAAAACCTATTTTGCCAAATACGACAGACGACATAATTTGTCAATTGTCGGGATGTATGATCTGAATGCTAAATGGAATTTCGGAGTTACACAACTGTTTGGTTCCGGAAACCGTTTTACCATGCCAACATCCTGGTATTTCATCAATAATAATCCGGTTAAAGAATATTCAGGATATAACAATGCACAAATGCCTAATTATATCCGAACCGATCTTTCGGTGAATTATTTTTTCTTAAGAACAAACAAAAAAGAAAGCGCTTTGAATTTCTCCATTTACAATACATTCAATATCAAAAATCCGATTTATGTGGTACTGAGTGTTAAAGAGAATAAAGATAAAAACAGTGTAATTGTAAAACAGGAAGAAAAGGTTTTGTATCGCATATTGCCTTCTGTGAGCTGGAGGTTTAAATTTTAAAAAAGATGAAAAAATATATATTATTTCTGGTAGTTTTGATAATGGCAAGTTGTTCTAAGGATGATTTTGGCGACCGAAAAGCAGAATCTAAAATTGTAGTAGAAGGCTGGATTGAAGAAGGCGATTATGCTCAGGTTTTGCTATCGAGCAGTATTTCGGTTACCAATACAATTGATTCCACAAATGTCTTAAATCATGTCATACGTTCCGCAAAAATTACAATTTCAGATGGTGTGACATCGGAAGTTTTAAGGGTTAAGAATGATAAAAACAGAGTGCCTCCATTTGTGTATTATGGTTCAGTTCTTAAAGGAGAGACAGGGAAAGAATATTCATTGAAAATAGAGTATTTAAACCGCGTGGTTGAAGCGACAACCAAGATTCCAAAATCAGTAGCCATAAAAAGTGCAGAGTATGTAAAGAAAGTTGACACTGATACGACTGGTTACGTTTTTGTGAAATTTGATGATCCGCTAAACGAAAAAAATTATTATCAGATTGCAACCAGAATAGAAGGAGAAGAACCTGTTTTTGTACCTGCATTTTACGGCAATTTAGATGATAAAAACTTTAGTGTTTCGGCAGTATCTGTACAAGTTAACAGAGGAGTTTTACTTTTTCCTAAAACCAAGTTCACTCCTTATTTTGTAGATGGAGATTTAATACACGTAAAATTAAGAACTCAGAACAAAGAGGCTCTGGATTTTTGGAACAGTTGGCAAAACGAAATTGTAAACAGCAGAAATCCTATTTATCCCGCAAACACTAGTTTGAAATCAAATATAAAAGGCGGAATAGGGATTTGGGCCGGATATGGTCAAAGTACTTTTAGGGTAAAGGCTCAGTAAAAAATAAAGCCGTTTTGAAAATAGTTTCAAAACGGCTTTAAGTTTATGCTTTAAAAGTAATTATCTTTTGAATGCTTTTACGAAATTCTCGAATTTAGTTTCAAGTGCTGTGAAACCTTCTGAGAAATAAGTACTCATTTCTACTTCAGTGTTGTCACTGAATTTTAGATAGTAGATTTCTTCCATGTAAGGTTGTGAAAAAGATTCACCTTGTGCAGTATTCCATGACCAGTATTTGTTTTTTTCATTCCAAACAGGCAGATTGAAAGTATAGTTACCTCTCGCTTCTGAACGTTTAATAATATCAGCTATTTTGGTACCGTCTTTCTTAGAAACTAAAATCAGTTTTATGTTTTTATTGAAAAGCGCAACCAAACCTTCAGAGTATTTTTTCTCGTATGCATTTAAGGCCGTGTAATAGGCTTTGTAATCATTTTTAGGGTTGGTGTTATCTGTTAAATAAGCAGGGCGAACAATACTTTTATCTAAGGCGATCTCATCAGCTGCTTCAGTAGCCAAATCCATATTAGCAACAATAATAAAATTGTCCATTAATTTAATTACACCATTCGCTTTTCCTCTGTACTGAACAAGTTCGTCATTTTCAAGTAAACCATCGATGTTTGCTGTACTTCCGGCGTTGAAATCAACTAATGTTTTTCCGTTAAAAGTAAAAGTAGCTTTTGAGCTGCTTTCCAGCGCTTTTTTACCACTCATTTCCCAGGCATATCCATCGTTCAAAGTCATCTTGTAAGCAAACTCATCCGGAATTTCTTTTTTGTTAGAGTATTTTGCAGTTTGAGTAAAAGTAGCTGTTGTTGCATTATCGATTGTTAAAGTAGCATCTGCAGATGTTGGTAAAAAGAAATAGTCGTATACAGATGGATTTTGAATATATTGCTGTTTTACAGGGTCGTAAGTCCAGTTTCCGTAAGTGTCGATATTTTTTACTTTGATATCAGATGAAGTACTTTTAGCAGAGAATATTGCATTGTTCGCTGTTTGTGACGCTTTTGCAGGGAAAACAAACTTTAATTCAGTTGTAGAAGCTGTTTTAACCCAGTTTTTTGCGGCATTGTCCCAGGTATAAATACCGTAAACACCAGAAACATTTAAAATGTCTTCTACTGCATTATCGCTTTTTCCGTTAAAAATATCAACCTCTCTAAGACCTAACAATCTGCCTAAGTTTTGAATTGCTTCAATAGCACCGGAACTTTTTGATTTGTCTAATTGAGCCAACATCTCATTAGCTTCAGCCTCTAATTTTACTTTTTGTTCAGCCGGAGTTAGTTTTGAATAGGGTTGTTTGCTAAGATTTTCAATTTGTTCTGCCAGAGTTTGTTCCTTTGTAGGTTCGTCTTTGCTGTCGTCACTAGAACAGGAAACCATAAGTTGAGAAGCAACTAAGGATACTAAAAATAATTTTTTAATCATGGTTGAGGTTTAAATTAAATAAAAATTTTATTTTGATTTTTGAAGGCGCAAGTTACAGTTTGTATTTGTGCTTTCTTTACGGAAAGCCGTAATGCTGCGAAGTTTTTTAAACAAAGTAGCTTTGTCAGGGGGAATTAGTTTAAGAATTGATGCATAACTTTTTTTACCTTTGTGGGCAGTTTTTAAAACCCAATACAAATGTTATATTCGAAAATAGAAGGAGAAGGAAAGCCTTTCGTAATCATGCACGGATTTTTAGGAATGTCAGACAACTGGAAAACACTTGCGGGTCAATATGTCGAAGCAGGGTTTCAGGTTCATCTTCTGGATTTAAGAAATCACGGACGTAGTTTTCATTCAGACGAATGGTCCTATGAAGCAATGGTACAAGACGTGTTTGAATATTGTCAGGCCAATCAGTTAAAAAAAATAGAGCTGTTAGGACATTCAATGGGAGGGAAAGTGGCTATGCTTTTTGCTACTACGCATCCCGAAATAGTCGATAAATTAATTATAGCCGATATTGGTCCTCGATTTTACAAACAGCACCATCAGGATATTTTGGCCGGATTAAATGCCGTTGATTTTTCGGTAAAACCGAGCCGAAATGATGTTGAAGCAATTGTTGCGCAATATGTATCCGATTTTGGTACAAGGCAATTTTTATTGAAGAATTTATATTGGAAGGAACCGGGACAGCTGGCTTTCAGATTCAATCTGGAAGTTTTTAATAATAATCTTGATGCTATCGGAAAAGCGCTGGCCGATGATTTAGTTTTCGATAAAGATACCTTGTTTATAAGAGGAGGGAATTCCGGCTATATTTTAGATACAGATTTTGATGCAATTCGCGAACATTTCCCTAAAGCTAAATTTGAAACCATTCCCAATGCAGGGCACTGGCTTCACGCCGAAAATCCAAAAATGTTTTTTGAACTGACAGCAGGGTTTTTGAAAGAGTAAATTTTGATTTAAAATAACTAATTCTATTTAGTTTAAAAGATGAAAGTTTTAATAGTTTTGGGATCCCCAAATTCAGAAACAGGAGATTTGGGGCAAGTAGCTTTGGACAGGTTAGAATATTGTTTCGATATTTTTGAATCAAAGGACAATTGCATTATTTGTACAGGAGGTTTTGGAGAGCACTTTAATACAGCGCCGCTTCCACATGCAGATTATGCCATGAAATATTTAAAAGAAAAAGGACTTAGCGCTGAAAATTTTCTGGAGTCTGCCTTGTCTGCCAATACCGTCGAAGATGCCGTTTTATCAAAAAAGATAGTACTCAGTCACAACTTAAATGCTGTTGTGGTCATTACGTCTGATTATCATCTTGAAAGGGTGAAACTTATTTTTGATGAAATTTTAGGATTTGATCAGATGGAATATGTCGGAGTAAAACATAATATTTCTGAAGAGGAAATGGAGAAATTACTGGAGCATGAAAAAAAAGCAATCAATGCAATTTTGAGCAAAGGTTTATATTATTAAATTTTAGTACTTTTAAATAAATTTTTAAAACATACCATTATGAATTTACTACTCAGACTTCTTGTTACGGCAGGTTTAGTTTTGTTAATTGCTCACTTTTTACCTGGTGTTCATGTTGCCAGTTTTACCACCGCGGTAATTGTTGCGGTAGTTTTGGGGTTGTTAAATCTTTTTATAAAACCAATATTGGTAATTTTGACGTTACCGGTTACACTGATTACTTTAGGCTTGTTTCTGTTGGTAATTAATGCAATCATTATTTTGTTCTGTACAAATATTGTCGGAGGTTTTAAAGTAGATTCCTTTTGGACAGCCTTGTTTTTTAGTGTTATATTGTCTGTTCTACAGTCCATCACCTATAAAATTATAGGAGACGATAAATAAAACAAATAGAGAAAGCGTGATTAAAACGTATTCAAATACAATAGATTAAAAACTTGGTTGGGTTGCAAAAATTTTATAATTTTGCGACCCAATTTTATTATGTAAATTAAAGAAGAAAATGGATATTAAAAGAGTAGCAATAGACGCTGTGAATGAAACAATTGTAATGACAGTTGTTCACATGGATTATAAAGGTCAGGTAGCAAAAAGGATAAACGAAAAAATGCCATTGGCTACTGTAAAAGGTTTCAGAAAAGGACAGGTTCCTAAAGACCTGGTTGAAAAACAATACGGAAAAGCAATTAAGCAGGAAGAAGTTAAAAAAGTAGTTGATTTGGCTTTAGAGCGTTTTGTTCAAGCTGAAAGATTAAATCTTTTAGGAACTCCACTAGCTAAAGTAAACGAAAACTTTGACTGGGATGCTGAAGAATTGACATTCGAGTACGAAATTGGTTTAGTACCAAACTTCGAAATTGATTTAGAAGCTAAAAACAATATCGTAAAATACATCGTGACTGCTGATGATAAATTAATCGACGGTCAGGTAGAGCGTATCCAAAAACAATTCGGAAAAGCAATTCCACAAGAAGTGGTAGTAGCTGATTCAGATTTGACTGGAACTTTCGCTAACGAAGAAAACGGAATCAACAATACAACTACAATTGCTGTAGCTACTTTCAACAAAGCTGCCGGAGATAAATTCATCGGTAAAAAAGTTGGAGATGTTGTAACAGTAAGCACAAAAGGTTTATTTGAAGACGATCACCAATTAATGGATTACCTAAAAGTAGGTCATGATAATGTTCACGGTTTAGATATCGAAGTAAACTTTACTATCGAGGCTATCAACGGAGCTGAATTGGCAGAATTGAACCAAGAGTTATTTGATAAACTTTTTGGTGAAGGAAAAGTAGCTTCTTTAGAAGATTTGAAATCTAAAATTAAAGAAGATGCTGAAGCTCAATTCGCGCAGCAAGCAGATCAGAAATTATTGTTAGACGTTCAGGACTTCCTGATCGAAAGCACAAAATTTGATTTACCGGCTGAATTCCTTAAAAAATGGTTGCAAACTGTTGGAGAGAAAAAACTTTCTGCAGAAGAAGCTGAAGTTGAATACGCAAGATCTGAAAAAGGATTACGTTTTCAATTAATCGAAGGAAAAGCTTTAGCTCAAAGCAACATCCAGATTAATTTTGAAGATTTGAAAGCTTTTACAACAAACGCTATCAAACAACAAATGGCTCAATTTGGACAGTTAAATCCTTCTGACGAAGAAGTTCAGACAATTGTAGCAAGAGTTTTATCAAACCAGGAAGAAGTGAAAAGACTTTCTGAGCAGGTAGTAGCGGAGAAGTTATTGGAAATCTTTAAAGAAAAAGCAAATCCAACTACAAAAGAAGTAACTTACGAAGAATTTATTGCCGCTTCATACGGAGAATAATTTCTAAAAAAATAAGTATATTTGAGCGTCAGGAGATTTTTCTGACGCTCTTTTTGTTTTAAGTTTATTTTGTTTCGGTTTTCGTTTAAACGGACTTTAAGTAATCTGAAACTTGAAACCTGAAACAAAAAAGTAAGACAAATTGACATTATTGTATAAAAAGGTACGAACTTTGTTTTTACCTGCTTAAGTCGCTTAAAGACTTTAGATTTTCAAACTTTAAACTAAAAATATGAACTACGGTAAAGAATTCAAAAAATTTGCTACAAAGCACCAGGGAGTAAATGCCATGTACTATGACAAAATTATAGCGGCAATGAACCCAACGAATATGACTCCATATATTATTGAAGAACGTCAGTTGAATATTTCTCAATTAGATGTTTTTTCCAGATTAATGATGGACAGAATTATCTTTTTAGGAACAGGTATCGACGACCAGATCGCGAACATTGTTCAGGCACAGTTATTATTTTTAGAAAGTGCTGATGCTTCAAAAGACATTCAGATTTATCTGAATTCTCCTGGAGGAAGTGTTTATGCAGGATTAGGAATTTATGATACCATGCAATATATCAAACCGGATGTAGCGACAATTTGTACTGGTATGGCAGCCTCTATGGGAGCAGTACTATTATGTGCAGGAGCAGCGGGAAAACGTTCGGCTTTACCACATTCAAGAGTGATGATTCACCAGCCATCAGGGGGAGCTCAGGGAGTTGCAACAGATATGGAAATCAACTTACGTGAAATGTTGAAGTTGAAAGATGAATTGTATCATATTATTTCTCAACATTCAGGACAAACTTTTGATAAAGTACACAAAGACAGTGAGCGTGATTACTGGATGATTGCAGATGAAGCAAAAGAATACGGAATGATTGATGAAGTATTAAGAAGAAGCTAATTTTTTTAAAGCTTCTAAGTTGCTAAGACGCTAAGATTCTAGGTGTTCTTTGTGATTTAAATTTTTAAATAATAAAATAAAAATATTAGAGCCTGTTTAAAAATTAAACAGGCTCTTAAGCTGTAAAGAGTTAAGTTTTAAAGTTTTAGTTGAAAAACTTTAAAACTTAGTATCTTTGCAGCTTAGTAACTTAAATAAAGAATGGCAAAAGTAGTATTAGAATGTTCGTTTTGTGGAAGAAAAAAGCCAGAAACTAATTTATTGATTGCAGGTATCAATGCACATATCTGTGATAAGTGTATCGAACAGGCACATGGAATTGTATTAGAAGAATTAAAATCAAGTGGAAGCGCAAAATTGGTTGGGGATTTAATTTTAAAGAAACCAAAAGAAATCAGAGCTTTCTTAGATCAATATGTTATTGGCCAGGATCAGACCAAAAAAGTAATGTCGGTTGCCGTTTACAATCACTACAAACGTTTAATGCAACAGCAATTAGACGATGAAGTTGAGATTGAAAAAAGTAACATCATCATGGTGGGACAAACCGGAACTGGAAAAACACTGGTAGCAAAGACAATTGCTAAAATGTTAGATGTTCCTTTGGCTATCGTTGATGCGACCGTACTTACTGAGGCAGGTTATGTAGGAGAAGATGTTGAAAGTATTTTAACACGTTTGTTGCAAGCTGCCGATTATGATGTAACTAAAGCCGAAAGAGGAATCGTTTTTATTGACGAGATTGACAAAATTGCCCGTAAGAGTGATAATCCGTCTATTACACGTGACGTTTCCGGTGAAGGAGTACAACAGGCTTTATTGAAACTTCTTGAAGGAACAATTGTAAACGTACCGCCAAAAGGAGGGCGTAAACACCCGGACCAGAAATTTGTGGAAGTAAATACTCAAAACATCCTGTTTATTGCGGGAGGTGCTTTTGATGGTGTTGAGCGTATCATTTCTAAACGTTTGAACCGTCAGGCAGTTGGATATTCGACTTCTAAAAATGTAGACAATATCGATAAAGACAATTTGTTGCAATACATTATTCCAAAAGATATTAAAGATTTCGGTTTGATTCCTGAAATTATTGGGCGTTTGCCAGTTTTAACGCACATGGATCCTTTAGACAAAGAAACCCTGCGTGCAATTTTGACACAGCCTAAAAATGCTTTGGTAAAACAATACCAAAAATTATTCTTAATGGATGAAGTTGAATTCACCATTACAGATGAGGCATTAGATTTTATTGTAGACAAAGCGTTAGAGTACAAATTAGGAGCACGTGGATTGCGTTCGTTATGCGAAGCAATCTTAACCGATGCGATGTATGAATTGCCAAGTTCAGATGATAAAGTTTTAAGTATCGACAAAGATTACGCAAAACATACTTTGAATAAAAATCTATTGAAACGTATGGAAATCGCTTCGTAAGTTTCTATAATAAGATTTAATAATTTAGAAAAAACCTGTTCGGCTTAACGAACAGGTTTTTTTATTTTGTAAAATAAAACCTATAATTTTAATTATTTATTATAATATTTTTCTTATATTTATAAAAATGTATTTGTATGAAAAATATTAAAAAAATGGCAATCCTCTTAATGGTTTTAGGAGTTGCAGTGCTAACAGGTCGTTGTGTTTCAGAAGAAGCAGGAAGCGAACAAAAAATAGAGCAATCTATTAAGGTTAGTCAAGCGAGGGTTTGGGTTGAACAGTATCAATCAAAAGTAAAAATTGATTCGTCGTTTAAAAGTCAGGTTTATAATTGGGATAGTGCAATCACGGAAACTTTTGAAAATGGGTCTGAGGCAATTGTAGTTCCCGTTAGAGATAAAAATCTGAGTGATGCTTATATAGGACAGAAAGTATTGTATTTATACCCTTTAGAAAATAAAAAGGAATTTTCGGCTACATTATATGAGATACTCCCTTTATCAGAATCTTTAGAAAAAATAAAAACTTCAGCGGATTTAGTTAACTTTAATGGGTATATCATTGCCTGGGATTTAGAAAAGGGATTTGTAAATGGGGCAAAATTTGAAAACTCCAATACGACAGCAGCGCTAACAGGACTTAGAGTAATCTCTCCGGTGGAGTCAGAACGTCTCAATAAATCGACTGCTAAGTCAGATTCAGATCCTTTTGAATTAGATGAAGTGATCATTCGAAGAGAAAAATCCGAGAATAAGCAGGAATATGGAGGAGGAGCTTATGGAGGCGGTCTAAAATCAGGATCAAAGGGTAACAGTCCAAAGGGTTATGTGAAATCTCCGGGAGGTGGTGGAAGTGGAAGTTCTACAGGATCAACGGTAACTAAAGTTATTCCGCCTAGTTGTGAGAGTTTTAATTTTACGTCGAAAAAAGGGGCTAATTGGCAAGTAGCGATGGTCAAAAATATTAATTTTAGAGTTATAGGATTGAGTCCAAAAGGAATTGAAATATTGCATGTTCTTAGTTATCCACAAGCAATATATTTTGGTACGCCAACAAATATACAGGTGGGTAATACAGATATGACACCTGGAATTGCGGCAAATGTTTCTGCTCGGGCACTTCAACAATCAATGCAGGACGTAATAGATAAATATGGAGGAACAGACGTGTCAGATTTGATACTTGATCGATATTTTAGAGAGAGATTGGTACACAATTATCCTCTTTACGTTAGTGGAGGCAGGGTAAATTTTAATTCAACTGAAAAACTTCCCGCGACTAATTATAAAACAAATACATGGACTTCAGGAAACTGTAATTAACTATTTAAATCGATTAATATGATTGAAAAGGTTTTAAAAAATGTAGTTTATTTATTCTATCCGCGAAATATATGTGCCTTTAAAGAAAAAGACATTTATTTTATTTCCGAGGAGTATAAGAGATTACTTCAAATAATAAATGATTTTAATAATGAAGAGGGGAAAGTCTTTAGGAAGAGAATTGTTGCAGAGTTTGAACATGATTACACATTAAATAAATTAAATGACCACACCTTGTTTGATTTAGGGGATAGATGTATGACTTTTAATGTGAGTGTAATCGAAGATGGTGAGTTATATACAATATCATTATTTATTAGCATTATAGTCCCATATTATGTAATTAAAGTTCAAAAAAATATAATTGACTTGTATTTCTCCAAATCAGAAGTAACAAATTTAGAAGAAAAAAACACAGAAAGAAGAACTATAAATGAATTAGTTATGGATATTGAAACAGTAATTGAGGATAAATTTTTGTACAAAAAATTTCCAAAAGAAATACTTAATTCAGTTGTTGAAGATATTAGTTTTCAAGATACAGAGTTTGGCTGTTTTACGATGTTTATTGCTTTTTTTAATAATGTAATTATCAAAGAAAATGAAAAGTGATTTTTTAATATTTCTGACAATTACCGGCTTATTGTTAATTTTTCTTTACTTCTTCGAGTACAATTTTAATTTTTGTATTTCCAATACATTTTATCTTGTAAGTTATTTTTTCCCTGTTTTATTAGTGTTTCTATTAGGGTTTGTATATTATTTGATAAAGTTTATAAAAAAGAAGAGAAAGTAAAAAAACAAATTTAAAAATACGAGAGCATACTTCATTTTTTTGTTTTTCTCTTTATTCGCCAATGTTGCTACTGGTCAAACAAGCAGCAAAGTTGATAACGAAGATTATGAGGTAATAAACCAAATAGAGCTTTCAACTTACAGCTAACTAAAATGAGTGGAAACCGCCTTCATTCGATTTGTTTAAACATTAGTGTTTTGTCTCCATATTTCACGTGTTATGTTCTGGATACATTAGTTGACTTAGAAAATGTAAAATGGATCAAAAAACCTAATAAAAATGAAGATTTAGAGATCGTTTATGCCAGTGAAATTAATAAAATTGTTGCATTAACTGAAAAGTATGGGATTACAAAATTTCCGCCAGAATTATTAAGTTATAGACTTCCGGAAATTAGTAGGGGATTTATACCTTTTGGAGAATTTACATTTTTCAACGCATTCTTTTTAGATGAATATTATACAAGATTATGAAATACGTTATTTACATTTTTTTAATTTTTGGTATAGGCTTATTGGTTTATGGTTATATTTATCCAACTGAATATTGTTTGGATATCAACATTCATGATACCTATTATGTGTTTAGCTACAGGCCAGTAGCAACAGCTGTATTATTGTTTTCTTTGTTACTTTATATGGTACATTTTTTATATAAAAAAGTACGGTAATTTATAAACTAAGAGGTATAGTTAATAATAAGTTACAATTGAAAAAAGAAGTACCTTTAAGAATACACGGAGCAAGAGTACAATTTAACTCAACTACTGCTTTACCAGCAACTGAGCACAAAACGACTACCATATTTTCAACTGATTGCCGATAATTGATATTTATGATTGGAAAAATTTTAATGAATTTAGCATATTTATATTATCCTAAGAATATATGTCCATGGACTCAAAAGGAATTGTATTTAGAAACTATGGAGTATGAAAGATTGAAAGCATTAATTGAATATTTTGATTCTGAGGAAAATCAGAAACTACGAAATAGTATTAGAGTCGAATTTGGTAAAGATTTAGTTTTAAGGGGTTTTGAAGATTTTTCCAGACTGGATTGGGAAGATCGATGTTATACCTTTTTTTTGAATATTGTTGAAGGAGGTGAATTGTGCTCGATTACTTTGCATTTAAGTATCTTGGTTCCTTATTATGTGATTGAGACATTAATTCATAAGAACCAAATGATAATTTCGAAATCTAGGATCGAAGAATTGGAGAAAGAAAATTTAGATCCGAGAAAAATGAAAGATTTGGTTTTGGACATTAAATCAATTGTTGAGACCAAACTACTGTATCAAGAATTTCCAGAAATATTAAGTCATAGTGTTATTGAAGATATTAGTTTTCAGGATATATACTTAGGTCATTTTAAAATGTATAACGCTTTTTTTAATAATCGTCGATGAAAAGAATAACTAGAAACTATTTGATTTTTTTAGCTTTGTGCATTTTGTTATTGATCTGTTCCTACTTTTCTGAGCGTTTCTATACAATTTGCCTCTATGACACTTATTATCTTATAAGTTATTTTTATTTTGTTATTCTTTTTTTGCTTATTGGTACTATTCTTTATTTTCTTAGATTGCTCCAATTTAGAAAAAGAAGAAGTTGAATGTAGGAAAATAGTAAAAAACCTGTTCGGCTTAACGAACTAGGTTTTTTTTATTTTGTAAAACAAAACCTATAATTTTAATTATTTACTATAATATTTTTCTTATATTTATAAAAATACATTTGTATGAAAAATATTAAAAAAATGGCAATGCTCTTAATGGTTTTAGGAGTTGCAGTGTTAACAGGTCGTTGTGTTTCAGAAGAAGCAGGAAGCGAACAAAAAATAGAGCAATCTATTAAGGTTAGTCAAGCGAGGGTTTGGTTTGAACAGTATCAATCAAAAGTAAAAATTGATTCGTCGTTTAAAAGCCAGGTTTATAATTGGGATAGTGCAATCACGGAAACTTTTGAAAATGGGTCTGAGGCAATTGTAGTTCCTGTTACAGATAAAAATCTTAGTGATGCTTATAAAGGTCAGAAAGTATTGTATTTGTATCCATTAAAGGATAAAAAGGGATTTTCGGCTACATTATATGAAATACTACCGTTATCAGAATCTTTAGAAAAAATAAAAACTTCAGGAGATTTAATTAACTTTAATGGATACATCATTGCCTGGGATTTAGAAAAGGGATTTGTAAATGGGGCAAAATTTGAAAACTCCAATACGACAGCAGCGCTAACAGGACTTAGGGTAATCTCTTCGGAGGAGTCAGAACGGCTCAATAAATCGACCGCTAAGTCAGATTCAGATCCTTTTGAATTGGATGAAGTGATCATTCGCAGAGAAAAATCCGAGAATAAGCAGGAATATGGAGGAGGAGCTTATGGAGGCAGTCTAAAATCAGGATCGAAAGGTAACAGTCCAAAGGGATATGTGAAGTCTCCGGGAGGTGGTGGAAGTGGAAGTTCTACGACTTCAGAAAATGCACAAAATATAGTAAAACAGATAAAGACTAATTTGCCCGCATGTATTGATAACATTGTCAATGATATAAAAAAATTACAAAAGGGTAAGTTTTCTCAGGTAATTGCAAAATTTTCAGGAGTAAATCCTACACCTGCTAATTACAATTGGCTCATAATTAAGGGCAATTTATCGGGAAATAACGCAGGAAATACAAATGGAGTAGTATCAGATGGTAAAGTAACTACAACTTTAAATGAAAGTGATCTTTCAGTTTCGACAGATCTTTCAATCGCAAAAACTTTAATACATGAGTGTTTTCATGCGTATTTGGTTAGTGTTTACAGATACAGAGATATAGATAAGAGTTATGTCAACTTGGTAGAGACGTACTTTAAGCAATTTAATAAGAATGTAAATGATGCTCAGCATAATATTTTTGCCGATACTAATATTGTTCAGGAAATATCTGTTGCCTTGCAAGAATATGGGACTTCGAAAGGATACAATTTACCTAAGTTGTTTTATGATGATATGGCATGGGGTGGTTTAGCAGAAACAAAGGCTTTTAAAAATCTTCCTCAAGCTGACCAAGAAAGAATACTGGATAGAATTTATTCGGAGTACAAAAATTCAGGAAATAATAGCTTTAATCCGAGAGGGAAAAAAGCTTGTCAATAAAAACCTACTAATCATAAAATATGAGAGCATACTTAATTTTTTTGTTTTTCTCTTTATTCGTCAACGTTGCTATTGGTCAAACAATCGGCAAAGTTGATAACGAAGATTATGAGGTAATAAATCAAATAACAAATAGTTTAATAGAGGGTAGAAAACAGTTATATGTGAAGGATAACGATACAGCTGTAGCTCTTTATGAAAAGAGTCTAGTATTTAAAGATCAAAAAAGATTCTTCACTAAAAAAGCTTTTGAAGAGTACTTTTATACACCAATAGATTCTGTAAAAATAAAAAAGCTAATTAAATCAATGAACTTTGAATATTTAGCCAATCAAAAGAGAGAAGAAGTAAATTGGAATTTAAGTAAATTCAAATACCCTTTTATAAGGCATAGTGAATCAACACCTTATGAAACTATTAGGTTTAGTGTCTCACCTCCAATCTATTCCAAAGACAAAAAAGTGGTTTTTATTTTTTTTAGTAGCCCCTGCAATTATGACGGATGTGGCGCCACTACAGTAAAAGTTTATAAGAAAGTACATAATAAATGGGTTTGGTATCTGAACTTTCCAATTACTTTAAGTTAATATTTTTAAGTATTGGTAAAATTTTTATAAAACATACTTTGAATAAAAATCTATTGAAACGTATAGAAATCGCTTCGTAAGTTTCTATAATAAGATTTAATAATTTAGAAAAACCTGTTCGTTAGTTCGAACAGGTTTTTTTTGTAAAATAAAACTTATATTTAAAAAATTATTTAATATAGTATTTTTCTTATATTTATAAAAATATTATTTGTATGAAAAATATTAAAAAAATGGCAATACTCTTAATGGTTTTCGGAGTTGCAGTGTTAACAGGTCGTTGTGTTTCAGAAGAAGCAGGAAGTGAACAAAAAATAGAGCAATCTATTAAGGTTAGTCAAGCGAGGGTTTGGTTTGAACAGTATCAATCAAAAGCAAAAATTGATTCGTCGTTTAAAAGTCAGGTTTATAATTGGGATAGTGCAATCACGGAAACTTTTGAAAATAGGACCGAGGCACTTGTAGTTCCTGTTACAGATAAAAATCTTAGCGATGCTTATAAAGGTCAGAAAGTATTGTATTTATACCCTTTAGAAAATAAAAAGGAATTTTCAGCTACATTATATGAGATACTCCCTTTATCAGAATCTTTAGAAAAAATAAAAACTTCAGCGGATTTAGTTAACTTTAATGGGTATATCATTGCCTGGGATTTAGAAAAGGGATTTGTAAATGGGGCAAAATTTGAAAACTCCAATACGACAGCAGCGCTAACAGGACTTAGGGTAATCTCTTCGGAGGAGTCAGAACGCCTCAATAAATCGACTGCTAAGTCAGATTCAGATCCTTTTGAATTGGATGAAGTGATCATTCGCA
>NZ_AMYW01000029.1:0-67702 GCF_000335775.1 Flavobacterium sp. WG21
ATTGCTTATTTCTTTCTTGTTGACTCTCGTTCTTTCAGTTTCGTTTTGATGACGATTGTTTCATAATCTGATGTTTCTTCTTCAGATTCCTCCTCTAAACGCTTGATTAATTGTCTGGCTGCGACCTCGCCTATTTCTACTCCATGCTGGCTTACTGTTGTTAAACTTGGCGACAAACGTCTTGAAGCTAAAATTCCATCGGCAAAACCTATAATTGAAATATCTTCGGGAACCTTATATCCTTTTTTCAGACTTACGCGTAAAGCGGCCACTGAATCATTTTCATCCAAAGCAAAAATCGCATCAATTTTATGTTCGAAAATGGCGTCAATTTTAGCTTTCATATCTTCTTCAGAATCGGTACGAAGAATTATATTTTCGTTTACCGGAATATTATTGTCTGCTAATGCTTTTAAGTAACCGTCGGCTCTTAATTTTCCAACACTCAAATTATCTACTGATGAAATCAAAGCAATATTTTTACATCCTAAATCAATTAAATGCTGTGTTGAATTTAAAGCAGAATCAAAATCGTCAACTATTACTTTGTCACATTCTACTCCGTCAGCGATTCTGTCAAACATCACAATTGGTGTTCCATCAGCGATGATCGCCGAAAAGTGACCATAATCTTCTAATTTTTGCGCTTCTTCAGATACTGACAATATAAATCCGTCAATCGTTCCGTTGCTCAACATTTCAAGCGTATGAACTTCTTTTTCCAGAGATTCGTTCGAAATACAAGTAATTACATTATATCCTTTTTTATCGGCTACTTTTTCGATACCACTAAAAACCTTTGCAAAAAAGGAGTTAAGTATATTAGGTATAATTACACCTATTGTTTTGGTTTTACGATTCTTTAAATTCAAACCAATAACATTCGGTTTATAATTTTTGAGTTTGGCATACTCCTTAATCTTCACCTTTGTTTGCTCACTGATCTCCGGGCTATCATTTAATGCCTTAGAAACAGTCGATACAGAAACACCGAGTTCCTTCGCAATTTGCTTTAGAGTTGCTTTAGCTTTCATTTAAAAATAAATTTTATGTAATTAATACAAATATAGTAGAATTACCTAAAATAAAACAAAAAACACGTTATCCTATTTAAAATTTCAGAGTGTTTTTTAAAATTAACTTCTTTTTCAAAACCGCAAGCCTTAAAATTTCGTTAATACCTGAATACATGCTTTTAACCTTTTAAAATCCTTGATTATGAAAAACGAAGTTAAAATTCATGAAGTTGACCCTTCATTGAACAACAGAAGGAGCTTTCTTAAGCTCAGCGGCCTTACATTAGTTGGCGCAGGCCTTCTTATGGCTGGGTGCAGCGATAATGACAATGACGATGATATGGAGGACACTACGCTGCCCGGAATCAGAAATGGAGTTTTTGATTTAGGATCCGGTGATTTTGGAGTACTGACCTATGCGTATGCTCTGGAACAGCTGGAAGCCGATTTTTATACTAAAGTCGTAAATTCAACAAGCTTTAATGTCACTTTTAATCCTATCGAACGTCAGGTATTAACGGATTTGTATCATCATGAAGTTATTCACAGGGATTTTTTCAAGGCCGCTTTAACCGGAGCGCTTCCTGACCCAAGTTCACAACTGCTTCCCTCCTTGGCTTTTAATTATGGTTCTTTAAATTTCAACAGCCGTACTGAGGTTCTTGCTACAGCAAAAGCTCTTGAAGATACAGGAGTTGCTGCTTATAATGGAGCAGGAAAACTAATTAAAAGTGCTGATTATTTACTTTTAGCCGGAAAAATTGTTTCGGTAGAAGCCAGACACGCCTCAGCTATCAGAAGCTTAATCAATCCTAACTCTAAGGATTTTGCCGGCGATGATATTGTAAACGCAAGCACCGGTTTGGATGTTGCTCAGGACCCTTCAAAAATTCTACCAATTGCAGGAGGCTTCATTACTACAAAATTCACAGCCAAATACTTACCTTAATCTTAACAAGCTAAAACATAGAAATTATGAATATTTTAAAATTTATAGAAACGTTTACTGATGATAGCTTGATGAGAAGCACTGGTTCAAGAAGAGACAGTTTTAATCAGTTTGGAAGTATTGGAAAAACATTAGCCTACGCATCAATCCCTTTCGGATTATCTGCAATGGCCAATAAAGCATTAGCAAAAGACATTACCGCAACTCCTGCAACTCCGATTGGAGCGCTACAATTTGCCTTAACTTTAGAATATCTGGAAAACGAATTTTATGCTATGGCATTAGATTCTGGTGTAATTCCGGCATCAGAAAATGGAGGAAGAGATCGAAAAGTTTTTGAACAAATAGCAGCCCACGAGTCTGATCACGTTAAGTTTTTGATTGCAGGACTGGGCGGACCAGCAAGTGCAAACTTTGTTGCTAAACCTACTTTTGACTTTACCGTGGGAGGAGCTTTTGACCCGTTTCATGACTACCCAACCTTTTTAGCATTAGCACAAGCCTTTGAAGATACAGGCGTTAGAGCCTACAAAGGTCAGGCAGCAAATTTAATCACTACACCGGATTTATTAACTGCCGCATTACAAATTCACTCAGTAGAAGCCCGTCATGCTTCTGAAGTACGACGCTTAAGAGGATTAAAAGGATGGATTTCTAACAGTGAGAGAGGTGCAGGAATGCCCGCCGCAACACAAGCTGTCTATGATGGCGAAGGCGTTACTGTACAGGCAGGATTCAACACCGCAGCTGCTTTTGGAGCTGCTGCAGGATCAGAAGCTTATGATGAGCCGCTTACCACACAACAGGTCGTTGATATTGCAAATATATTTATTGTTTAGTACAAAACAATTCTAAATATTGAACCATCTTTACACTACTTGTGAAGGTGGTTTTTTTTTATGGTTTAAAATCGAAAACTGATGTCCTGATTT
This sequence comes from Flavobacterium sp. WG21, assembly GCF_000335775.1. NCBI lineage: Bacteria > Pseudomonadati > Bacteroidota > Flavobacteriia > Flavobacteriales > Flavobacteriaceae > Flavobacterium > Flavobacterium sp. WG21. The sequence continues at coordinate 2,898 of NZ_AMYW01000029.1, forward strand.
TCAGCAGATAAAATATTCTTTTCAGGTATTTGGTTTTAAAATAATTAATTGTACTTTTGCATCCCCTTTATTGGGGATGGAATGTTTAATTAAAATAATATTATGGACGCATTAAGCTACAAAACGGTTTCAGCTAACAAAGCCACTGTAACTAAAGAGTGGATTGTTGTTGACGCTGAAGGTCATAACTTAGGACGTCTTGCTTCAAAGGTTGCAATGATCTTAAGAGGTAAGTACAAACCAAGTTACACACCGCACGTTGACTGTGGAGATAACGTAATTGTTATCAACTCAGAAAAAATTAACCTTACAGGTACAAAAATGAATGACAAAATTTACATGCGTCATACAGGTTACCCAGGAGGACAAAGAACTTTAACTGCTAAAGTATTGCAATCTAAGAATCCTGCATTATTAGTAGAAAAAGCTGTAAAAGGAATGTTACCTAAAAACAAATTAGGAGCTGAACTTTTTAGAAATCTAAATGTTGTTGTAGGTGCTGAGCATACTCACGGAGCTCAAAAACCTAGAACTGTTAACCTAAACGATCTTAAGTAATGGGAGTTATTCACAAAATCGGTAGAAGAAAAACCGCTGTTGCACGTGTATATGTTTCTGAAGGAACAGGAAAAATCACTGTAAACAAAAAAGAATTCGCAACTTACTTTCCAACTGCAACTTTACAATACAAAGTTTTACAACCATTATCTATGACAGAAAATGCTAGTAACTTTGATGTAAAAGTAAACGTTTACGGAGGTGGTTCAACTGGTCAGGCAGAAGCTGTAAGAATGGCATTAGCACGTGTAATGTGTGAAGTGAACATCGAAAACAGAGCTATCTTGAAACCAGAAGGTTTATTAACAAGAGATCCAAGAATGGTTGAACGTAAGAAATTCGGTCAGAAGAAAGCTCGTAAGAGATTCCAATTCTCTAAACGTTAATATTACCTGTCTTGTACATTTGGTACAGGACACTATCAATTATTTATTGAAATTAAAAAACACAGTTGTTGTTGCTCTCCTATCGAGGTAGGAAATAGTTTAGCATCTAAATGGGTTAAGCGATTATAAAGATTGAAAGATTAAAAAGATTAAAAGATTGAAAAATCTAAAAATCTAAAATCTAAAATCTAAAATCCAAAAAGACACATTGCTAATCAACAGAACGTAAACTAGTACAAAAATGGCAAACAAAATAGAAGTAAAAGAATTACTAGAAGCAGGTGTTCACTTCGGACACATGACTAGAAAATGGGATCCAAACATGGCTCCTTACATTTATATGGAGCGTAATGGTATTCACATTATCAATCTATATAAAACTGCAGCTAAAATTGAAGAAGCTAACGAAGCTTTGAAAAAAATCGCTGCATCAGGTAGAAAAATCTTATTCGTAGCTACCAAAAAACAAGCAAAAGACATCGTTGCTGATAAAGCAAAAGCTGCAAACATGCCTTACATCACTGAAAGATGGCCAGGTGGAATGCTAACTAACTTCGTAACTATCAGAAAGGCAGTTAAAAAAATGTCTTCTATCGATAAAATGAAGAAAGATGGTACTTTCATGACGTTATCTAAAAAAGAGCGTTTGCAAGTTGATCGTTTACGTGCTAAATTAGAGAAAAACTTAGGTTCAATCGCTGATATGTCTAGACTACCTGCAGCATTGTTCGTAGTAGATATCAAAGCTGAACATATCGCAATAAAAGAAGCACAAAAATTAAACATTCCAGTTTTCGCAATGGTTGATACGAATTCTGACCCAAGAGAGGTTGATTACGTAATTCCAGCAAATGATGATGCTTCTAAATCAATTGACAAAATTTTATCTTTAGTGACTACTGCAGTAATCGAAGGTCTTTCTGACAGAGGTTCCGAAAAAGAAGTTGAAGTAGCTGAAGAAGCTGCTCCTGCTGCTGAGGCTGAGGCTGCTCCTGCAACTGAAGAATAAATCAAATTTTAAATTCCAAATTTTAAATTCCAAATTCCAAATACAAAATTAAAAACGTTATGTTGATAATTTAATAAAATTGGAGTTTGGGATTTAGAAGATGGAATTTTTACTTTTAACATTAAAATTCAAAATATTATGGCAACAATTACTGCTGCAGACGTAAATAAATTAAGACAATCTACAGGTGCCGGAATGATGGACTGTAAAAAAGCTTTAGTTGAAGCTGAAGGAGATTTCGATAAAGCTATACAAATCCTTAGAGAAAAAGGACAAAAAGTTGCTGCTAACCGTTCTGACCGTGAGTCTTCTGAAGGAGCTGCTGTTTCTTTTATCAATGCAGACAACACTAAAGGAGCTATCATCACTTTAAACTGTGAAACTGACTTCGTAGGTAAAAATGAAGCTTTCGTAACTTTAGCTAAAGATTTAGTTGAAAAAGCGATCAACTTCTCTTCTAAAGAAGAATTTTTAGCTTCAGATTTCAATGGAATTACTGTTGCTGAAAAATTAATTGAGCAAACTGGTGTTATCGGTGAGAAAATCGAAATCGGTGGTTTTGAAATCTTAGAAGGTGCTTTCGTTGGATCTTATGTTCACGTTAACAAAATTGCTGCTTTAACAGCTATTTCTGCTCCAATCGCTAACGCTGAGACTTTAACAAAAGACGTATCTATGCAAGTTGCCTCTATGGGAGCTGACACATTATCTTACAAAGATTTTGATCCTGCTTTCGTTGAATCTGAACTTGCTGCTCGTATTGCTGTAATCGAAAAAGATAATGAAGAAGCAAAACGTTTAGGAAAAACTTTAAAAAATGTTCCTAAATACATCTCTTTCTCTCAATTAACTGAAGAAGTTATCAAACAAGCAGAAGAAGATGCTAAAGCTGAATTAAAAGCTGAAGGTAAACCAGAACAAATTTGGGATAAAATTATTCCTGGAAAAATTCAACGTTTCATTTCTGACAACACTACTTTAGATCAGGAAAAAGCATTACTAGATCAAAACTTCATCAAAGATGACAGTAAAAAAGTTGGTGATTACGTTAAAGGATTCAACGTTGAGATCACAGGTTTCAAAAGAGTTACTTTAGGTTAATATATTATTTCAATATTTAAAAAGCCCGAATATTAATTTATTCGGGCTTTTTTATGTAATGTCTATTTGTGGAAATGTCAGATGTAAAATGTGAAGAAGTTAGAATCGTAACTTTTAAGGATAGTACCTCGAATCTATTTCATCTTCAGAGCAACTCGATTATTTCGTAAGTATCAAGTTTTCCTCTAATTCCATCTCACATTTTACATCTTACATCTAACTATTTACTTCTTGATCGGAAAATTTCTGGCTCTCATCAAAGCATCTGATTTCGGAGCTCTTCCTCTAAAGTTTTCATACGCTTTCTCTTGATCAATCGTGTTTCCAACACTAAAAACACTTTCGTAAAGACGTTTTGCTACTGCTTTGTCATATGCCCCTTTTCCTTCTGTAAAAGCTTCCCAGGCATCAGCATTGATCACGTCTGCCCATAAATAACTGTAATATCCTGCTGAATAACCATCTCCTGAAAAGATATGTCCAAATTGCGGAATTCTATGACGCATTACAATTTCTGACGGCATATGAAGTGCATCTAAAGTCTCTTTTTCAAATTTATGAGGATCAATAGTAGTGGTTGCCAAATGAAGCTTCATATCAATCAAAGAGCTCGAAATGGTTTCTACAGTTGAAAAACCTTCACCGAAATTAGCCGCTCTTTCAATTCTATCAACCAAAGCCTTTGGTAATGGCTCACCCGTTTTGTAATGTAATGCAAACTTGTTTAATACTTCCGGAGTCGCTAACCAATGCTCTAATAATTGAGATGGGAACTCAACATAATCACGAGCTACAGAAGTTCCTGCTAAACTTGGGTAGGTTACATTTGAACACAATCCGTGAAGTGCGTGTCCAAACTCATGAAACAAAGTTGAAGCATCTTCCCAGGAGATTAAAATAGGCTCGTTTGGAGCTCCTTTTACAAAGTTACAGTTGTTAGACACAATCGTCAACACCTCTCCATCCATTCGCTCCTGATTGCGATAGGCATTCATCCAGGCTCCTGAACGTTTGCCTGCACGTGCATAAGGGTCAAAATACCATAAACCAACTGTTTTACCTGTTAATTTGTTACTTACTTCCCAAACACGAACGTCAGGATGATAAACCGGCACATTTGTGATTTGTTTAAAATTCAAATTAAACAATTCGCCCGCTACCCAAAACATTCCTTCTCTTAATTTCTCTAATTGTAAATACGGTTTAACTTCATTCTGATCTAAATCGTACTTCGCTTTTCTAACTTTTTCAGCATAATAACGGTAATCCCAAGGCTGAATTTTGAATTTACCTCCTTCTGCATCTACGATCTTTTGCATTTCAGCTACATCTTCACGCACTTTTTCAACTGCAGGTTCCCATACAGAAAGCATTAAATCTAAAGTTTTCTGAGGATCCTTTGCCATTTTGTTCGATAAACTCCAATGAGCAAAAGTAGGGAAACCTAATAATTTAGCTTTTTTCGTTCGTAATTCTAAAATAGAAACCAATGTCGAATTGTTATCATTCGCATTTCCATTATCACCACGTTTTACAAAAATATCAAATGCTTTTTCCCTTAAATCTCTACGTGTCGAGAAAGTCAGGAAAGGCTCAATTGATGAACGTGTATTAGCAATACACCCCATAACATTCAGCTTTCTGTCTTTAGCCTCAGCAATAGCAGCTTTCTTAACCTCTTCAGGCAGCCCGTCAAAATCACTTTCTGTTTTCAATTCTACATATTGATTTTGCTCTTCCGCCAATAAGTTTTGGCTAAAACGGGTAAAAAGTGACGCCAGCTCTTTATTTATCGCTGCCACTTTCTCTTTATCAGCTTCATTTAACTTTGCTCCCTGACGAACAAAATTTGTATAATACAACCAGATCAGACGCTGCTGTTCTTTGGTTAGTTTTTTACTCTCTTTAGAATTATAAAGCGTTTCAACTCTTGTAAAAAGCTTTTTATTCTGATTGATTTTATCACTAAACTCAGAGAACTTAGGAGACATTTCCCTGTCAATAGCGCTAAATTCCGAACTGCTCAAGTTAGATCTGTAAATTCCGTAAACAGTAGAAATTCTATCCATTGTTTCCCCTGAACGCTCCATTGCGGCAATCGTATTATCAAAAGTAGGCGCTTTTGGATTGTTAGCAATAGCCTCTATTTGGTTTAGTTTTTCCTGAATCGCAAATTCAATTGCCGGTTTAAACTGTGAAACCTTGTACTCATTAAAAGCAGGGACACCGCCATAAGGACCTGTCCATTTTTGAACCAGCGGATTGTCCGGAATGGTCTGTGCGTTCGCCGCAAATAAGGTTGTTCCCATGAGAAAAATTGTCATTAATTTTTTCATTATCGTTGATTTATTTTAAAATAGGTTATGGTTCCAAATGTAACTAAAAATCAGTATTCATTTGGAAATTTTAACTTTGGAATCCTCTAAAAACTACCCTTTAATTTAAATATTCCGCTAAAAAGTTATAGAGAAATAGTTTAAATTTGAAACATCATTAACCGAACCACATGTTTAAAACCCGTAGAGAAATTGTTTTTGTAATTCTGGCTGGCATCTTTATAACCAATGCTGTTGTAGCCGAACTTATTGGAGGAAAATTAATTCAGATTGGACCATTTGTCATGAGCATTGGTATTTTACCCTGGCCGATCGTCTTTCTAACAACCGATTTAATCAATGAATATTTTGGTGAAAAAGGAGTCAAAAAACTGTCCTTTATAACAGCCTGTCTAATTGCTTATGCTTTTCTGATCTTATTTATGGCTATCGTGATACCCGCCGCCAAAGGAATCAGTCCTGTTAATGACGAACAATTTAAGGCGGTTTTTGGACAAAGTATGTGGATCATCGTAGGTAGTTTAATTGCCTTCATGGCTTCTCAGTTGATTGATGTCTGGATCTTCTGGTTTTTCAAAAGACGTACCGGAGAGCGAAAAATATGGCTCAGAACCACAGGATCAACTGTAATCTCACAATTGTTCGATTCTTTTATTGTACTTGGAATTGCCTTTTGGTTACCCGGAAAAATTGATTTCGACACTTTTATTTCATCAGGATTAACAGGTTACATTTTCAAACTATCCGTAGCTGTTTTACTGACACCGGCAATTTATGCAGGACATCATTTGATTAAAAAATACTTAGACAAAGATCCTGCTCACGAAAAATCCAAACATACAGACAATGGAGAATAAAAATCTAGTACGCTGCGGCTGGTGTTCTTCCAGCGATTTATATAAAAAATACCACGACGAAGAATGGGGTGTTGCCATTTATGATGACCCTTCTATATTCGAATTTTTAATTCTGGAAACTTTTCAGGCAGGTTTAAGCTGGATTACCATTTTAAATAAAAGAGAAAATTTCAGAGCCGCTTTTGATCATTTCGATTATAAAAAAATAGCCCAATATCCCGAAGAAAAAATAGAGTCTTTGCTACAGGATACGGGAATTGTTCGCAACAAACTTAAAATTCGTGCTACTGTTTCAAACGCGCAGGCATTCCTGAAAGTACAGGAAGAATTTGGCACTTTCTCTGACTATATTTGGAAATTTGTCAACGGAAAACCGATCGACAACAATCCAAAAACATTAAAAGACGTCCCTGCTACTACTCCAATTTCGGACGAAATTAGTAAAGATTTAAAAAAAAGAGGCTTCAAGTTTGTCGGATCAACCGTGATTTACGCTCATATGCAGGCTACCGGTATGGTCAATGATCATGTTGAGGACTGCTGGACAAGAAAGAAATAGTTTATAGTTTTCAGTCTCCATTTTCAATTTTCCAAAAACGTGAAACTTGAAACCTGAAACTTTTTTCAGCTCTCCAATAAAAATTTATTACATTTGCTTCACACTTTAGGGGTGTCTACAACTTGTAGGCTGAGATTTTACCCTCTGAACCTGATCTAGCTCACACTAGCGTAGGGAAAAGTAAGATGACTTCTGCGCGCATTTCTATGCGCGATTGTAGCCATTCCTAAAGTATAACTACATACTAAACTTAAAGGAATGGAACTAAAAATCAACCAACAAATCAAAAATTTCGATGCTGAATCGTTAAGCATTCAGTCATTGCTCGATCTCGAAATTCCCAACAAACAAAACGGAATTGCCGTTGCTCTCAACAATACTGTTGTTCCAAAATCCAACTGGAACGAACAACTTGTATCCGAAACTGACGAAATTCTAATTATTTCTGCTACTCAGGGAGGTTAAAATTCCAATTTTTTAATTCCAAATTCCAATTGTCAAGCAAGAAGTAGGCGTACTGCCGTGCCCCTCTGCAATCGACAATTACATTTCACATCTTACATTTTCACATTTTCACATTTTACATTTCACATCTCACAAAATACAACTACAAGCTATGACTACAGAAGAACAAATTTCCAGAACCCCGTTTCCTAATTCTAAAAAAGTTTACATCAACGGAGAAATACACCCCATCAAAGTGGCCATGCGCGAGATACATCTTAGCGACACCAAACTTTCAAATGGCGGAATTGAAAAAAATCCTCCCGTAACGGTTTATGATACCTCAGGTCCCTATACCGATCCTAATATTGAAATCGATATTAGAAAAGGTCTTCCAAGACTAAGAGAACAATGGATTTTAGACCGAAATGATGTCGAAATTCTAAATGAAATCACTTCCGATTACGGACAAAGCCGATTACGCGATGAGAGTTTAAATCATCTTCGATTTGAATATTTACATCAGCCTAAAAGAGCTAAAAAGGGCGCTAATGTTTCACAATTATATTACGCCAAACAAGGCATTATCACTCCTGAAATGGAATATATTGCTATTCGTGAGAACCAACGAATAGAGCTTTTAAACGAACAAACCAAAGCGATGCAATGTCAGCACGGTGGTCATAGTTTTGGAGCCAATACCCCAAAGAGTAAAATCACTCCCGAATTTGTTCGCAGCGAAGTAGCTTGTGGAAGAGCCATTATCCCCAACAACATTAATCATCCTGAAAGTGAGCCTATGATCGTTGGTCGCAACTTTCTGGTTAAGATAAACGCTAACATTGGCAATAGCGCCGTGACTTCGAGTATTGAAGAAGAAGTAGAAAAAGCAGTCTGGGCTTGCCGTTGGGGTACAGATACGATTATGGATTTATCAACAGGTAAAAACATTCACGAAACCCGAGAGTGGATTATCCGTAACTCTCCTGTTCCAATTGGTACGGTTCCGATTTATCAGGCTTTAGAAAAAGTAAAAGGAATTGCCGAAGATTTAACCTGGGAAGTTTTTCGTGACACTTTAATTGAACAGGCTGAGCAAGGCGTTTCTTATTTTACGATTCATGCCGGAGTACTGTTACGTTATATTCATTTGACTGCCGATCGCGTTACCGGAATTGTTTCGCGTGGCGGATCTATCATGGCCAAATGGTGCTTGTTTCATCATAAAGAAAACTTTTTGTACACTCATTTTGAGGAAATCTGCGAAATCATGAAACAATATGACGTGGCTTTTTCTCTTGGGGATGGTTTACGTCCGGGTTCTATTGCAGATGCTAACGATGCAGCGCAATTTGCAGAGCTAGAGACTCTGGGAGAATTAACAAAAATTGCCTGGAAACACGATGTTCAGGTTTTCATTGAAGGTCCAGGTCACGTTCCGATGCACATGATTAAAGAAAATATGGACAAACAACTGGAACATTGTCATGAAGCTCCTTTTTATACTTTAGGCCCACTAACGACGGACATTGCACCAGGTTATGATCACATAACTTCGGCTATTGGAGCGGCGATGATTGGCTGGTATGGCTGTGCGATGTTGTGTTATGTTACTCCAAAGGAACATCTTGGTTTACCTAACAAAAAAGATGTGAAAGACGGTGTAATCACCTATAAAATCTCCGCACATGCTGCCGATCTTGCCAAAGGTCATCCGGGAGCACAATACCGCGACAATGCTTTAAGTAAAGCCCGTTTTGAATTCCGTTGGGAAGATCAGTTCAATTTAGCCCTTGATCCGGATACGGCCAGAGAGTTTCACGATGAAACCCTTCCTGCCGATGGTGCGAAAGTCGCTCATTTTTGTTCGATGTGCGGCCCTAAATTCTGCTCCATGAAGATCTCTCAGGAAATTCGTGATGTAGCCGCGGCCGAAAAAGGCATGAAGGAGAAATCAGAAGAATTTATTGAACAGGGGAAAGAGATTTATATTTAATGTAGTTAGTGAAGAAAATATATGATCGTAATTACCAATCCTTCCCCAATTAAAAATGAAACACATATCGTTCATACTCTATTTGAAGAAGGATTGGCTTTACTTCATATTCGGAAGCCTGATTTTTCTGAAACTGAAATGGCTCGATTCATTCAGCAGATAAAACCTGAATATCGAAGCCATTTAGTCTTACACAGTCATCACGTTTTGGCGGAAGACTTTGGAATTACTAAGATTCATTTTTCAGAAAGGGAAAGGAAAAATAATTTTTCAATTGACTCAGATCAAAAGGCATATTCGACAGCAACCCATTCAATTGAAGATTTCAATTCCTTATCATCTGCATTCAACTATGCTTTCTTAAGTCCTGTATTTAAAAGTATTTCCAAAGAGAATTATCATCCAAAAACAAACCTGTTTGAAGCTTTAAACTCAAGAACAAATCACAAAACTAAAGTTATTGCTTTAGGAGGAATTGATGCTAAAAACATCCAAAAAACGTTCGAAAATGGCTTTGATGATGTGGCTCTTCTAGGAAGTATTTGGAAAAATGAAAACCCTATAAAACAATTCAAATTATGTCAGCAAATCGTCCAATCGCACTTTCAATAGCAGGTTTTGATCCTTCGGGTGGCGCCGGTGTTTTGGCAGATGTCAAAACATTTGAACAGCATCACGTTACTGGATTTGGCATTTTAACCGCCAATACCATTCAAACGGAAGATCAATTTATTGAAATTCAATGGACTGATTTGAGTTTTGTGATTCGTTCTATTGAAACCTTTTTTGAACGTTATAAGATCAGTACCGTCAAAATTGGAATTGTTCCGTCTTTGAATTATCTGAACCAAATTCTTTCGACCATAAAACGAATATCCCCAAACACTTTAATTGTCTGGGACCCGGTTTTAAAATCGTCTACCCAATTTGAATTTATGAGTATTGAAGATCGTTTGGAATTAAATCATACGTTGTCAAAAATTGATTTAATTACGCCTAATTATAACGAAATTGAAATATTGTTTCCGGGTTTTATTATCAATCAACTTGAGTTTCAGAATAAAATCCCAACAAACATTTTATTAAAAGGCGGGCATCATCCTTCAGCAACCGGAACTGATCGTTTGTTCCTGAAAGACGAAATCATCGATCTTCTGCCCTCTGATAAAAAATGCTTCGCAAAACATGGCTCAGGCTGTGTATTATCGGCTGCAATAGCTGCAAATCTTGCACGGAATCAATCTTTGGAAGAAGCTTGCAGGAATGCGAAAACCTACATAGAAAAATACCTGAATTCCACTCCAACCTTAATCGGACATCATTATGTATCATAAATTGCAATATATCTCGCAAGGAAAAACAATAGAAGAACAGCTGTATAATATTCATGAGGCTTTAGATGCCGGATGCGATTGGGTGCAGCTCCGTTTTAAAAATCAAACTGAAAAAGACACTTTTACTCTGGCAGAAGCAGTAAAATTTTTATGTGAAGAGTATCTCGCTAATTTTATTGTAAACGACAACCTATATCTCGCTCAGCAAATCGCTGCAGACGGAGTCCATCTCGGACTATCGGACATGAAAATTGACGAAGCAAGGGCAATACTTGGAAATACCAAAATCATAGGAGCAACAGCCAACACTTATGAAGACATTGAAAATCATATCAAAAACGGCTGCGACTATATTGGTCTGGGTCCCTTTCGTTTTACAACAACCAAAGAAAAACTAAGTCCAATTCTGGGATTGTCAGGTTATTTTAGAATTATTCAAGAGTTAAAACGCAATAAACTGGAGATTCCTGTTTATGCCATTGGAGGAATCACTCTGAACGATGTCGCTCCTTTAATGGAAACCGGGATTCATGGAATTGCGATCTCCGGAATGCTTACAGAAAGTAATCAAAAAGAAAAACTCATTCAACAATTAAACGAAAAGTTATATGCAAACGTCATTGTTTAACATAGGAGATAAAACCTTAACCTCCCGTCTATTTTTAGGAACAGGAAAATTTGGTTCGAATCTGGAAATGGAGAATGCTATTTTGGCATCAGAAAGTGAGTTGGTCACTGTAGCACTGAAACGTATCGATCTCGAAACCGAAACTGATGCTATTTTGACGCACTTAAATCATCCAAACATTCATTTATTACCCAATACATCGGGAGCACGAAACGCCAAAGAGGCCGTTTTCGCTGCACAATTAGCGAGAGAAGCATTAGAAACGAATTGGCTGAAACTTGAAATTCATCCGGATCCGAAATATCTGATGCCCGATCCGATAGAAACTTTAAAAGCGACAGAGGAGCTCGCTAAACTTGGTTTTTTTATCCTGCCGTACATCCATGCCGATCCCGTTTTATGCAAACATCTTGAAAGTGCCGGAACAACCGCTGTTATGCCCCTAGGTTCCCCGATTGGAAGCAATAAGGGTCTAAAAACGATTGATTTTTTAGAGATTATTATCGAACAAAGTAATGTTCCCGTAATCGTCGATGCCGGAATTGGGTCTCCGTCTGATGCTGCAAAAGCAATGGAAATGGGTGCAGATGCTGTTTTAGTTAATACTGCAATTGCGGTTGCAGGAAATCCAAAACTAATGGCAGAAGCCTTTAAAGAGGCTGTCATTGCGGGCCGAAAAGCCTTTGAAGCTAAAATTGCTCCTCAACAGAATTATGCTGTGGCTTCGAGTCCTTTGACCTCTTTTTTATATGAGTAGTTTTTAATCTCTCGCAGATTTGGCAGATTGAGCAGATTGTTTTTGTCCCATTTTAATTCAGATAAATCTGCTCAATCTGCCAAATCTGCGAGAAAATATTTTATAAAAAGTAGGAAATTTCATTAAATTTGATCTAAAACTACTATTATGTCAGAAAATGAAATTTCATATCGAGTTCGAGGAGCTATTTTTACAGTATATAACACTCTAGGTCCGGGATTGTTGGAATCAGTTTACGAAAGTGCTTTATATTATCAATTAAATAAGGATGGACTAAATACTATCAAACAAATTAATCTACCCGTTAAATATGATAATGTAGAATTAGATATCACTTTTCGATTGGATTTATTGGTTGAAAACAAAGTAATTGTTGAATTAAAATCTGTTGATGAATTAAAATCCATTCACTTTAAACAATTAAATACTTATTTAAAATTAACAGATAAAAAGCTGGGACTATTGGTCAACTTTAATTGTATAAATATCCTAGATAACATACATCGAGTCGTAAACAAAATCTAACCTATCCACAAAAATCTGCGTGAAACAAAACACAATCCAATGAAAACATTCAAATCGGTTTTTGAGAATTATGATTGGAATACTATTCAATCTAAAATATATCAAACCACATCAAAAGATGTAGAACACTCTTTGTTTAAAGCCAAACGAAATCTTGATGATTTTTTAGCTTTGATTTCTCCTGTTGCACAAAATTATCTGGAGCAAATGGCACAAAAATGCCATGAAATTACCAAAAAACGTTTTGGCAAAACCATACAAATGTATGCTCCTTTATATCTCAGCAACGAATGCCAAAATATCTGCACGTATTGCGGATTTAGCTTAGACAATAAAATCAAACGAAAAACCCTTTCTGATGCTGAGATAAAAATTGAAGTAGAAGCTTTAAAAGAGATTGGTTTTGACCATGTTTTATTGGTGACCGGTGAAGCGAATTATACCGTAAACATTAATTACTTCCTAAATGCAATTGCTTTAATACGAAAAGAATTCTCCATTATTTCTGTGGAAGTCCAGCCGCTTTCAACCGAAGATTATGAACGTTTGCATCAGGCTGGTGTTTATTCCGTTTTGGTATATCAGGAGACCTACCATCAGGAAGTATATAAAAAATATCATACGAAAGGAAAAAAATCTAATTTCGATTACAGATTGGAAACTCCCGATCGTATTGGTACAGCCGGAATTCATAAAATGGGATTGGGGGTTTTACTGGGGCTGGAAGACTGGCGAACCGACAGCTTTTTTAATGCGTTACACCTGGATTATCTTCAGAAAAAATATTGGCAGACTAAATATTCTGTTTCCTTTCCGAGACTCCGCCCGGCAGAAGGCATTATTGAACCAAATTTTATTATGGACGATAAAGATCTGACACAACTCATTTGTGCCTATCGCTTATGGAATGAGGATTTGGAAATTTCAATCTCGACACGTGAGAATGAAAAATTCAGAAACAATATTATCCCTATCGGTGTGACCAGTATGAGTGCGGGCTCTAAAACCAATCCCGGTGGTTATGTTGTTGATCCGCAATCTCTGGAGCAATTCGAAATCAGCGACGAACGTTCTGCCAAAGAAATTGCACAAATTATAACGAATTCAGGCTATGAACCTGTCTGGAAAGACTGGGACAAAATATATAGTCATAAAGAGGAAAGTCTTAAAGTCTTAAAGTAAATCCTTTTACTTCAATTCTAACTTTCGACTTTTGACTTTTGACTTTCTAACTTTAAGACTTAAATTACAATGAGTATCATACAGGAATTTTTACGCTACAACAGACAAACCATTCTTCCCGAAATAGGTGACGAAGGTCAGGAGAAACTCAAAAAGGCAAGAGTTTTAGTAATTGGTGCCGGAGGTTTAGGGTGTCCCATTTTACAATATATCGCCACAGCGGGAGTCGGTTACATTGGCATTATGGATTTTGACACTATCGAAATTCACAATCTGCACAGACAAATTTTATATACCGAAAAAGAACTTGGTAAACTTAAAGCTGTTGTTGCAAAAGAAGTTGTTTCTGAACTTAATCCATTAATAAAAGTCGAAGCCATAGTCGAAAAATTAACTCCGGAAAATGCCAGACAGGTTATTACGCAATACGATATTGTGGTCGATGGTTCGGATAATTTTACAACACGCTATTTGGTTAACGATACCTGTGTGGCGCTGCAAAAAACTTTGGTCTACGGTAGTATCTTAAAGTTTGAAGGACAAATTGCCGTTTTTAACCATAAGGGCAGTAAAAATTTACGCGATTTATTTCCCGAGATGCCGGATCCGAAGGATGTTCCGAATTGCAATCTCAATGGTGTTTTAGGAACATTGCCCGGAATTATTGGTACGATGATGGCACATGAAACGCTCAAAATAATTCTGGAATTACCAACTTTAAACAATGAGTTAGTACTTTTTAATACGATAAACTGGAACTTTATGAAACTTAACTTTTAAAAAACAATCGCGTCTCCAACACTGATAAGTCCCGAATTCAGACTTACAATATTAGTTCCGAATAAAACAGAATTATTTACATTTCGATATTTACTTAAAGTCTTCAAAGGTTCTTTTTTTACAATGCCTTTTTGCGGATCATTATTTACCATAATACATCTTCCGCAGGGTTTTATATTTCTAAATCGAACTTCTCCAATTTTAAAAGTAACAAAATCATCTTCTTCGTGAGCCTTTTGGCTGCTGATTACAATATTAGGACGGAAGCGCAAAACAGTAATTTTGTCTTCTAGTTTTTCATTTAGATAATCCAAACTTTCGGTCCCGATCATTAAATACGGATAACCGTCGGCCAAACTTACATTAAAGGTTTCTTTTAGCTTTGAACTTTCGTGTTTACGATCTCCGTTTCTAATAATTTTAACTAGTTTACATTCGAAACCCAAATGTTCGCTAAACCAGATCGAAGTATTTTTATTGACCTCAACGACATCACTGTCATCCTCCCACACTTTAACGGCAATGGACTGACCCAAATGTTCTTCGATTAAAAAATCATGATTTTGGTCTTTAAAAGTAATGCTGATTTTACCTTTCGAAATCTGAGGATAAAACTGACTCATCAGAGGATATTCTCTTTGTGTCAGCATCTTGTTTTCAGTATCAACAAGCATCCATCTGCGGTCGTTTTCAAACCCCATTTCTTCTGCATAGGCGCTTTGACAGCTTACTCCGGCCAGACTTTTTACAGGATAGATATAAAGCTCTTTTACAATATAAACTGCACTCATTTTATTCCTTTTTTAAAATAGATATAAACGCTTCTCGATCAATCTCACGACAGCCTAAACTCTCTAAATGCGAATTATAAACCTGACAATCCAGGAGTTGGTAGTTCCCTTCTTTTAAATAATTTACCAAAGCTATGAAAGCTACTTTTGATGCATTCGATACTTTCGAAAACATACTTTCACCACAAAAAACATGGCCCAAATCGATCCCATACAAACCTCCAACCAGATTCTCGTCCTGCCAAACCTCGACAGATTTCGCGATTCCCTGCTCATTAAGCTTACAATAAGCATCAATCATTTCGTTTGAAATCCAGGTTCCATCTTGTCCTTCCCGTTTTATTTTTTGACAATTCGAAATCACCTCTCTAAAATTTTTATTAAAAGTAACCGTGAATTGTTTCCTATTCAAAACATTACGCATGCTTTTTGACACAATCAATTCCTCTAAAAACAAAACCATTCTGGGATCCGGCGACCACCAAAGAATAGGCTCTCCTTCATTAAACCAAGGAAAAATCCCGCTTTGATATGCCAATTTCAGTCTTTCCGGATCTAAGTCTCCGCCAATGGCAAGAATTCCTTCTTCATCGGCTTCTGAAACGGGTGGAAAGAACAAATCGTTAAATACGTAATACATTTAAAAAAATCAATTATAAAATTCCAAATTCCAAGATTGTATTTCAACCTTTCCTCTTTCAGAGTTGACAAACGACTGCACTAAATTTCCATACAAAAACAAATTCCAAATCCCAATTACACATTTTATGAATTGGAATTTGGAATTAATTTTTTGAAGTTTAAACTTTCTTAGAACGGTAAATCGTCCGGTTCGTCTTCGTTTAAATTAGTTGCAGGTGCAAAAGCTTCTGCAGCTGGCATTGGAGGCGTTTGTCCAGGACCTTCCGGTGCCAGTCTTTCGATTCTCCAACCTTGAATACTATTGAAATATCTGGTTTCTCCTTGTGGATTAACCCATTCTCTTCCTCTTAAATTGATAGAAACTTTTACTGCCTCACCTTGTTTGTAGCTACTTAATAAATCGCATTTATCTTGCGTAAATTCGATCAAAATATGCTGTGGATATTGCTCATCTGTGGTAACAACCAACTCTCTTTTTTTGAATGC
The DNA here is from genome assembly GCF_000335775.1 of Flavobacterium sp. WG21. Classification (NCBI taxonomy): domain Bacteria; kingdom Pseudomonadati; phylum Bacteroidota; class Flavobacteriia; order Flavobacteriales; family Flavobacteriaceae; genus Flavobacterium; species Flavobacterium sp. WG21. Next base: position 19,269 of record NZ_AMYW01000029.1, read on the forward strand.
AGCACTAACTTGTTGCTCTGGGTTCACCACTTTTACTTTACCTGTAACTTCCATCTTCTTTCTATATTAATTATTGTTTCTATTCTTATTGCTTTGCTAAAAGTACTTTCCAGGCTGATGAAATATCATCTTTATTGAGATATTTTTTGGCTTCCAAATGTACTTTTTCGAGATCGTCCGAGCTTAAAACTCCTTTTACCGAAAAATTTTCTTTCACAAATATACTAACTTCTTCTGTGGTAGGCAAGGCTTCAATGTTCCCTAATTTTCCAAGATCATTCCCGTCAAAAACAGGACTTTCTTTAATAAAATCAGGAATTACATCTACTCCTACCCCAAGAGTTGTCAAGGGTTTAGGCACTTCAAAAAGCCCCTGATTCGATCGGGAATACCAATTACTGCCCAATCTTGAAACCAGATCTATTTTATGCTGATCAATGGCTCCGTTTTCATCTAAAACAGCTTCGCTGATATGAAGCTTAACCACTTCACAAAGAATCAGATTTCCTGCACCTCCCTGATCTCCCAACGGAATAATCTGAGTGACTTTACATTCAAACTGTACCGGAGACTCTTTTACACGATAAGGCTTTACAAAATCGGACGGAACTTGTGTCAATCCGGCCTTTATAAATTCATTTACGCCATCTCCATATTCTGTACTGGCTAATGATGTTTGTTGTACCAAATCGTAATTCACAACATTTATAACTACTTCACGGGTTTCTTCGGCGTTAATTAAAGTGTGTTTTATGGTATTGTCGCGTACACGTCGTGCTGGTGAAAAAACCAAAATTGGCGGATTGGCACTGAACACATTAAAGAAACTAAAAGGGGACAAATTGGGTATTCCCTTAGCACTAATTGTACTAGCAAATGCAATTGGCCTAGGTCCCACGGCACTTTGTAAATAGCCTTGCAATTTGGCCGTTGGTATTTCTTTTGGATCAATACTAATCATATTTTTCTTTTTAAAGGAATCTCATTTCCGTAGCTACAAAAATAGAAAAATCGTTTAATCCAAAGAAATAGTTTCGGACTTTAAAACAAAAAAATCTTTATCGTTACGCAAAATATTAAATGTGTATATTTCGTTATATTTATACCACAAAAAAATAGTTATGTCTTTTTCCGAGAGAAGAAATACAACCCGTTGGATCATTATTACCATTTCCTTTTTAATCATTTCCCTGATTCTCTGGAACACTTATACTTTTTTCCAAATCTTTAAAAATGAAGAACGCTTAAAGATGAATCTTTGGGCCAATGCACAAAAGACACTGGTCAATGCAGATGAAAATACAGATTTAGATTTACCGCTTGAAATCATCAACAACAATACTTCGGTTCCTGTTATGCTTACTATGTACGACAAGGTCATTAGTTCTGTGAATGTTCCGGAAGAAGTCCTGCAAAATAACGAAAGTACCTTATCTTATCTCAAAAATCTGAAAAATGAGAATGAGCCCATCGTTATTGAATATGCGCCCGGAAAACATCAGGAACTGTACTATGGTAATTCGGCATTAATTAATAAACTGAAATATTATCCCATCGCCTTATTGCTGATTATCTTTTTGTTTGGGGCTTTGATTTATAACTTTTACAGAAGCACCAAAATGGCTACCCAAAATAAACTCTGGGCAGGAATGGCAAAAGAAACGGCACATCAAATCGGAACACCTTTATCTTCCTTAATTGGCTGGGTAGAGATTTTAAAAACAGAAGACATCGATTCGTCTATAACTTTTGAAATTGAAAAAGATATTGAACGTTTACAGACTATCACAGACCGTTTTTCTAAAATTGGGTCGGTTCCTGTTTTAGAGGAGAGAGATATTGTTACCGAAACTTTGAATACTTACCAATATTTACAATCGCGTTTTTCGAAACAGGTTACTTTCTCTTATCGGGCACCTCAACAAAGTATATCGGCAATGATAAATCCCACGCTGCACAGCTGGACTATTGAAAATTTAGTAAAGAATGCTATTGATGCGATGAAAGGAAAAGGAACGCTGGACCTTCAAATTGAAGAAGATGCACATCATGTAAAAATTAATGTAAAAGACTCCGGAACGGGAATTTCTAAAAAACAGTTCAAAACTATTTTCGAACCCGGTTTTACAACCAAAAAACGCGGCTGGGGACTTGGACTTTCTTTAACCAAAAGGATCGTTGAAGAATATCATGGCGGAAAGATAAAAGTTCTACAGTCTGAAATTGGAAAAGGAACTACTTTTCAGATTTCATTAAACAAAAAAGTGCCGTAAAAGACTTCGACTTCGCTCAGTCTGACATAGTTGTTTTACAAATTCGACTGATTTCATTAAACAAAAAAGTGTAGCAAAATTTACTTTTACTACACTTTATCTTTTTATTTCGACTGTCAAATCGAGCGGAGTCGAGATTTTTTCATACTTAAAACGAGAGGCTTCGACTTCGCTCAGTCTGACGTGGTGTTTTATAGATTCATCGGATTTCGTTAAACAAAAAAGTGTAGCAAAATTTTACTTTTACTACACTTTATCTTTTTATTTCGACTGTCAAATCGAGCGGAGTCGAGATTTTTTATGCCTGAAACGAGAGACTTCGACTTCGCTCAGTCTGACATTTCGACTTCGCTCAGTTGGACAGTTTGTTTTGTTTGTTTATAAATTCGCCTGAATATCTTTGGCCAAAACCTCAAATTCTTCTTTAGAAAGTGAAACTTTATTTTGAAAACGCATTTCATCCATTTCGTTTAACGGAATCAAATGTACGTGTGCGTGAGGCACTTCAAGACCAACAACTGCCACTCCAACTCTTTTGCAAGGAACCGTTTTTTCCAGTGCTGCTGCAATTTTCTTAGAAAACTTCATTAATCCTAAATACAACTCCTCTTCCATATCAAAAATCTTGTCGATTTCTTGTTTTGGAATACAAAGTGTATGTCCTTTTGCATTTGGGTTTACATCTAAAAAAGCCAGATAATTATCATCCTCAGCAATTTTATAAGCAGGAATTTCTCCGTTTACTATTTTGGTAAATATTGATGGCATTATTTCTTTGTTTATTGGGTGAATCGTCTAACCGATTTAACGATTAAACGTAAAAAAATTAGTCTCTGGTGATTTCAAGAATTTCAAATTTCAAAACTCCGTTTGGAACCGTAATTTCAGCTACTTCTCCAACAGATTTCCCCAGTAATCCTTTTCCAATAGGAGACGTTACAGAGATTTTTCCTGTTTTTAAATCAGCTTCACTTTCAGCAACAAGTGTATATTTCATTTCCATTCCATTGCTTTGATTCTTAATTTTCACATTAGAAAGAACCAATGCCTTCGAAACATCTAATTGTGATTCGTCAATTAATCTTGCATTAGAATACACTTCTTCCAGTTTAGCAATTCTCATTTCTAATAAACCTTGTGCTTCTTTTGCTGCATCATACTCCGCATTTTCAGACAAATCTCCTTTATCTCTTGCTTCTGCTATATCTTGAGATGCCTTTGGACGCATTACACTTTTTAAATGCTCCAACTCATCTTTTAATTTTTTTAATCCTTCTGCTGTATAATAAGATACTTTACTCATAACTTCGTCGTTTATATAAATACAAAAAATCCCATCGGGACGGGATTTCTTAATTACAAATATACTATTATTTTTAATAGTACATAATTATATGTTAATCATATAGAATTCAAATGTAAATAATTTATTTTTGTTTCACTAATTCTTATTAAAATAATGAAAAAATTCTGGTACTTAATCCTCTTTGTTTCTGTACTTTTCTCCTGTAGTGAAAATAGTAGACGCGACAAAAACCCTTACATTCCTAGTTATGCAGTTAACCTGTCTATTGATACTAATCTGCCTGCTTATTCCAATCTTAAATTTGTAAGTAATGGTGTGATTATTCCAAATTACGGAGCAAAAGGAATTATCATTTTTAATACCGGAAGTGGTTACAATGCGTTTGATGCCGCCTGTCCCAATCAGCCCATAACTTCCTGCACCGCCATGACAATTGACGGCATAAATGCAGTTTGTTCGTGCGATAAAACAGCCTATAGTTTATTTACGGGATTGGGAGGTAAAGATTATCCATTAAAACAATATCGCGTAGAATTTACCGGAACGATAATTCACGTTTACAATTAAAAAAAAGCCTGAAAAGATAACTTTTCAGGCTTTTTACATTTTACGTTTGATTTCTTACTTTTTTAGAATTTCAATGTCAATCCGGCTAAGAAATTAATTCCTGCCTGAGGATAGTAGTAAGGATAAACATCCCACATTGCTCCGTTTGAAACATATTTTTTATCCAGAAAATTATTCACCAGACCAGTAATCAAAATTGATTTAAATACTGATTTTGGTTTGATTTCATACGACACATTCAAATCATTTACGAAATAGTCCGCCAATTTTGCTGCCGGTAATTCAATATTGTTCATGTATTGTTCTCCTACAAACTTTTGCAATAACGAAATGTGCAGATTTTGGATCGGACTATATACAATAATATTTCCTGCAATAACTGATGGTGAATAAGCGATATCGGTTGTTCCGTAATGTGTGCCTTCAACAGCTAAATCAATATTTTTATTACTGCTTAAAGTGAAATTCGGTCTAAGGATAAACTTTTCAGAAAGTTGTATTGTAGCATCAACTTCTAAACCTAAGCGGTAGCTTTTCTCCGTGTTAGCACGAATTGGAGCTCCAACATCGTCCAATCTTCCAGTCAAAATCAACTGATCTTTGTAAGCCATGTAATAAACATTAGAATTCAACTGAAATTTATCTGAATTGAATCTCCAGCCCAGTTCAAAATCATTTAGTTTTTCAGGTTTTACATTTCCACCTTCATAATCGGTTCTGTTAGGCTCGCGATTGGCTCTTGCGTATGAAAAGTAAAAAGTGTTTTTTGAATTGATTGCGTAATTTAAACCCGCTTTCGGATTAAAGAAATTAAAACTGTCATCAACCAATCCTGTATCTTTTCCGTTAGCTTTGTACGTTACATTTCTATATTGCAAATCGCCATAAAAACTAAGTTTTTCTGTTAACTGATAATTGGCTTTCGCGAAGATATTTCCATCTGTTTTGGTTGAAAAATCATCATAATAATGATCTCCCGGCAGGGCCTGAGAAGAATTTCTGGCCCAGATTACTTTACCAAAATGAGCTCCCTCATATTTATTCCAGCCACCACCTACGATTACGTCTAATTTCTCTTCTTTATATTTTACAGAAAAAGTGGTACCGTAAAAATCGTTGTCTAACCATTTCTGACGAATTAAATCAGTTCCCGGAACTAATTCTCCAAGGTCATTTTCTACCATTTTAGTAGGCTGAATCGACCCATACCCTTTAATTGGCTCATTATATTTGAAGTTTTCGTAGTATCCTTGTCCTTTAGTGTAATGAAGAGCTAAGTTGCTGCTCCATTTATCAGAAATTGATTCACTCCAATGCAATTGATAATGGTTTTGTTTGTAATTATCGGTTTCATTATCGTAAAAATGAACATTTCCTGCTTCATCTTTATATTTTCCGGCTGAATTATAAGTACGGTCTGAATTTAGTTTTTCAGCATCAATTCCGTTCCAGGACTGGTATGTTCTTTCGGTTCCACCAAAAACCAGCGCCTTAATTAAAGTTGTTTTACCAATATAAGTTCCCTGAAGAAAATACGATTTTAAATCAGAACTTGCACGATCTACATATCCATCTGATTTAATGGTAGACAAACGCCCTGCCAGCTCAAAATGATCGTTCAGTAAGCCTGTACTGAATTTTACGGTATTTTTATTTGAATTGAAGCTTCCATAAGAACTTGAAATTTCTCCCGTTGCTTTCGTAGCATAATTATCAGTCAGCATATTCAAACTCGCTCCAAAAGCAGAGGAACCATTAGTAGAGGTTCCAACACCTCTTTGCAATTGCAAACTCTCAACAGAAGAAGCAAAATCAGGCATATTTACCCAAAAGGTTCCCTGACTTTCAGCATCATTATAAGGAATTCCGTTAATGGTCACGTTTACTCTTGTAGCATCACTACCACGCACCCTGATCCCGGTATAGCCTATACCTCCTCCTGCATCAGAAGTAGTCACCACCGATGGCAAATAATTCATTAAAATTGGAATATCCTGTCCCAGATTTCTAAATTTAATATCCTTTTTATCAAGATTACTAAAACTTACCGGAGTTTTAGCAGTAACACGAACTGCCGAAACTAAAACATCATCCAGTTTATTGACTTTTGTAGAATCCTGCTGTTGTGCAAAAGAAAATTGAGAAAAGAAAATAGAAAAAAGAAGTAAGAAAATAGATTTGGTTCTGTTCGACTTTTGAATCTTAGAACCTTTGTGACTTAGTACCTTAGTACTTAAAAAAAAGTTTTCATCCGTAAAAAATTTACGAATAAAAGGGGGAATTATTCTTTTTGTTAAATTAATAAATGTTTCACGACAAAGTATAGTGTATTCGCTAAAATTGTCGTCTTTCCCTTAGCGACATTACTCGCTCAGGTTCTTTGGGTATGATCTCAGCTCGTTATTTAGAGCACCCCTTTGAGACGATGCAAATGTAATGTTAAAAAATCCAATTTTCAAATTCCAAATTCCAAATTTTGACAATGAAATCTAAACGCCATAATTGGAATTTGAAATTTAAAAAGTTGGTATTTAATCTAAATTAGGTTTCTTTCTGGATTGTTTTATTTCAGAGACACTCTTTTTATCCTTGATTCGTTTTTTAATTACCGATTTCGGAATTTTAGTGGCTTTACGAACTTTAGGAACATGCAATCCTTTTTTAATTACTTCTAAGAATCGTTTTATAACAATATCTTTGTTTTTAAGCTGACTTCTGTCTTCATCACAATTTAAAACCAGGATATTTTCTGTGGTTAAACGAGATCCGATATTGTTTTGCAAAAGTAGTTTTTCTTCTTCAGACAGTGCCTGAGATACATTCAAATCAAAAGTCAACACCACTTTTGATGACACTTTGTTTACATTTTGTCCGCCCGCACCACTGCTTCGTACGGCTTTAAAACTTAATTCTGATATGATTTTTTCGATATCCATTATTGTGGCTGATGTGCAGCTTTTAATAAATCGTTTACTGTTTTCACCGGATTAAAGGTAATTAATGGTACTGCCACAAAAATAGTAAGCCAATTGGCCATTGCTCCGTTCCAGAGTCCCGGAAGTTCGTAACTCTTTACTAATTTGCCATCCACACTTTTTTCGACAATAAAACCAGTCTTTTGATCTACAAATTGCAATAAATCAAACTTCTCATTTTTGTAATTTTTGATTCCGCATACTAAATCAACAGGATTAAAATGAGTTGCCGAAGCCAGGATTTCCTGTTGTCTTTTATTTGTAAGATCTATTTGCGAAGCCTCTACAATCTGCAATGAAACTGATCCTTTAGAGCTCATTACCCAAAATGGACCACCGCCGGGCTCTCCTTCATTTTTCACCATTCCGCAAACACGAATTGGCCTGTCTAATAAGCTTTTTATCTTACTGATTTTATTTTCGAAAGTAAACTTACTATAGTCACTATTCAACTCAACATTAAGTTTTTTTGATAAAAAGAGAACAATCTCTTCAAGATCTTTCTCTTGTATCTCCCCTTTTTCAATTGCATTTAAATAACCAAAAACTTTTTGCTGTATTTTAATTAAAGTCCCTGCTAATGCTTTTTTATATAATGCAATCTGACCCATATGATTTTGAATTACATTGTCAATGTTTTTGACAAAAATAACATCCGCATCAAGTTCATTTAAATTCTCAATTAGTGCTCCATGACCTCCGGGTCTAAAAACTAATTTATTATTCTTATCCCGAATTGGGCTATTTTTAGCATCTACACAAATCGAATCGGTACTTTTACTTTGATAAGAATAAGAGATATTTATTTTAATCTCTGAATCCACTTCAACTTTTTCTTTAAGGATCTCAACTTCGCGTTCAAACAAATTCTGATGGGCTTCTGAAACGGTAAAATGCAAATTCGAAATCTGATTGGAAGAAGCATAGTGGACACATTCGTTTAAATGTTCTTCAATTGGATTTGCAATATGTCTTTTATATTGATGAAAAGGTAAAACTGCCTTTGGCTTATTTGCAAAATCAAAGTAATCAACAGACAATAATGTTTTTATAAAATAATAATTTTTATGATCACGGTCAAGCGCCTCAAAATCCGGATAGATTTCTTTTAACTTTTTATCAACCGCTTTAAAAAACGCAAACTTCTCCATAGCCACTATAAAAATAGATAGCTCTTTGTCATTTTTACGATTGATATAAGCGTTGATAGTTTCTTTTTGAATGTCAAAATCGTTCAGAAAAGCGCTTAAAAATTTAAACATTCTGCTGGCTGCACCCGAAGCCGGAACAAACTTTTTCAATTTGATTTCTGATTTTTGAAGATCAAAAAAGGCTGCTTTCTCTTCAAATTCTGCTTCTGACAAACTTAATATACCACTGGAAATTGTAGCCGGACTAACCAAATTAGATTTGTTTATTCCGTTTTTAAAAATTTGCAGCTGCTGTAAAATCTTTTCAAAAGAAATTCCATGTTCGTATATCTGAACAAAATCTTCAGATGAAATACCGTGCTGTTTTGCGACAGCTAATTGCTCTATGATCGCTATCGCTTTAGTCAAACGACTTTCTTTATCTCCTGAAAGGGTAATAAAAGGTTTTTTAGTATCAATAAGAGTCTGTTTGAAAACTGAAAATACTGTTTCACGACCTTTAGGAGTATCTCTAATGTCATCTTTTTCCCAGGGAACATCAATATCAGTCAGGAAAAATAAATCGTATTCATGCTCTAATGCTGCTTCGTTTAAAAGCGGGTCACAAAATCCATAATACATTTCAGAAAAAACCTTTGTCACCATTAAATTGGTATCACAAAACAGATACTTTCTGGACAAAGCCTGCTTTTGATTTTCAAGAGCTACTTGCCCGTATGCAATAGGCATCATATCATCGGCTACACAAATGTGCTGGTTTTCTTCCCATTTTTCCTGCAAATAATCGCGTGCGAACTCAGGAACCCATTCGGTTTCATAATATTCCGCAAGTTGTTTTGCCAAGGTAGTTTTTCCTGTACTTTCAGGACCAAATAAAGCAATTTTTATGATAGCTGTTTTTTGCTGTCTAAGATTTTTCTCCATTCTAAATAAGCTGAAATAGCCAAAATTGTAAAAATTAAATACTGAAGTGACAACATCCCTAAACCGCGATAAGCATAAAGGGGCACCACAATAATATCACCAATGATCCAAAGCGTCCAGTTCTCGATCTTTTTCTTCGCCATGTACCACATTCCTGCAAAAAATATTCCAGATGAAATCATATCGACATAATTGTCGTTTCTAATTTCATAATCAAAGTATTTATAGATACCGAAAACTACAAAAACAGTTATAAAAAACAATACTATTCCAATTATTTTTTCATTGGCATTTGTTCGTGTTATAGGCAAATTATCTTCAACCGTTCCTCCTTTGGCCCATACATACCATCCATATATACTCATAATCGAAAAATATCCGTTGATGATCATATCTCCGATATAACCCGCGACATATAACAGATAAACCGAAATAACGGTGGCAATCAAACCGGTTGGATACACCCAGATATTTTCTTTTTTCGCAAACCACACACTCAAAATCCCACAGATAAAAACTAAAAACTCCAGGGCAATATGCCATAACGGAGTATTTTTATAACTGTCCAGAAAAAAATCAATCATAATTGAGCAGGTTTGTTTGGGTTGGATTTTTATTTATGATTCAAAAAAATGGCTGTCGTTTTCAAAAGCAGTTCCGATAACTACTAAATCAGCACCGGCATTATAAGCCTTTTGAATTCCATGCAAATCTACAATTCCTCCACCAACAATTATAGGAATCTCAACATTTTGAGCAATTAGCTGTATCATCTCTAACGGAACTGCTTTTTTTGCACCGCTTCCCGCCTCCAGATAAATCAATTGGTTTCCTAACATTTCTCCTGCCTGCGCTGTTGCCAGCACCAGATCAAAGTTATCCCTTTCCAGTGGTTTTGTTTTACTTACACGGGCTACGGCAGTTTCATTGCCGCTTTCAATCAGAATATAACCTGTCGAAATAACTTCCAAATTTGTCTTTTTTAAAATTGGAGCTGCCTGAACCTGATACTCTATTAAATAATCGGGATTTCGGCCTGATAATAAAGATAAGAACAAAATCGCATCTGCCTGAGGTGAAATCTGCGAAGGATCACCCGGAAATATAACAACGGGTAAATTGGTTTCTTGTTTTAATTTTGATATTAAATCTTCTAAAATTGTTGCCTGCACAATACTTCCTCCTACAAAAATATGTGTGGCGGGAGATTGATTTATTTTAAGCAATAAATGATCTAAATTTTCCCAAACAATCTTATCGGGATCTAACAGAATAGCCAGTAATTTTTGCCCATTCCTTTTAGCTTCCAAAATTTCTTGCCGAATAGTGAGTAATTTTTGTCTCATAATGGGCGTAAAAGTAAAAGTTTTTTGATGTAGAAGAACTATTTTGAATGAATTATATTTGTGTTATAGTTAAACAAAATTATGATTGCAATTGATCTGTTGGAAAAATATGGCGCTTTGAAAAAGTCTTTTGACAAAAATGAAATTATTTTTGAAGAAAACAATCTGCCAGCATACTATTATCAGATTGTTTCCGGAGAAGTGAAAATGAGTAATTATAACGATGACGGACGTGAATTTATTCAGGGTATTTTTTACAAAGAACAACCTTTTGGAGAACCTCCTTTATTTTTAAATCAAAAATATCCGGCAAATGCCATTGCTGTTGAAGATTCGGAAATTCTTCTTCTTGACAGAAATAGTTTCATGAAACTGCTGGGGGAGAATCCGGACATCAGTCTTAAAATAATCGAAAATCTGGCGCAGCGACTGTATTACAAATCGGTTATGGCGGCAGAGATGTCTACTCAGGAGCCGGAGCATCGGATTTTAAAATTAATCGATCATGGAATTGCCTATTTCAATTTTAAAAAAGACGCAAATGGATACCTCATCAATTTTACAAGACAACAGATTGGAGACCTAACAGGTTTACGTGTCGAAACGGTCATCAGAACGATAAAAACTCTGGAGAAAAAAGGTCTTTTAAAAATTATAAACAGAAAAGTATACCGATAAAATAGTTCAGTTTATATGATTTTAATCATAAAATGCAACCCTATAGTGCCTGTACCTTTGTAGTATAAAAATCTCAATATCATGACACTATATCAAACAACATTCGAAAATTTCAATAAAAACTATATGGGTTCTGCTGCAATGGCTGTAATTGGTCAAAGCTGCTTAGGTGGTGCTGCAGCCATGTACGTTCTGGCTAACGGAACCTCAATACCACAAATGATACAACTTGCCATTATTGTTTTGGCTTGTGTTTTTGCAAATACTTCTATATTGGCACAAATGAAACATAAAACGGTTTTTAACCTTATTATTGCAAGTGCCCTTTTAAGTGTATTTTTTATTCTGTTAAACAGTTTTATTCTATGAAAAAACAAATAGAGAATCGAGAAGATGTCGAATTTTTAGTCCATCAGTTTTATGCTAAAATAAGAGCCGATAATGAAATCGGCTCTTATTTCAATTCTATGATTAAAGATTGGGATGCGCATTTAGAGAAGCTTACCGATTTTTGGGAAACTAACTTATTTGCCATAAGAAAATATAATGGTAATCCGATTGCTGTACACAATGAAGTCGATTCGCATTTTGAAGGAAGAATCACCTCTAATGAATTTGGAATCTGGCTGAATCATTGGTTTCAGACTTTAGAAGAACATTTTGAAGGCGAAAATGCCGAAACATTAAAACGACGTGCCCGTAAAATGGGAACTTTTTTGTTTCTGAGTATGTTTGAAAAACGAAAGAAAATGAATGAAACCTTGTAGTACCAGATCTTAAAACACATTGTTTGTCATTTCTACCGAAAAGAGACCTGAGCGGTAGCGAATTGGCGTAGCAACTCACCCAGGAAATTCCACCAACAAAAATCGCCAATCTTTGTCGATCTTCCAGCGTGATTTCTCTCTTCGATCGAAATGACAAAATCGAGAACCAATAATGGAATTTCTTTATTGAATTTTTATTTAAACTTTATTTATCAAAAGCATAAACCAAAGTAAAGTTCTGCCCAGAAGTATTTGATTTAATTTCTTTATAGTACACGTCAAAATTTACTGCAAGATCATTAAAATGAAGACTGGCTTCGGTCTGATTTTTATCTAACGAAAATGCATCTACACTAATATGATCTTTAAAACTGATTCCTTTTTCGTTTCTGATCTTAAAAATAGCTTCTTTGGCTCCCCAAATTACTGTCAGTTCCCTGATGTAATCGGGAGTATTTTGAGTGTTTAAATAACTGTTTTCGGTCTCTACAAATTTGTCTGCAATTCGAAGGATTTTGTCGCGTTGCAGCTCCATGTCGATTCCTACTGTTTTATCACTAATTATAATCGCTGCAAAATCATGTGAATGTGTGATGGAGATATGATTTTCGCAATTGAAATAGGGCTTCCCAAATTCGTCGTAGTGCAAGTCCTGATCTGTAAAACCCATTTCCTGGATCAGCATACGAACGCTCAAAAAGGCGCGTTGATGCATTACAGATTTCATCCCGTTCAGCCTCAACTGTGTTTTCTCTTTTAAAAGTACATTGCTCACTAACTCCTCAAATGATTCTGTTATGTGCCAAACTAAGATTTTAGTCGTTTCGTTGAATTGTATGGTTTCAAATAAAGGCATTCTTTTTTAATTATGAGTTATGAGTTGTTAGCTATGAGTTGTTTTTCTGATTTGAAAACGAAATTTCTTATTTAACGTCTCGTCTTATAGCCCTGATGGGAACGGCATCCTTTTGCAGCGGGGTTCGCTGCAAAAGATATAGTGGACAGCAGGATTAGCTTCTTATTTCAACTACGCTCCATATAACAGCTATAGTAATCAACTAATATTCTAAAGATTAAGAAATTAAACATTTCACAATTCTGACAGAAAGTAGTCTAAATTAAAAACCTATTCCGTAAATTTGCAAAAATTTTACAATTACAAATATACTATAAATGAGTACTACAACTACGCCTTTTGTGGCTTTCAAAGTAAAAGACATCTCTCTAGCGGCTTGGGGAAGAAAAGAAATTGAATTGGCTGAAGCTGAAATGCCAGGTTTAATGGCGCTTCGTGCTGAATATAAAGACGAACAACCTTTAAAAGGTGCTCGTATTGCTGGATGTTTGCACATGACGATTCAAACTGCTGTTTTGATCGAAACTTTAATTGCTCTTGGTGCTGAAGTTACCTGGTCTTCTTGTAACATTTTCTCCACTCAGGATCAGGCTGCTGCTGCTATTGCTGCTGCAGGAATTCAGGTTTATGCCTGGAAAGGTCTTGATGAGCAATCATTTGACTGGTGTATTGAGCAAACTTTATTCTTTGGTGAAGACAGAAAACCATTGAACATGATCCTTGATGATGGTGGAGATTTAACAAACATGGTTATTGACCGTTTCCCTGAATTGGTTCCTGGAATTAAAGGTTTATCTGAAGAAACTACCACTGGTGTTCACAGACTTTACGAAAGAGTAAAAGCCGGAACTTTACCAATGCCTGCAATTAACATTAACGACTCTGTTACTAAATCTAAATTTGATAACAAATACGGTTGTAAAGAATCTGCTGTTGATGCTGTTCGTCGTGCAACTGACTTAATGTTGGCTGGAAAAAGAGTTGTAGTTTGTGGATATGGTGATGTTGGAAAAGGAACTGCTGCTTCTTTCAGAGGTGCAGGATCTATTGTAACTGTTACTGAAATTGATCCAATTTGTGCTTTACAAGCTGCAATGGACGGTTATGAAGTTAAAAAATTAAACACTGTAATTGCTAATGCTGATATCATCATTACTACTACAGGAAATAAAGATATCGTTCTTGGAGAGCACTTCGAGCAAATGAAAGACAAAACTGTTGTTTGTAATATCGGACACTTCGATAACGAAATCGACATGGCTTGGTTGAACAAAAACCACGGTGCTTCTAAAATCGAAATCAAACCACAAGTTGACAAATATACTATCGCCGGAAAAGACATCATCATTTTGGCTGAAGGTCGTTTAGTAAACCTAGGTTGTGCTACAGGTCACCCAAGTTTTGTAATGAGTAACTCATTCACCAACCAGACTTTGGCTCAAATCGAATTATGGAACAACAGTGCTGCTTACAACAATGATGTTTATATGTTACCAAAACATTTAGATGAAAAAGTTGCGGCCCTACACTTAGCTAAATTAGGAGTTGAATTGGAAGTTCTTCGCGAAGACCAAGCTGCTTACATTGGTGTTGAAGTTCAAGGTCCATTCAAACCAGAATACTACAGATACTAAATAATTTTAGATTGAAGATTTCTGATTTTAGATTCCTTCAATTATATCTTTCAAATCCGACAGGTTTTTAAAAACCTGTCGGATTTTGTTTTTAATGGCTTTTCAGAAATAAATCGTAGGTCTATTTCTAAAAAGAAAAAGTTTTCTATCAAAAAAAAGCTTTTTTCAGAATAACTTTTTAATTTTAAGAATTCAAATAGAATTCAATTAAGTCACTACTTCTCAACTACATAAACGCCGTGCTCTTGAAAAAAAAATCTTGTTTATTGGTATTCTTGTTTTTATTATGTCTTCCTCACATACTATTTTCTCAGGAAAAGAAACCTAAAGTCGTTTTAGTATTAAGTGGTGGCGGAGCAAAGGGAATTGCACATATTCCGCTTTTGCAAAAACTGGATTCTCTACACATTGTGCCTGATCTTATTGTTGGAAATAGCATGGGAAGTATCATTGGCGGTTTATATGCCATGGGATATTCCGGCGATAGCATCGAAAAAATCACTAAGAATATTTATTGGGATAAACTCCTTGGCGGAGGTCAGTCATTACGATCGGTAAGTGCCGAAGAAAAAAGAGAATTCCAAAGATACTTGGTCGGAATAGGGATTAAAGATGGAAAACTCAATAGCGTTGGTTCCCTTTTAAATGATCAAAACCTGAGGGAATCACTTTCTGAGTTGACTTTTCCTGTATATAATGTTAAAGATTTTGATAGCCTCCCGATACCTTTTAGAGCTATGGCTACTGACTTAGTTGAAGGCAAAGAAGTTATTTTAAGCAAAGGCAGTTTAGCTTACGCCATGCGAGCCAGCATGTCTTTGCCCGCTATTTTCAAACCAGTGCCTTACGAAAAAACCATGTTAGTAGACGGAGGAGTATTAAATAATTTTCCAACTGATGTGGCCAAAAAAATGGGTGCCGATATTATTATTGGCAGCGATGTAGGTGGAGGAATGCAGCCAATGGGGAAACTGAATAATATTATGATGATATTAATGCAGACGAGTATGTTTCCGAGTAATGTTAAAAACCCGGCAAACCGTGATCTGTGTACCATATTAGTCGATCACATGCCCAACCTGCGTTTCTCAACAGCTGACTTTGCAGCTAGTAACGAAATCTACAAAGACGGCAAAATAGCGGCAAATAAAAATCTTCCGGCTTTAATTGCTTTATCGGAAAAGTTAAAGGGATTTACGCAACGAACGCACAAATTGCCCTATATGCCCAAAGAATTTGTTCTTGACACCATAATTTACAAGAAAATAAGTCCTGAAAATCTCCCTCTGGTAGTGGGAAGAGCAAATCTTAAACCCCATGTAAAATATACCTCCAAAGATTTAATTTCAGGTATCAACAGGGCTATGGGCACCAATCTTTTTGATGAAATTGGATATAGCTATTTCATCAAAGATGGCGATAAACCCGGACTTACATTATTTGGATCTGAGCGTGCTAAAAACCAGCTAAATACCTCTGTACACTATGATACTTACAGAGGTGTTGGCGTTATTTTTAACTACACCGCCAGAAACGTCCTTGCCGATGCTTCCCGTCTTTTGGTTACTGCCGATATAGCAGAACAACCAAAAGGCAGAATCAATTTTCAGAAAAATTTTGGAGGACGCAGAGAATGGTGGTGGGGTACGGAACTTTACGGAGCTTTCTTAAAACAGGAAATTTACCTTAATGGCAAAGCCTCAGATAATATCCTTTATAATACATTTGAATTCAACAATGAGGTAAACAGAAATTTAAATTCGCTGAAAAGCTATTTTGGTTTTGGTTTAAACTATCACTACACCTACTTCAAACCAAAATATGACCGGGAATACAATCCGAACACAGTTTCACTAAACAACTACAGCTCTAATAATATCGAATTCAACATGCATTATTCTTATAATGATATGGATAAAGTTTTCTTTGCTACAAACGGAACCATTATAAAATCAAATATAACGCGATCACTCCTTAGCAATGTCAACGCCTCCATTTCCGCCCCAGATGTCCTGCGTCTTTCAGGCTCAACAAATAATTATACGAAATTTGGCTTAAGCTTTGAAAAGAGGTTGCCCTTAAAAAAGAAAATTACAGGAATCGTAGGGTTTGATGCTTGTTTTATTTTTCAAGATCAGCTCAAAAACAATCAAATTTCGTTTTTCGATTTTGGTTATGCAACAAGATATTTTCTTGGTGGTATTATCCCAAGTTCCGGCAGTAATCGCTTTTCATTCCCGGGTTTGCATGAAGACGAACTCAATGTTACACAATATATGGGGCTTAAACTCGCCTCGCAAATAAATATTACCGGAAAAATCTATCTGACCCCTCATGTTAATATTGCCTCTGTAGGTTTTGACAGTTTTGGCGATTTCATCGACCACGCCTTTAAACCAAAAGGAAATTGGGATCATAATTTCGAAACCAGCCTTGTACTATCCGGAGGAGCTGCTATTTCCTATCAGTCTATTTTAGGCCCAATTCACTTTGATACTTCATGGATCAATAATATCGACAAAGTCCGATTGTTTTTCAGTGTCGGATTATCACTTAATCCGTAGAAAAAATTAAAAAATATCTTTCAAACCCGACAAGTTTTAAAAACCTGTCGGGTTTAGTTTTTGTAATGCTTCCTATTCATATACAAATATTCTCTCAACAAAATTAGCCTCTTGTTTTTCTGAACTTAACCTTCCTTCAAAAAACATTTCGGTCCAGTTTTTCTGATTGTCGATTTTAAGATACTCTAATTTTGTATCCAACTTAATTTTTCCATCTCCTAAAAAGGAATCTGAACTTGATTCTTCAATTCTTCTATTATCGGAGTTGTATTTTCTATAAATTACCATTTCATCCAGATACACCGAATCCTCTTTATTATTCTTCGAATGTTCTTCTATAAGATTCCCTCTTTCATCATATACGAATACATCTTCAGACTCCGTAACTTTGGTTTCTCCATCTTGATAATCATACGAAAAGCTTGTTTTTACAACTTGATTTTTATCGTATTTATATTTCACCAAACTTCTTAGAGTATCATTATCCGAAAAATAACTTTTCTCTTCTACTAATTTTTTTTCAGGGCCGTAACTGTAAATTGTTCTTCCGGTAATTTTTTCATCATCATCGTAACCTATTGATTCGATCTTTTGTTTTAAGCTATTATATTTGTTCTCCGGATAATCAGACTTTTTAGGAAATATTTTATCTTCAACAAACTCCCCATTAGCATTCTTTTTATAGGTGGTATAATTTTGCATTTTACCTTTTACATACTTGCCGTTCTTTTTTGTTGCATAGTAAACGTTCTCAGTGTATTCTTTAATGTTTCCGAATAGTTTCTCATTCCAATCTGCAGATAATTGTGGAGCATTGTAATCTTCAGTCCTCATTTTTTTAGGCTCAGGCTCTTTCAGATTCGGAATCATCTCAAAAGTCCTGTCTATACCATAAACAGGTTCATAAAGAACAAAATCATTTTTAATTGGCGCAATAGTCTGAATAAAGATGTACTTCCTTTTTTCATTTATTACCTCATCAATAGTAAATGTTTTTTTAAATTCTTCAAAACTCATCGCAGGGTTGGCTTTAAAAGTCTCAAAAACATGTTTACTAATATTACCTCTTATATCACTAAGACCGGCCCTTTCATCATTGATTTTTTTATTTTTCTTCTTTAGTTCTGCCATTTCCTTGTCACTGTATGTAACCAATACATTGCCCAACTCATCGTAATTCACCAAGCGTATCTTGTTTTCCCGATCACTATTCTGATCAACTGCTTCTATCAAAATCACATTGTTTATGACATCTACTAACTTGTATTCGTTATTATTCAGCTTAAACGTACTTCCTATATCCTTTTGAGAAAGCTTTACCTGAGAATAATCTGTAATGAATTTAATATTGTAAACCACACTTCCTTTAATTTCATCAAGTTCGTTGTTGTTTTTAAAATTTATGGCATTGTTGATCTGATCCTGCTTGCGTAACGTAGTAAAATTCAAATTAACCTCTTTTCCGTTCTTGTATTTGTACAAAAACTCGCTTCCAAAAGAAGTTCCACCGACATGCTGAATTTCAATCAACTCTTTTTTCGAATTAAACAGCTTACTGGTTACGGGGTGAAAATCTACAATAGTAGGTTCATCATTTTCTTTAAAATAAGAAGGAAAACGGGAATTAAACAAGAGGTCATATCCATAAGTAGATTTCTCCAATTTCAACACTCCTCGTGCGATAATTGTATCTATTGAAGAGTTGATTACTTCAGCAGATTGAATGGCTTTCTTTTGAATTTCATCCATTTTTCTATTTACTTTTTTAAACGGAAAATTAGGAGTCTTAAAAATTTCTTTATTTACATTATAAGTAATTTCATAGATCATGTCTTTCTCCTCTTTACTTGGTTGTTTTTTTTGGGAAAACATAGAAAGACTAAAGCTCATCAAAATCAATACAATTCTATTCATTTATTTTTTCTCGAAAAGTACTGCTTTTCCTCCCAAATGTCCAAGGTCTATTTTTAGAAAATGTTATTCTTATCTTTACTGGAAATTTGCCTTTATGAAACGATTTCTAGTTTTTTGCCTGTACTTCTTTACGAATTGTGTTATACTCGCACAAAAAAAAGATATCTGGATTTCATTTTGGGACAAAGACACCACACATATTGGATTTAAAGACGCAAACGGAACTATCAAAATAACGCCAAAGTTTATGGGGTTCACTACTGCCCGTAAATTCGATAAAATTATTGCTGTAACAGAAGAGATAAATGACAGCTGGAAAAGCTACTATTTAACTAAATCCGGTAAAATAGTGGGACGTGATAGTTTATACATTTTTGACAATGGCCCGGATTGCGAAAATGAAGGTTACATTAGATTTACAGACCGAAAAACAGACAAAACCGGAATGTTTAATAGTGAAGGCAAAATTGCAATTCCTGCCGATTACAGTGTTTTATCAAAAGTTCAAAACGGAATGATTGTGGCCTTAAAAGGTGCCCTAAAAAAACAGGACGGCGAACATTTTTTCTGGACAGGAGGAAAAAGATATCTTACAGACCTTAACAACAAAGTCTTAATTGAGGATTTCAACGACCATACTGATCTTAACTTTTATTCTTTACAAAAATCAAAAGCCCCTAATAAAGAAGAATCAAGAGAGAATTTCACCGGCGTTGACGGTGAGTATTATTCTTTTATTAATTACGATAAGGAATTTAAGTGGTGGTTAAAAAACAATTTGCTTTCTGATTTATCCAAAGAAAATTTAATGAAGATCTCCTTTGACAAAATCACTTATTGGAAAGAACCAATTGGATGGAAAAGCGAATCAAAGACAAAATTTATTGAAGATAATTATGCTCTTTTAAAATCAAAACTTCAACAGCTTAAGACTTCCGGAATAGATTATTTCGTTTCGTCTGATGGGTTGAATCCTTTTATTTTTGAAACGAGCGAATATAATACGTACTTTAATAATTGTAATGAGCCTAAAGAATGGATGTATCCTGTTAAAAACATAGTTATTAATTCAAGTAATAAAACTGATTTCAAACAGGATCATTTTGAATTTCTTCGAACCGAAAAAGGTTACAAGCTCATAAGTGTTTCCGTCGCAAAAGACGATCTCAAATAAAGTTCTTCTTTTAATAAAGCTATCTTTGTAAAAAACGTGATATGAAAAACTTTTTCTTTTTAGGCATTGCTATAATCTTTGAAATCATTGCTACTTCGGCCCTAAAAAAATCTGAAGAATTTACCCGACTAATCCCAAGTATTATAACCATTTTGGGGTATTTTGCCGCTTTCTATTTTTTAAGTTTTGCCATCAGAACCATTCCGGTCGGAATTGCTTATGCCATCTGGTCGGGAGTTGGGATTGTACTGATCACGATTATCGGCGCTGTTTTCTTCAAACAAATCCCCGATTTACCAGCGATAATTGGATTAACATTGATTATGGCAGGTGTTATTGTCATTAATGTTTTTTCTAAAACTACAGCGCATTAAGGTATTTTAAATCAATCATTGATACTATCAAATGATATTATAAAAACACTCCTTACACTATAAATCAAAAATTTAATGAATTTTAGAAAAGCAACAATTTCAGACTTAGCGGAAATGCAGCAATTGTATACCGAAACCATACAATCGGTTTGTAAGAGCGATTACAATCCTGCACAAATTGAGGCTTGGACTTATGGTGTTCATAATACCGAGCGTTGGTTAGACGTTATTCAAACACAATTTGTTTTACTGGCTATCATTGCAACTAAAATTGTTGGTTTTGGCACTTTAAAAGACGGAGATTATATTGATTTCTTTTATATCCACAAAGACTATCAAAGACAAGGAATCGCCAATAAGCTCTTAACCGAATTAGAACTTGAAGCCAAAAGACAACATTCAAAAATCATAACATCAGACATCAGCATTACTGCCAAACCTTTTTTCGAGAAGAACGGTTTTACCGCAAAAGTCAAACAACGAAATGTAAGATTGGGTGTCGAACTGATTAATTATAAAATGGAGAAAGAATTGTAGCTGTAATTGTTTCAAGTTTCAAGTTTCAAGTTTCAAGTTTCGGCAGAACGTGAAACCTGAAACTTGAAACAAACTATTACTTCCGCAAGTTTCGGATTTTATACCCGCAAAAACGTGTCGATATTTGCCTTATAAAATGAAACGAAAATGAACACACAGGAAAACATTAATTATAATCGAATTGCTGAAGCGATTGATTATATCAAAGCCAATTTTAAAGCGCAGCCTAATCTTGATGAAGTTGCCGAAAAAGTGCATTTAAGTCCTTTTCACTTTCAACGTTTGTTTACTGAATGGGCAGGCACAAGTCCGAAGAAGTTTTTGCAATACATAAGTGTTGAACATGCCAAGAAAATACTTCAGGAAGACCATCAGGCTACTTTATTTGATGCTGCATTTGACACCGGTCTTTCGGGAACCAGCCGTTTGCATGACTTGTTTGTGAACATCGAAGGTATGACGCCAGCCGAATATAAAAATGGGGGAAAGAACTTAGAAATTAACTTCAGTTTTGCCGAAAGTCCGTTTGGAAATATCATTGTGGCTTCAACACTTAAAGGAGTTTGTTTTATGGCTTTTGCCGAAAATGAAGGAATGGGTTTTGAGAATTTAAAACAGAAATTCCCCAACGCCACATTCTCCAGAAAGCTGGATCTGATACAACAAAATGCACTGTTTATTTTTCAAAATGACTGGAGCAAATTATCCGAAATTAAACTGCACTTAAAAGGCACTAATTTTCAATTGAAAGTTTGGGAAACTCTTTTAAAAATCCCATTGGGACAGCTTTCTACTTATGGTTCAATCGCACAGCAAATTGAGAAGCCCAATGCTTCCCGTGCCGTTGGTACCGCTATCGGAAGTAACCCAGTCGCTTTTTTAATTCCCTGCCATCGTGTGATTCAATCCACCGGAACCTTTGGTGGATATATGTGGGGAAACACCCGTAAAACGGCCATTATTGGATGGGAAGGCGCACAGATAAATCCATAATTTTCTGCCATTATTTTTTAAAATCTTTTCCTGCAAAATTGCTATAATCGGGAATCACTTCGTCCGTTCGCTATCGCTTGGATCGTGGCCGAAAAACCTCAACTTAAAATCATTATGCAAAACATATCCTCAAAAATTGCTTCCCTTCATTGGGACAGCATCACCGAATCTATGCACGATAACGGATTCGCCATTATTCCAAATCTGTTAGATAACGAACAATGTGAAGCTCTAAAAGCCGATTATTCAAAGTCTGAATTATATCGAAAAACGGTCGTCATGGAACGCTACCGTTTTGGTTTAGGGGAGTACAAATACTTCACTTATCCCTTACCCGATCTGATTCAGAACATTCGTACTTCTATTTACCCTAAACTCGCTCCTATCGCAAACGCCTGGATGAAAGCACTTCATATTCAGACCGTTTTTCCGGATACGCATCAGGAATTACTGGAACAATGCCATGCCAATCATCAATTAAAGGCAACTGTTTTAATCTTAAAATATGGTAAAAGCGGTTTCAATACGCTGCATCAGGATTTGTACGGAGATGTTTATTTTCCAATTCAGATTGTTCTTTTCCTGAACGAACCCGATGAAGATTTTACAGGCGGAGAATTTGTACTGACACAGCAAACACCTCGGGCGCAATCCAAAGCTATTGTACTGAAACCTAAAAAAGGAGACGTTTTAGTTTTTACCACCAATTTCAGACCTGTGAAAGGTACAAAAGGATACTATCGCGTAAATATGAAACATGGTGTAAGCGAGATTCATTCTGGCGAACGACATACGTTGGGAATTATTTTTCACGACGCTCTTTCATAATTTTATCTCTCGCAAAGTTACGAAGTCGCAAAAGCAATTACTTACCTTTGCGTTTTAAGTTTTCTTCCTTGTTTCTTCAATAAAGACAAAGACTTTGCGTTTTTGTGACTTTGCGAGAAATTTATCTTTAAAAAAATGATTAAACATAATCAAATTCAAGATTCAGATCTTCGAAGTAAAATTAAAAATGAAGAAATTTGCTTTGGTGGCAACCGAAAACTAAAAATCTACGGAACGCTAAAATGCAAATCCGGGAAAAGAATGAAACGCGAAAACAGGGTTTTCTTTTCAACCGAGGACGAAGCCAAAGAAAACAATTTTCGGCCTTGTGGACATTGTATGAAAACTGAATATCAAAACTGGAAAAATGGACTTATTTAATCCGCATACAGACGAAACAACGAATCTGCTTCCTAAAGACGGAACGGTTAATTATTACGGAAAGTTGTTTTCCAGAGAGGACTCCAATCATTATTTGGAGGTCCTTTTAAATACCATTGAATGGAAAAATGATGAAGCTGTTATCTTTGGTAAATTGATTTTAACCAAACGGAAAGTGGCCTGGTATGGTGATTCAGGTTTTGAATATACGTATTCCAATACCACCAAAAAAGCGCTTGCGTGGACTCCGGAATTACTAGTACTAAAAGCGGTGATAGAAGAAAAAACGGGAGAGACCTTTAATTCCTGTTTGCTCAATTTATATCATTCCGGTGAGGAAGGAATGGCCTGGCACAGTGATGCTGAAAAAGATTTAAAAAAGAACGGTGCCATTGCCTCCGTTAGCTTTGGCGCTGAACGAAAATTTGCCTTCAAACACAAGGAAACCAAAGAAACTGTTTCTTTAATTTTAGAACACGGAAGTTTACTGGTTATGAAAGATGCTACTCAAACGAACTGGCTGCATCGTTTACCTCCCACAAAAACGACTTCAAAACCAAGAGTAAATCTGACGTTCAGAACTATTGTAACTTAACAATACATTCTCACTTTTCACTTTTCACTTTTTTTTAAAAGCTACATTTTGATAAGAAAGAATCAAAGCGTCTTCAAACATTTCCGGCCTTACTTTTGAAAGCTCTACAACCGTCCAGCCTTGTTTGCCCCACTTATTGGGAACCGGATAAAAAATCAATTCACTTGAAGCGCAAAAAACGGACTGATCGATTTCGTTCAATTTTAAAACGGCTGTATTGTTCTTTTCATCAAAAGTGGCGAATATTTTTTTGTTGATGCGAAAAGAGGTCTTCTCAAAATGAGGTTCTTCTGTGGCGTCCGGAAATGACAACGCAAGGCTTCTAAATGTTTCTATTGCAATCATATTTAACTCGTCTTTTAAGATCTCACTGCTTAAAACCTGTTTTTCACCATCCCTGATTCAGTCCGTTTTTAAGGACCTCTTTGTATTTATCTGTATCAAAAGTATATAGGTTTGGGGCTTTGTGAGCCACATTGCTTTTCTTTTCGTCCAGTTTATTCAGAATTCCGATATTGGTGATTTTACGCAGAAAGTTTCGTCTGTCTAATTTTCGATCTAAAATCGTTTCATACAGCTTTTGCAGCTGGGGAATTGTAAATTTTTCGGGTAACAAATTGTAACCCACCGGCATTAAATTCAACTCGATCCTAAGAGTATTCAGGGCTTTATCCAGAATTTCTCTATGATCCAGAATAAGTTCAGGAACTTCTTTGTGATCGATCCATTCTATAATTTCCTGACTGTTTTCTTTTTGCGGAACTGCTTTTAAAAAATCAATTAAGGCATAATATCCAATGGTTATAAAACGCTGAGTAAGCCATTTTCCGTCTTCTTTGGAAATATTATAGTGATCCAGTACAGCATTCCCAAAATGCAGATCGTTTCGTTTGACGCGGCCAAAAGTCGCAAACTGTCTTAAAAAAATACCCTGCATTCCGGTACGTTCCTTTAAAACGGTTACGGCTGCGGTGTCAATATCTTCCTCAATGGGTATAAATCCTCCGGGTAAGGACCATTTTTCATCAAATGGAGTTTTAATGAGTAAAACTTTTAGCTGATTGTCATGAAATCCAAAAATGACACAGTCAATTGAAAGTCCGGGCTGGTAATTTTCGCTATTTTCTATTATCTTTTTTGGCATTTAACGTTTCTTAAATCAGCATGCTGTTCTTTAATATACCTGCAATTTAATGCATTTTTATAAATCAGAAACATTTTTGCAAAAAATGAGCTTCTGTTTTTATAAGAATTCTTCTAAAAAACTCCCGGTACAACTATCACAATTTTTACTTAAAATGAAAATCGAATTAAAAAAATAATTACATTGCGTCATAATAACACATTTGAAAAACGATTTGTTATTTTTTCAACAAAAACACACTGTAAATCAGCATACTATTTACAGTTTTTAATCCAACATGAACGTAGAATTTTAATGCCGGAGATATGATTACCAATCCGTTAAAAGACATAAATAAAAAAATCAGAAATAAAATCTGGACTTCTTTCGGGTTTGTTTCTAAGACTTATCTTCTTGAAGCTTCTTTAAAATATAGTGAAGAGCAGGAAAGAATCTTCAACGAAATGATTGTTGAAACGGAATCCAAAAATAAAAAAGCAAAAAGCGAAGCTTATGACAAGGCGTTATATGCTTCTTACAAAGGAATTGGTGTAATGGATTTTATCAACACTGTTTTAAAATAATTTTCATTCAATTATTTGATCCTTTAAGTTCAATACAAAAATTTCCTTATTTTATTCTTCGCAACAAAAACGGAGCGCTTTATACCTTAATTTCTCTTATTATTTTTGGAATTCATTTTCCTAATTTCCTTAATTCTTTCAGACCTTTTTTAAATTATTTAAGGTGAAATTTCTTCAAAATCAAATAATAAATTTATTTATTGTAAGAAAACTGAACTTATCCTAATAATACATTCGGTCCCTTTAGATATAGACAAAAAGCTATATTTTTGTTATAAACCGAAGATTTTACCTACTTCAATTAAAAGCCTTATTATGGAACAAGATATACAGTCAGAAATTTACAAAATTCAAAAGCCTGAACCGTGGGCTAGTGACCTTAATGACAACCAGCTTATAGATTATATCAAAGAATCTGAATTCTCTCAAAAACAAGCAGACGAGGGACGTGACTATTGTTATTTTTTAGATAAAATTTATTATACCAATGATAACGAAAACAGCGAATATGCCTGTGTGGCCTATACTTTAAATGAGCCTTCCAATTTGGAGAAAGCTTCTGCTGTGGATGTTGTATTGGAAGAAAGTGAAACTTATGTGATACACCGAATCAGTGTTTTAAGAGATGGTGTTTTAGTCGACAAAATTCCCGATACTAAAGTTAAAATACTGGACAGCGAAAACCAAAGCGGTGGCGGTGTTTTAAGCAGTAACAAAAAGATTAATATTACGATAAAGGATCTTCGTTTGTATGATATTTTGATTATGGAAGATTCCAGAATTAAAATATTTACCGAGCGTGATTTTCTACGCAAAGAATTCGCCAGATATGTTTGGGTAGGTCCTGACAGTTACTGGGCGTACGGAAAGTACAAATTCACTTTTATAAACGATCGCGAAAAGGCAGTTGCTTACAAAAAATCGTTCTTTAGAGATGAAGACGGAAATGTGCTGGAACCACAGACCGCTTATTTGCAAAAGGGAGAAAAATATGTAAGAGAAGAAGAGAATTACATCAATTTTGTAGATTCAAACCGTGAGGTTTCTTCGTTTATAGATTTTGCCACGGCTGCCGATTGGAAAGAATTATCCAATTACATCTCTCCTATTTATGAGACTATTTTCGAAAAATCTTCTTTGGCAGAATTTGCTCCCGAACTGGTTGAAAAACTGGATAAAATAGGTTCTAAAGACGATCAGTTGCAATTTGCGATAGAATATGTTCAAAACCATATCAATTATATTTACAATGCCGATGAAATGAATGGCCACAAGCCGCAGGAGCCTGCTGTAACGTTTACTAATAAACAGGGCGACTGCAAGGCTAAATCGGTTTTACTAAAAGTTATTTTAGATTATATTGGTATTGATTCTTCGATTATTCTGGTCAATTTCGGTACTGATTTTTATATCAAACATTACTTACCGTCGTTACTAACTTTTAATCACGTAATTGTAAAGATCAATTACAAGGGTGAAAGCTACTTTGTTGATGCCACATTGCGCGATGAATTTGGACTGATTGAAAATCGTGGTTTTATTTTCTTCCTGCATTATCTGGAAGTGAAGCCTAATTTGGAATTACAACATAAACCTCCTCATCGTTTCCCTTATTATGCGCTTGATGAAAAATCAGAACTTGTTGCGGAGAACAATGTTGGTAAACTGAAACTAACGACCGTATACAAAGGAAATCGCGCCAACAGCATGCGAAGGTATTTCAAAAACACCAACAAAAGAGAGATTATTGACAGCTGGAACAATTTCTTTTTTTATACCTTAAA
Source organism: Flavobacterium sp. WG21 (assembly GCF_000335775.1). NCBI lineage: Bacteria > Pseudomonadati > Bacteroidota > Flavobacteriia > Flavobacteriales > Flavobacteriaceae > Flavobacterium > Flavobacterium sp. WG21. The sequence goes on from NZ_AMYW01000029.1 coordinate 46,597, forward strand.
TTATACGAATGACAGAAACGGAACTGATCTTCGAAAGATTTTTAAAGATGCCGCAATCGAAATTGTCAGTGATGATAAAAAACTGAATGAGTTTAAAATTGAATATCAGACCACTATTGAAAACCCTTATTTCTCAGACGGGAAAAACAATCGTTTCCTGATGTATTTTGACTCCAATATTGTGAAAAACAGAGCAAGGGATTTTATGCATAAAGACATCTCTTTCTGGCACAATTTTGACAATGAGCGATATGAAATCACTCTTGTAACGGATCAAAAAATTGATGTTAGCGAGAAGTTTACGATACAGGAAAGTACGATCAACAATGCTTACTTTGATTATGTGAGCCGTAAAAAGATCAACAAAAACGGAGGAACTATTTACATCGACTATAAACCGCTGATTAACTTAGAAATTCCTGAAAAAGATTTTGAAGATTTCAGGGAGGCCCATAACGAGGTAGCCGACAGTAATTTTGGAATTGGAGTCGACATTATAGAAGACGGTTTATTGAACAAGCTGAAATTCAATTTCAAAAAATTAGTAAAATAATCATCCAAAAAGGAGGTTAATTGTAGCCTACTGTCTCAACACAAATTACACGAATTTGCACAAATTTAATGCGTTAACCTTGTTTGTGAAATTAATTACACCAACAAATTAGTGACAATTCGTGCAATTCGTGTTATTTTTTATAACAGTAATCTATATTTCTGTTTGGTTAAAAAAGTTAAAGCAATTCAAAATCTGCTTTTAATTTGAGGTCAGCTGATGAAGCTCCGATCATGACTTCAAAATCTCCCGGTTCTGCTGTCCATTCTAATTTATTATTGTAGAAGGAAAGTTTCTCTTTGTCAATAGTAAATTCAATTGTTTTAGATTCTCCTGCATTTAGTTTTACTTTTTGAAAATCTCTCAATTCTAAAACGGGTCTTACCACCGATCCGAATTTGTCTTTTAAATACAATTGCACCACTTCTTCTCCTGCTACTTTTCCAACATTTGATAATTGAAAAGAAACTTTAATAGTTTCGTTGCTTTTCATTTTTACTGCTGACAATTTCAAATCAGAATAATTGAATTTGGTATAACTCAACCCGTATCCAAAAGGAAATTTAGGAGAGTTTTTCAGATCAATGTAGGCCGAAACATAGTTTTTGGCATCTTCATCTTTAGCAGGTCTTCCGGTACTGAAATGATTGTAATAAATTGGGATCTGCCCCACTTCTCTCGGGAAAGTCATGGGCAATTTCCCTGATGGATTGTAATCTCCAAACAAAACATCGGCGATAGCATTACCCGCTTCAGTTCCCAACCACCAGGTGTAAACAATTGCCGGAACATGATCTGCTGTCCAGTTAAATATAAGAGGTCTTCCTGCGTTTACCAGAACTATTACCGGTTTTCCTGTTGCCTGAATCGCTTTTACCAAATCTTCCTGAACACCCGGCAAATGAAGATCGCTTCGGCTTTTTGCTTCACCGCTCATGTCACGTCTTTCACCAATACTCAAAATCACCACATCTGCCTGTTGGGCCGTTGCCACTGCTTCTGCAAAACCGTCTTTGTTATCTCCGTCTACTTCACAGCCTTTGGCATAAAGCAGTTTTGTGTTTTTGCCCACTTTGTTCTGCAATCCATCCCATTGTGAGACAATCCATTTATTGTAATCAACCTCGGGTAATTCTACTGACCAAAATCCCATATTTTCTTTGTACTCTTTCACCATTGGACCAATGAATGCAATAGTTTTCAGATTTTTAGACAGCGGCAATGTTTCGTTGTCGTTCTTTAATAAAACGATACTTTTCTTAGCTACTTCAAGAGCTGCTTTTCTGTTTTCCGGGTTGTTTAAAGCTTTATCGGCTCTTTTTTGATCTGAATATCGATAGGGATCATCAAATAAACCCAATTCAAATTTCTTGCGTAAAATACGTTTCACGGCATCATCAATCAGGTCTACAGGTACTTTGCCTTCTTTCACTAATTCTGCCAAATGATATCGGTACGCATTACTTTCCATATCCATATCACTTCCCGCTGTAATCGCTGCAAGTGCTGCAGCCTTTAAATCTTTAGAATATCCGTGTGCTACCATTTCCCCAATCGATCCCCAGTCTGAAACTACGAATCCCTGAAAGTTCCATTTTCCTTTTAAGATATCACGCTGCAAATGCACATTTGCGGTAGCCGGAATTCCGTTTAAGTCGTTAAAAGAATTCATAAAAGTCGCTGCGCCGGCATCGAGAGCTGCTTTAAAAGGAGGCAGATACGTTTCTAAAAGCATGCGTTCACTCATATCTACCGAGTTGTAATCTCTGCCACCCACAGCTGCGCCATATGCTGCAAAATGTTTTACGCAGGCCATAACCGAGTTCAGATCTCCGAGTTTATTTCCCTGAAAACCTTTAACTCTGGCATAGGCAATTTTAGAACCCAGCCAGGTATCTTCTCCCGCTCCTTCCATCACTCTCCCCCAACGCGGATCACGGCCAATGTCGACCATTGGAGCAAATGTCCAGTGAATCCCACTTGCTGAAGCCTCTGTAGCCGCAACTCTTGCCGCCAATTCAATAGCTGCTAAGTCCCAACTCGCTGCTTCGGCTAACGGAATTGGAAAAGTCGTTTTGTACCCATGGATGACATCCTGACCAAATAACAGGGGGATTTTTAATCGGGACTGCATGGCCAGTTCCTGATATTGTCGGGTGTATTTTGTTCCGGTTACGTTTAACATCGAACCTATTAATCCTGCCTTAATCTCGGCTTGTTTGTTGGCGTTTATGGTAATAGGCCCCGTTGCTGCATTGTCGCCCGTATACTGATTTAGCTGACCGATTTTTTCCTCAAGAGTCATTTTTTTCAATAGAGCATTAACTTTCTGATCTATTGTTTCTTGCTGAGCGGTCGCAAAAAGCGATACCATCAACAGGGTAAATGTGGTTATTTTTTTCATAATTAATTTATTTGGATCAAAACAGGCAAATGATCGGATGGATATTTTAAATCTTTTGAATCACTTAAGACTGCATGTTTTTGAATTTTTAATCCGCTATTTTTTGATACAAAAATATAATCCAGTAACAAATTCACTGGTTCATTGTGTTTGAATTCGTTAAAGGTTCCCAAAGGACCAAAAGGTTTTTCTATCGAAATATCCCTGGTATCGTCCATCACCTTTTTTATCTCGACAATTTGTTTCGTGTCCGGTACTGAATTGAAGTCTCCCATTAAAAACACGGGGTGATTTTTAGTGTTTATTTCTTTTATTTTTGAGAGAACTAACTCGACTCCTTTTACGCGGGCTACCTCTCCAACATGATCCAGGTGAAGGTTAAAAACCCAAAACATTTTTTTTGTTTTTAAATCTTTAAACAATCCATAGGTACAAACTCTGTTACAGGCAGCATCCCAGCCCCTTGATACTTTTTCCGGTGTTTCTGACAGCCAAAATGTGTTCGTATGTTCTACCTGAAAACGGTCTTTTTTATAGTAAATCGTACAGGCTTCTCCGGTTCCTTTTTCTTCTCTGCCTATCCCAAATTTATGGTACTCCGGTAAGGCCGAAGCAATCTCAGCCACCTGATTAGGCAACGCCTCCTGAATTCCAAGAATATCGGGACTGTAAAATCTGATTTGAGAATTAAAAAAGTCTTTCCGGTTTGGCCAGGCATTTTCTCCGTCAGAAGCAACATCTAAACGAATATTATACGTCATCATTTTTACAGTCTGAGCATAAAATGAAGTACTAACAAAAATCAGAAACATTACGAGAGCAATTGTATTTGTCTTTTTCATAATAAAAAAATTGAATTCGTAAAGCTACCATTTCATTAGCCCTAAAGAAAAATATAAGCTTCAAAATAATGTTAATTTAACCCGTTGCATCTATTTAAACACATAGAAAGTTTGCAGTCGCAGTTTTCAGCCACATTTCACATTTCACACATCTATTTTTTCTCGCAGATCTCGCAGATTTTTTTAAATCCTTTAATCTGTATCGGTTACTTAAATTCATAGATTGCAGTCGCATTTCACATCTAACATTTCATATTTCACGCATCTATTTTTTCTCGCAGATCTCGCAGATTATGCAGATTTTTTTTAATCCTTTTAATCTGTGGCGGTTATCTAAACACATAGGTGCTGCACGCATAAAAAAGACATTTCACTTCATTTAAATACCTATTCTCTTCTAAATACCTCTTTAAGCCTTTATTTTTTCTGTTCTGAAAAATCTAAGTAATTCAGGTTGAAACCTCCTTTTTCGAAAACAACTTTAATTTTTTGCGTTCCGGCATTTAATATCACTCCGGACAGTACAACCGTTTTCCATTTGTCATTTCCTCCCGTTGCAGGTAATGTAACGATCGGGGATCTTTTTCCATTTTCTGCTTCGAGGTGTATTTTTCCTTCTGATTTTTCAGCCGAATATCGAATTGCTACTTTGTATGTATTTTGCTTCTTTACTTCAGCTGTAAACTGTAACCATTCTCCATCCTCAATAAATGAAACCTGATATCCGTTTGATCCGGCATCTTTGCAGGGTAAAATATCAACGCCATCATTTCGCATTGTATTTCCTTTGTTCCACTCGTCAAATTTTCCGGTTTCGACTCTGTAGTTTATAAAATCTTTGTCTGAATAAGCCTTATCATTTGTTCCTAAATCATACTCTGTTGCTGCAATTTTTCCGGGAATCAAATGCCGTTTATAAGGTTTGGTATCATTGGTCTGCACTTGTCTGAACATGGCATCGATCACGTCCGGTTTTACGGTTACGTTTTCCATTTTGTAATTGTCGGCGATTTTCATTAAAGTTTTTTTAGCAAAATCAGACTTTGGTTTCTCTCCGCCGTCTTTCCAGTACTTTAATAAAACATCGTATTCGGGAATCTTTGTAACGGAGGTCACTCCCGCAATATTCTCGATTTTTTTCATGGGCCAGAATGCCCAGCCTATATTGTTGTTTTCGACCAATGTCAATGCCTCTTTGAACCATACGTTCGAATTTTCTCCGCTTTCACCCAGCCAGATCGGCACATTGTATTGTGTTCTGTAGTCCAGCATTTTCTGAATGGAGGCTGTGGTATTGTAGTTCCAGTATTTGTGAAAACTCAATGCCATATTTTCATCCCATAAAGGAAAAATTCCGTTGTAATTGTTTCCCCAGCAGTTTCCTTCAATAAAAATCAAATGGTTGGTATCGACTTCCCGAATGGCTTTTGTAACCCGAACCATCAGATCTCTTAAAGGACCGTTTGAGTTTTCATCACAGCCATTTTTATTCGTCCCGGTAAAATTCCAATTGGGTTCGTTGATAATGTCATAGGCTCCAATCCACGGATTGTCTCTGTAACGTGAAGCCAGTTTTTTCCATAAGGCAATCATTTTTTTCTGATTGGCTTCGCTCTCCCACAAGGAGGGTTTTGTGGTATCATAATCCGAAATTGCGGCATCATTGCCCTGACCTCCGGGAGCGGCATGCAAGTCTAAAATCAGATACATTTTATTTTCGGCACACCATTTCAACAAATTATCCGTCATGATAAAGCCTTCTTCAATCCAGGAGATTTCATCCTTTTTTTCGGCTTCGATTGGTGGTGTGTATAAATTGTAATGCATCGGCAGGCGGATCGAATTGAATCCCCAGGCGGCTAATGAATCTACATCTCTTTTGGTGATTCCGTTTGCTTTGTAGGCAGCGTAAAATTCTTTGGTTGCTTCTTCTCCAATAACATCCTGAATCTTCTGCCTGATAACATACTGTGGACTTGCGAAAGGTTGTGTCTTTAACATATAGCCTTCCTGAACCATCCAGCCTCCTGTTCCGAGACCTCTTAAAATGATATTCTTTCCGGTTCCGTCTACAATTTTTTGTCCGTCTCTATGTAAAAAACCCTGAGCGAAAGCGGCAAAGGAAAGTAGTAACGGTAGGGTAATAATTATTTTTTTCATGTCTCTATAATATGAAATAGCTAATTTTCTTTTGACATTCAAACACCAAATATCTTTGCGGAAATAACGATGTTTATTTTCTTTGCTTTAACCCGTGAGGTGAAATTGAACAAACTTTAATTTTAACACATTAGCAGAAGCATAGACTTTCTTGCTTTAAAAAACTATGTATCTATATGTTGAATATTTTTTCACTCGCAGATCTCGCAGATTCTGCAGATTTAATAATCTTCTTAATCCTTTCAATCTGTCGTTATTGTTCTTAAACACTTAGATAGTACTACCCCAAAAAAGAAGACAAAATAGAAATATTTCTTTCATATAGTTATTTGCTTTTTGACTAGTGAAACGCCTTTTTTAAGTCTATAAAGACTATGACTCTATGTGTTAAAACAATTTCCCGCAACGGGTTACTTTAATAAAAAGTCCTTTTTAAGATTTGCGATCTGAATTGTAAAAGTTCCTTTTTCGGAAATCCATTTCAGGTCTTCGTTTACGAATTGCAAATCTTTTTGGTTTAAAGTAAATTTTACCGTTTTGGTTTCGTTTGGCTCTAAACTAATCTTTTCGAATCTTTTTAGCGCTTTAACTTCAGGAGTTATAGAAGCATAATTATCTGACAGGTACAACAAAACCGATTCTTTTCCGGCTCTTTTTCCGGAATTGGTAACATCAACTGTTATTTTTATTTCATCGGTATTCGTAATTTCTGCTTTGTCGATTTTTAAATTCGAATACGTAAAGGTGGTATAGGATAATCCTGTTCCAAATTCAAACTGAGGGGAATAACTTTTCTCGTATTTAGCATCATTATTTTGTTCTTCATCTGCTAAACTCTCTGTATGTTTTCTGTTGTATTTTTCTAATGAATTAGGGTATCTCGGATAGTTGTAAGGCAATCTCCCACTTGGATTTACCTCTCCGTACAGTATATCAACCAATGCTCTTCCTCCTTCATTTCCTGGTAAATAACATTGTACAACGGCGCTCATTTTATCTTCAAAATCACTAATCAGTCTTGGTCTTCCTTCGTTTAAAACCAGAATAATTGGTTTGTTTACTTTGGCTAAGGCGAGGGCTAATTTTACCTGAGATTTACTCATATAAAGATTACTGATATCTCCTGGAGTTTCGGTGTAGTTTTTCTCTCCCAGACACAATACAATTTTCGATGCCTTTTGAGCCAGTTCAACCGCTTTTTGAATTTCGGCATCATCTTCTTTTTCAATATCTGCTCCGGCGGTATAGAGCACATTCTCTTTTCCTAATTTAGCCTGAAAAGCTTCCAGAATAGTTAATTTGTCAGCAGCGTAAGTATCTGCATTTTCACCCTGCCAGGTGTACGACCAGCCTCCATTCAGGTTTTTCATACTGTTTGCCGTTGCTCCGGTTACCAGAATTTTTTCCTCTTTGTTTAAAGGTAAAACGGCATCGTTATTTTTTAACAATGTAATGGATTCTGCAGCCGTTTTATAAGCTTCCTGAATGTGTTCGGATGAACCAAATTTTGGATAATCCTTTAGATTCGCAACTATATTCTGAAACAGGTTTAACTCGAATTTCATTCTCAGAATTCTGGTTACCGCATCATCAATACGGGACATTGGCACTTCTCCTTTTTGAACTAAATCTACAAGGTCTGTGTAAAAAGTAAATTCTTCGGGTACCATGCTCATGTCTATTCCGGCCATGACCGCGATACGAACCGCATCTCTTTTGGTTGCTGCAATTTTATGTCTGGTGTTCAAATAAATAATATCCTTCCAATCGGTTACTACCACTCCTTCAAAACCTAATTCTTTTTTAAGAATGTCCGTAATCAGATGTTTGCTCGAATGCACCGGAGTTCCGTTGATTTCTCCGGAACTTACCATTACGCTTTTTGCTCCGGCTTTTATGGCAGCCTGATATATGGTTAAATCATATTGTCTTAGAATGCGCTCGGGAATAATACTTGGTGTTCTGTCTTTTCCGGTTGTAGTGCTGCCATAACCAATATAATGTTTCATACAGGAGGCTACGCTATATTTTGATCCTACATTACTTCCTTCAAAACCATCTACCAAAGCGACGGCCATTTTGGAAGACAAATAGGCATCTTCTCCAAAAGATTCCCACATTCTGGACCAGGCCGGGTTTCTCGGAAAATCCAAATCTGGTGAGAATACCCATGGAATGGAGGAGGCTCTGGTTTCGTAAGCCGAAATTTCAGCACCGTGTTTTACCAGCTCTGTATTAAAGGTTGCCGCCAGACCAATTTGTTGTGGAAATAAGGTGGCTCCGGCGGTATAACTCGCTCCGTGTATGGCATCTATACCATACAATACCGGAATTTTAAGTCTCGATTTGTTGGCTTCATTGGTAATGGCGGTCATGGTCTCCTGCCATCTCTGAAGCGTTGGTGCTCCCGGATTAGGTACATTAAGAATTGAACCGATATGGTACTCCTGAATTCCTTTTTTTAGTTTGGCGGCATCAAAATAACCCGGTTTTTGAGCATCTTCAAAAACAGTGACTGTAATTTGTGTCATTTGCCCTACTTTTTCTTCCAATGTCATCTTTGATAACAACTCTGATACCTTGGCATCTATTGCTGCTCTCGTTTTCCTGGCTTCCTGACTCCATACTGCTCCACAAAAAAATAGAGCAACTACTATAAACTTCGTGTTTTTCATTGTATTTCTTTAAATTAATATGCTGCTAAAAGAGGCTAATACACTAACGTTTGCATGGCATGAGCCGGTATAGTAAACGTTTTTTTCACCGCATTGATTGCTATTTCGTATACCACTGCTTTGTCTGACTGATTCATTACAACGGTGGCAATTTTTCCGTTTGTATTTAAAAAAGAAGTGCTTAATACACTTTTGTCGCTTATTACATTTCTAATTCTTTTCGCTCCCGGTTGGATGAATTTTGAAAAATGTCCAATATAATAGTACATCGGTGTGTAGATCAGTTCATCTTTTGTGGTATCGGCATGAATTGGGGCAAAACAAAAATTACCAACATGATTGGGTCCTCCGTTTTGATCCAGCAAAATGTTCCAGTCCGTCCAGCCTGTCGTTCCGTTGTTAAAATCATGGATCATATTGATTCCGTATCGTTCGGCATTTCCCCAAAACTGGAATTTCGAAGCGTCAAATTTTTCGATACAGCCTTCTGTAAAAAGCAGATTTTTGTTTGGAAAAGCTTCATGCACTTTCCCCACGGATTCAAATTTCGGACTGCCTCCGTTCCAGGTTTCGTACCAATGGAATCCAATTCCCCAGGCGTATTTGGAAACTTCGGGATCAGAAAAAACTAAATTAGCTCTTTTCTCTAGCATCTCTCCGCGGTTGTGGTCCCAAATAATGATCTTTTTAGATCCCAATCCTGCTTTTTCTAAAGTAGGCCCCAGAAAATTTTTCAGAAAATCTCTTTCGGCTTCTGGGGTGTAAATGCAAGATTCCCATCTCTGACTTGCCATTGGTTCATTTTGAATCGTCAGTCCCCAGAACGGAATTCCTTCTTTTTCGTATGCCTTTATAAATTTAGCATAATAATTGGCCCATGATTGTGCAAACTCCGGCAATAAAACACCGCCGTGCAAAATATCGTTATTGTTTTTCATGAAAGCCGGAGGACTCCACGGACTAACAAATAAAGTTAATTTCCCACCGGCCGTTGCAATTGCCTTTTTGAGTAATGGGATTCGGTATTTTTTATCGTGATCAATAGTAAAGGTTTTTAGCTCTTTGTCTCCTTCCTGAATATAGGTATAACTTTCGCTGCTAAAATCACAGCTATGCATATTGGTTCTGGCCAAAGAATACCCTATTCCTTTATTTTTATCATAGTAAGCGTTTAGAAATTCCTGTTGCTTTTTGGATGACAGTTTAGCAAAAACTTCTGCACTGGCATCGGTAATGGCTCCTCCGATTCCTAAAAAAGTCTGATCAGTTTTTGAAGGATCAATCGCAATTGAAACCGTTGATTTTGTTTGCTGTGAAGCTGAATTTAAAATGAAATTATTGGATAATGACAATCTTAATTTGGTGTTTTCGGCAGTAGTATATACTTGTATTTTTGGGTTTGATTTAAATGAGGGTGCTGCAGACTGTGCTCCAACTTTTGAAGAAGAAACGAATTGCAGCACTAGCAATGGGGCGATTAAAACTCTATTTATGGCTTTCATGGTACACTCAAAACGATTTCATTATTATTAAAAAGCAAGGGGCGAAACGGACGAATCAGATTGCCCCTCTAACTAACTCCAAAATTTTAATAGACCAGCGTTTGTATCGCGTGTGCAGGAATTTTTACAATGGTCTGTTCTGTTGCAATAATAAAATTATAGGTAATAGCATTGTCGGTATTGTTCATCACTACGGTTGCCATTTTTCCGTCAGTATTTAAAAAAGAGGTACTTGACAAATAACTGCGACTTACCGAAGTACTTACACGAACGGCATTCGGACGAATGAATTTTGAAAAATGCCCGATATAATAATACGACGGGGTATAAATGAGTTCCCCTGTAGTGGTATCTGCATGTATGGGTGCAAAGCAAAAATTGCCTACATGGTTCGGTCCTCCAAATTGGTCCAAAAGTATATTCCAGTCTGTCCAGCCCACGGTTCCGTTATTAAAATCATTGATCATAGAAGTGCCGTATCGTTCTGCGTTGGGCCAGAATTGGTATTTTGCAGCGTCAAATTTCTCGACACAGCCTTCTGTAAAAATGAGTTTTTTGTCCGGATATGCTTCATGTACTCTTGCAACATTGTCAAACATCGGCTGAGCTCCTGTCCAGGTTTCGTACCAATGAAAACCCATTCCCCAAACATATTTGGAAGCTTCCGGGTCTGAGAAAATAACATTGGCTCTCTGTACCATTAAATCACGATTGTGATCCCAGGCAATAATTTTCACCTTCCCTAAACCTTCTTTTTTTAAAGTTGGTCCAAGGTAATTCTTCAGGAAATCTCTTTCCTGCTCAGCGGTGTACAAACAGGATTCCCAGGTTTGGGTGGCCATGGGTTCGTTCTGAACGGATGTTGCCCAAATTGGAATTCCTTCTTTTTCGTATGCTTTTATAAATTTTGCATAGAAGTTTGCCCACGGTTGATAAAATTCCGGGAGTAATGTTCCTCCTTTGAGCACATTCTTATTGCTTTTCATAAAAGCATTAGGTGACCACGGAGTAGCATAAGTAATCATTTTTCCGCCAGCCTTTTTTAGGACCGCTTTAATCATGGGTAAACGGTATTTGCGGTCATGATCAATCGAAAATGTTTTTAAATCTTTGTCGCCTTCTTCGATATAAGAATAACTTCCGCTGCTAAAATCAGAACTTTGAATAGTTGTTCTTAGCAATGAATATCCAATTCCTTTTTGGGTATCGTAGTAGGCATCTAAAAATTCTGTCTGTTTTTCTTTTGATAATTGGGCAAAAATTTCGGCACTTGCATCTGTAATGGCACCGCCAATCCCCAGAAAAATCTGGAAACGTTTGGATGGTTCAACAAAAACGGACAACTCTGTTTCTATAGGCTGTCTGGATGTGGTAAAATTTAAATGATCTGTTGGTGTTAATCTTAATTGTGTATTCGCTGCTGTGGTATAAACCGTTATTTTTTTATTGGTAGTGGTAAATTTTTGTTGCTGTTTTTGGTTTTTCTGTTGTGGAAAAACAGATAAAGAAAAACATAAACAAGTAATAATATAGCCAATCTTTCTCATTGAGTATGTTTTAATAATTGAGACTTTGATCAAATTTCTTAGTCAAATGATTTCCGGTTTGATTTAAAAATAGCCCATAATCATTATGAGAATGGGCTATTTACAACCAACCTTAAACTTAAACTTAACTTACTTCATTATTGTGGATATCCCTGATTTTGAACCATCTTAGTGTTATTGAATTCACTATATGGAATTGGGAATGCTTCATTTTTATTGGCCTGAAATCCTTTGAAAGCAAGTTTGGCAGCAGCCTGACCTGTTCTCACCAAATCAAACCAACGATGACCTTCACCTGCAAGTTCTAATCTTCTTTCGGCTAAAATAGCCGGAATAGAAACCGGTACTGATGTTAATCCGGCTCTTAATCTAACAGCATCTAGTAGTGCCTGAGCTCTTGCTCCTGTTCCTCCTAAAGCTTCAGCCTCTAATAAATAAGTATCTGCCAAACGAATAACGTAGGTATTGATTCCAAAATTTAAGAAAGGGTTACTTGCTTTGATATCGGCATTAACCGGTGCATATTTAATAAAATGATATCCAGTCTCCTGATAACTGTCTTTGTAAGTAATCAAAGTGTTTGGATCTTTATCCGGATCTCCGGTAGCTCTTGCAGTCTTTGCATCAAAAATAGTAGACGCGAAACGTGGATCGCTTTTCATTGTATTTGCCAGATCTGCGGTAACAACACAAAAACCCCATCCATTAATATAATCTGGTAAAAGTGCTGCTTTTCCATATTTTGTTCTGGAATAATCTCTGATTCCCATCAGCTGAGCGGCAACGTTACCTTCGTCATCACCTCTTTCAAAATTCCCCCAATCTGCATTGGATTTATCGGTATAGGTAATTTCAAAGATAGATTCTGAATTGAATTTTTTGGTATGATCCCATAAAGAAGCGAAAGTATCCATCAGCTTATAGCCAAAACTACTTGTTCCTCCGGGAGTTCCGTTTACTTTTGCCAATTCAACCGCCGCCTGTGGCTTTTTGTTATCGTATAAATATACCTTTCCTAAAAGTGCTGTTGCAGCTCCTTTAGAGAATCTTCCCAACTCAGGTGCAGGTATGGTCATTGGCAAATCAGGAATTGCTTCGTTTAAATCTTTTTCAATTTGTGCATAAACCTCGTCCGGTTTAGCCTGCATAACTAAAGGAATTTCGTTTTTCGTTAGTGGTTTCAGAATCAAAGGAATATTCTTAAACATTCTCACCAGATCAAAATAATAATAAGCACGTAACGCTTTTACTTCTGCGGCAAATCTTGCTTTCTTAGCGGCATCCATAGGAACATCCGGAAGTTTTACCAGCATGACGTTACATCTTGCTACGCCTTTGTAATAATCTGCCCAAATTGCCGGTGGAATATTAGCCGGACTAACAGAATAGTTCGATGCCACCTGTAGTCCAGGCTGATCGTCTGAACCACCCCCACCTGCATAGAAGTCATCAGATGCAGAGTTTAAGAATAATAAGGGCGCATTTTCCATTGCTCCTGCAAACTTCCCTAGTTTATCGTATGCTGCTACCAGACCTGAATAAGCCTCGGTTTCGTTTCTGTAAAAATTATCTTCCAGTACTACTCCATCTCCCTTTACCTCCAATTTTTCATCGGTATCGCACGATCCAAGTGTAAGTAACACCCCAAAAGCGAATAATGATTGTTTAAAACTTATAAGTTTCATAATATCTTTTTTTTAAATTTAAAATTGCAAATTAACTCCTAACATATACGATTTTGCCTGAGGGTAATATCCTCTGTCAACACCCTGTACGTTGTTCATTCCGGCTGTAGTAGGACCTCCAATTTCAGGATCATAACCTGTATATTTGGTAATCGTCCATAAATTTTCTCCTGTTACATACAATCTTACTTTTTGCAATGAGATACTTTCTATCCATTCTTTTGGAAATGAATATCCAAGTTGGATTGTTTTGAATCGGAAGAAATCTCCTTTTTGCAAATTGAAATCTGATGGATTCGTAAAGTTTTTGTTGGAATCATCAGTAGTGACTCTCGGATAACTGTTTGTTGATCCCGGTCCTGTCCAGCGTCCCATAACTTCTGTTTGATAATTTGCTGTAGAAATATCAAGTCTTCGCAATCCCTGATAGATCATATTTCCTCCTGCACCCTGACCGAAAACTAACATATCGAATCCTTTGTATGCTAAGTTCATTGTAAATCCATACGTGAATTTAGGCAATGAAGTTCCTAAGAAAGTTCTGTCGTTAGCTCCAATTACGCCGTCTCCATCCAAATCCTGCCAACGAAAATCTCCCGGTTTAGCATTAGGTTGAATTACTTTTCCTGCCGCATTTTTATAAGAATCAATATCGGCCTGAGTCTGGAAAATACCATTTGTTTTAAATCCGTAGAAAGAGTTATACGCATGACCAACTTCCGTTCTGTTGATTTCATAAGAACTGGACTGTACCGTTTCGTCTCCAACTAAGAAATTAACTCCTTTGTCTATATAAGTAATTTCATTTTTGATGTAAGAGAAGTTTCCATTAACAGACAGGTTCAATTCTCCAATTTTCTTACGGTAGCCTAATTCAATATCTACACCGCGGTTTTCCATATCTGCTAAGTTTGCATAAGTATTACCTGTGGCTCCAACATAACCCGGAATCGGTACTTTCATTAAGATACCTTCTGTTTTTTTGTTGAAAAGGTCCACACTTAAATTGAAGTCATGCAATAAAGTAGTTTCGAAACCAATATTAAGTTGTTTGGTTTCTTCCCATTTCAAATCAGGGTTTGGAATCGCATTTGGACTTTGTCCGTTAACAATTACCCCACCGATAGTGTAGTTTCTTTGAATTCCAACTGTAGAAATGTATAAGAAATCAGGAGAGGAATCATTACCCGTAACTCCATAACCTCCTCTTATTTTTAAAGTATTCACGATTTTATTTTCTCCCCAGAAATTTTCTTTGGAAGGAACCCAGCCTAAAGATACTGACGGGAAAGTTCCGTATTTATGGTTTGGTCCAAAGCGTGTAGAACCATCACGACGAAGAATCCCGGTAAAAATATATTTTTCTTTGTAATCGTAGTTTAATCTGGAAAACAAGGACTCCACTCTGTGTTCTAAAGCTTGTGCATTGTAAGCGTTTGCTATTTTATCAGAAATTGGAATGTCAACATTAAAAGAAGCTTCGGCATGTGTCGTAGCCGGTACACCTCTGTAGGTGATATCATTACCGGAAGTAATATTATCAACATAAGTACCTTTTCCAATTAAAATACCGAAATGATGATTTCCAATTTTCTTATCGTAGTTTAGAGTGTTCTCCCAGTTCCAGCTGAAAGATTTTTTGTACGATCGGAACAATTCATTTACATCTTTTTTGGTAGCTCCGTTTAAGTAATAAACCGGTGTAAAGTTATCTGAACCATAATAGGCTAATTTTCCACCTGCAGTAGATTTGAATTTTAATCCGGGTAAAATTTCTGCTTCGGCAAAAATGTTTCCAACAAAATTATCTGCAAAATCATTATTTCCTAATCTTGTTTGCGTATACGCTAATGGATTTGAAGTTTCCTGCGTTACAATTGTCGAGATACCGTAGTAATTTCCGTTTGCATCTCTAAGCGCATTTTTGTTCTCGTACGGAGTACCTGCCCCAGTTGCCGCACCCGGTGCAACAAGTACCGGTGTTAACGGATCTAAGTTTATGGCTGACGATAAAGGTCCACCAAACTCGTCATTGGTATTTCCTACACCAATTGTTTTTTCGTGAGAATATCCTAAAGTTTGACCAATTTTAATATACTTCCCTAATTTATGGTTAGAGTTCAAACGGATGTTTTTTCTGTTGTAATTAGAAATATCAGAGTTTACAATACCTTCCTGATCTGTTAATCCAAAAGACATGTAAAAAGTTGACGTATCGTTACCACCGCTAAAACTTAGCTCATGAGAAGAACGTTGTGCATGATTATTAAAAATTACATTCTGCCAGTCTGTTCCGTTTCCAACATTTGCAGGAACGGTGTATCTATTCGGAGTTCCGCCATTTACGTTAGCTTCATTCATAATAGTTACGTACTGATTAGCATCTAGTAAATCTAATTTTTTAGCAGCCTGAGATGTTCCTGCAAAACCGGTATAGCTTACCGATATTTTACCTGCTTTACCTTTTTTTGTAGTTACAAGAATAACTCCGGCAGCGGCACGAGAACCATAAATAGCTCCTGAAGCGCCATCTTTAAGTACCTCGATAGACTCGATATCAGACTGGTTTAGGTAACCAATACCTCCATTATCAACGATTACACCATCTACAACCCATAAAGGATCATTATTGTTTAATGTAGTAAAACCTCGAATACGTATGGTCGAAGCTGATCCCGGTTGTCCTGCATTTGCTGCAATAGAAACTCCGGAAACTCTTCCTTGTAGCGCTTGTTCTACCCTTGTTATAGGAAGACTCTCTAAATCTTTTGCCTTAACACTGGATATAGAACCTGTAACGACACTTTTCTTTTGTGTGCCGTATCCTACTACTACAACTTCATTTAGGGCCTGAGATTCCGCTTTTAACTTAACATCAATTTTAGTTCTTCCGTTTACAGCTTCCTGTACTGTATTATAACCTACGAAACTAATTGTTAAAGTGCCGTTTGCAGGAACATTGATCTGAAATTTTCCATCGAAATCAGATGCTGTCGCCTTATTTGTGCCTTTTATTAAAATAGACGCACCCGGAACTGGCATTCCATTTTCATCATTTATGATTCCGCTTACTGTAACATCCTGCGCCATTGTGACAACTGAAAACAACAGAAACGAAAAACAAAAAATAAGTAATTTTGTTAATTTCATTTTTCTAAAAATTTTGGTTAATTAATTAGTAATTCGATGCAATAATAAATTTAAAATTTCAGTATGTGTAATTAAAATTCATTACAAAAACACATCAACCTATAAATTCACACCTTACAAAAACACATCAAATTATGAATAATTTATTGATTTTTAGGATTTTAAAAATCATTTTATACTGTTATAGAATTGTTAACTAAATAAAATAAACACTACATTTACTAAAAATGAATTATTTTCGATTTTATGGAAAAATTCTACAGAAAAACACAATATTCCGATTGCATTAATCCAAAAAAAGAGGATTACAAAACATTACTAATAAAAACACTGATCTAAAATTATGAAATTCGCAAATGCATCTATTTCGATTTTTATCCTTTTTATACTGCCTTTTACTCTTTTTTCCCAAGTAAAAAACATTGGATTACCCGCAATCAAAAACTATAAGCGATCCGATTATAAAGGAGGCACTCAAAATTGGAATATTGATCAGGATAAAAATGGCAATATCTACTTCGCAAACAATAACGGCTTAATACAGTTTGACGGATCAACCTGGAACAAATATCCGCTTCCCAACAATACTGCTATCAGAAGCTTAAAAATAGACGGCCAGTCCGGCAGAATATATGTTGGCGGGAATAATGAATTTGGTTATTTTAAGAGTGATGCAAAAGGCAGATTACAATACCATTCCCTTTCTGCGCTAATTAGTAAAAAAGACAGCAGAAATATTAACCTGATCTGGAGAATACATCTTTATAAAGGAGAAGTTGTATTTCAATCTTTCACCAAGGTCTTCTTTTACAAAAACAATAAATTGCGTCTTATCAATGCCCCGAGAAGGTTTCAATTTTCGTTTCTTATAAAAGAACACCTATATTTTCAGGATAAAGTTCTGGGTATTTTAGAATACAAGAACCAGAAACTAAGTCCTTTAAAAGGAACCACTGCTTTAAACGACAAAGAGATCTGGGCGATGTTTCCGCTACCCAACAACAAATTACTTTTTGCAACCTTAGAAAAAGGACTTTTTACTTATGACTATAATAGCATTACCCCCTGGGAAACCGAAGCAAATAGTTTTATCAAAAAGAATACCTCTTTGGGCGGAGCTATTATCGGAAACAAATTCATCGTACTCAATTCGGTTCTCAATGGTGCAGTCATTTGCGACCTGAATGGGAAAATCCTTCAGCATCTAAACCGACAAAAAGGACTCCAAAACAACACGGTCCTGACCTCTTTTGTTGACAATAAAAATAATCTATGGCTAGGACTGGATAACGGAATCGCCTTTATAAACCAAAACTCTCCTTTTACCTTTTTTGACTATAGTTATAATATAGGTACTGTTTATGCGTCTGTAATTTTCAACAAAAACCTATATGTTGCCACCAATCAGGGTTTATTTTATCATTCCTGGAACGCACCTTTTAAAGATGAACCATTCAACCGCGTCGAGGGTACCATTGCACAAGCCTGGAACATTCAGATCATCAATAATACACTTTTGTGCGCAAGCAATAGTGGCGCCTTGGTAATTGATCAAAACAGAGTTTCAAAAACACTGGACAATAAAGGTTATTTCGGCTTCAAAACCATTCCAAACCACCCCGGTTACATTATTGGTGAGAGTTACAGTGGTTTTTCTATCTTTAAAAACTCAGCAAACGAAATTAGTTATGTCAATCAGGTTGAGGGATTTGACGAGACGACAAATACATTTGAAATCGAGCTTGACAATAATTATTTGTGGCTGAAAAAGGATCCTTATCTGTATCAGATGAGATTGTCTGAGGATTTAAAAAGATTTGACCTTGTAAAAAAACACGCTCACATTTCCACATCAAAAAAGGGAATAGGAAGTCTTCAATTGATCAACAACAAAGTTTACTTTCAAACCAAAAATCACTTTTACAGATACAGTGACGAACAGGAAGACTTTTTTGAGGACAAAAAGGTAACCGCTTTATTCGAAAAAATTCCGACTGTAAATACTATAATAGAAGACAAATACAACAATTTATGGTATTCCTACAATGAATCACTTGGCGTTTTAATAAAAGGTTCCAATGGAAAATACATCCGCACAGAAGCTCCATTTTCCAATTTAACAGGTAATCTGGTAAACAAATATATTTCGGTCAATACAATCGATCCGGAGAACATTTTTATAGGACTAACTGATGGACTTGCACATTATGATTCTCAAATTTCAAATAAATTCATCACAAAACCTAAGGTCTTTTTTGAAAGTTTCTCCTCTACCAGCGATACTATTATGACAGGTAATCTCGAAAAACCACTAACAGACCTTTTAATTCCTTATCAATCCAATCATGTCAAATTTACGTTCTCATCTCCTACCTTCGAAAATCAGGAAAATGTAACCTATTCCTATAAATTAGAACCATTTGAAGAAAACTGGCGCAATTGGTCGACCACTTCTATAAAAGAATACACCAATCTGAGAGAAGGCAAGTACACCATGAAAATTAAAGCAAAAAACAGCTACGGCAGAGAGTCTGATGTGTCTGAAATCATTTTTACCATCTCACCTCCCTGGTACAGACATTTCCTGGCCTATCTGACCTACTTTTTATTACTTCTGGCAGGAATTTATATTGTTTCAAACAGAATTAAACTCAAAATCAGGAAAAACAAATATTATGAAACGATAGAGCAAAGAAAACTGTATCTCGAAAAAGAATCAAAAATAAAGCAAAAACAATATGAGCTGGCAAAAGAAATTGAAAGACTAAAAAATGACAAACTGCAGATAAAAATCCTCGCCAAAGACAAAGAACTGGTGAGCAATTCCCTGCAGGTTGTAAAGAAAAACAAAGTCTTAAATGGAATCATTCACAAACTAAAAGAAATCGACAACGATGCTCTCGACGAATCGACAAAATTTCAGGTGAGTAAACTAAATAAAAGCATTGTAAAAGAGGTCAACACAGACAAGAGCTGGAAAGACCTTGAAAAGCACATCAAAAACGTACATTTTGAATTCTTAAAACGCTTAAAAGAAAAATACCCAACAATTTCTCCGCGCGAACTGGATTTATCCACTTATTTACTAATGAATATGTCTACTAAAGAAATAGCCGAAATTATGAATATTTCGACAGGCGGAGTCGAATTGGCGCGCTACCGACTCCGGAAAAAACTAGGTTTAAACAAAAAAGAAAACCTGATTGGATTTCTGATGAGCATCTAAAAACAAAAAAGGCATTCTGTAGAGAATGCCTTTTTATTAGTTTATAAATTCCAATGTTCGTTCCAAAGCCATACCTCTGGATCCTTTTATCAGAATCGTATTTTCTTTAAAATGTATCGTCTTCAAAAACTCCGCAAAAGCATCAAAAGTTTCAAAAAACTGAAGTTTGTCGCCGGCCACTTTTGTTTCGTAAAAATACTTCCCAATCAAATAACAAACCGATTGATTTTGATCAGACAATGAATCTACAATTTGTTTGTGTTCCTGCAGGCTTTCGTCGCCAAGTTCAAACATATCACCTAAGATCATGACTTTATTCGAATTTTCCAATTGCAGGAAATTAGTAATAGCCACGGCCATACTACTTGGATTAGCATTATAGGCATCCAAAATAATTTCATTCGATCCCTTCTTTAATAATTGAGATCTGTTGTTCTCCGGTATGTAATTTTCGATTGCCTGTTTTATCGCCTTATCTTCAACTTTAAAATAAGCTCCCATTGCTACAGCCGCATTGATATTATTTGCGTTGTAAAGCCCAATTAAATGTGATTCTACACTAAAATTATCGTACCCGATCACCACAAATGGATTGGCCTGAATACTATTGATTTTCAGGTTTGCCTGAGCATTATTCACTCCAAAAGTAAAAGATTCAATTCCGGTTGATTTTTCAATCTGGATTGGATCTTCGAGGTTTACAAAAGCAATCTTATTGTTTTTCGCCAGATATTGGTACATCTCGCTTTTACCAATAATTACTCCTTCAACACCGCCAAAACCTTCTAAATGTGCTTTTCCGAAATTGGTAATATAGCCAAAATCAGGCTGCGCAATCTCACACAAGAACGCTATTTCTTTCTTGTGATTTGCTCCCATTTCAACGATTCCGATTTCTGTATCTTTTGTAAAAGACAACAAAGTCAGCGGAACCCCAATATGATTATTTAAGTTCCCAACAGTTGCTTTGGTTTTAAACTTCTGAGATAAAACTACATTGATCAATTCCTTGGTAGTTGTTTTTCCGTTACTTCCTGTTAAAGCAATAATGGGAAGTTTCAAATATGCTCTGTGATACTTTGCCAGTTCCTGCAATGTTTCTAAGCTGTTTTCTACCAAAATTGTTCTGTCGTCAATAGCATAAGCAGCATTGTCAATAACCACAAACAAGGCTCCCAATTCTATCGCCTGCGAAGCAAACGTATTCGCATCAAAGTTTTCTCCTTTTATCGCAAAAAACATAGAATCCTTTTCAATTTTCCTCGTATCAATTGAAACTGATTTACATTTTAAAAACAAATTATGAAGGTCCTGAATATTCATTTATAAAAAATTTTACATATTAAAAATAAGCAATAAAAA
>NZ_AMYW01000030.1:0-65490 GCF_000335775.1 Flavobacterium sp. WG21
TACATTTTGTCCTGATTGTTTTTTTGTTTGAAATCGATATTGAATTTATGATGAGTTACCTCAGCATAAGAATTTAGCGTAATTTTTTTATATACTATTTACCATTTGATGTACATACTGCCCCAGGAGAATCCTGCTCCAAAAGCCGTAATAACAAGATTATCTCCTTTTTTGAAATCGTTTTTGAAATCCCAAAGACATAACGGGATGGTTGCCGCTGTAGTGTTACCGTATCTTTGAATGTTTACTTTAAACTTCTCAATAGGAATACCAACTTCTTCACTTACTGCCTGAATGATTCTTAAGTTAGCCTGATGGGGGATTACCCAGTCTACCATCTCCGGAGTCAATGAAGCTTTTTCCATTAGTTCTTTCGAAGTACCGCTCATGTTTCTCACAGCGTGTTTAAAAACGGTTCTTCCTTCCTGATGTACAAAGTGCTGTTTGTTTTGAATGGTTTCTTCTGTTGTTGCCAAAAGAGAACCTCCGGCACGTACAGAAAGGAATTCAGCACCTGTTCCGTCTGTTCTGAAAATATTTTGATGAATCCCACGACCGTCTGTAGTAGGTTGTAAAAGTACAGCACCAGCGCCGTCACCAAATAAAATACAGCTGTTTCGGTCTTCGTAATTAACGATCGAACTCATTTTATCGGCACCAACTACGATAACATTTTTGTATCTGCCGCTTTCAATAAAGCTTGCACCTACCGAAAGTGCGTATAAAAAACCACTGCAGGCAGCGTTAAGGTCAAATCCCCAGGCGCTTTTCAATCCTGCTTTTTCGCATACCAAACTGGCAGCGGGAGTAAGAATATGATCGGGTGTTGATGTTGCGAGTATTAAACAATCAATATCCAGAGGATTTATATCATAATTTTTTATTAAATCTTTAATGGCGAAAGAAGCCATATCTGAGGTTGCCAGTGCAGGGTCATCCAATATTCTTCTTTCTTTTATGCCTGTTCGAGAGGTAATCCACTCATCTGTTGTATCTATTCTTTTTTCTAAATCAGTATTGCTTAAAACCGTTTCCGGTACATATCCTCCAATAGCAATAATGGAAGCCTTTGTTGTATTCATTGAATTTTTTGTTTCTCTTTTAGTGTTCTTTTAATTTTGACTTTCGGCCCAAAACCTTTCTCCAGTCCATTTTACAAGAGTTTTTCGAAGAATATGTAGTACGAGGGGCATCTTCATTTACAGGGGCGCAATTTAACAAATATAAAGACGCAAAAATCTCGGGATTTGTTAATTTACTTTTAATATTTCTATTTCACTTCATTATTAATAAAATCAATTCCTGTTTTGAATGATTTTGTTTCAGTTCTTCAATGTTTATAAAAAAGCAATCCAACTGAACCTATTATTGGTCGCAAAAATGCTTTTTTGTTACGGGTAGGTTTAAAAAAGTGAAGAATGTTTAAAACAGCATTCTTTTAATGAATGAGTGAAATTTGGTCTCATTCATTGTCAAAAGTGTAATATGAACTAATTAACTCTTGTTTTTATAAAGATAATTCTATCTTTACGGCCAGATTAAGGTCTGTTTTTTCTTTAGAGAAAACAGTTAAAAGGGAATCAGGTGTAAATCCTGAACAGACCCGCTACTGTAAGTTCTGTAAAAGTCTTTAACGTTACTCATGCCATTGCCCCGCTTTGCGGGATGAGAAGGCAGTTTAAAGATGGAACAAGTCAGGAGACCTGCCGGAATCACATAGTTTAAGACTTTCGTGGAATAAAGTTGAACAACAATAAACGGACCTGTTATTTTGTAACGGGATCCTGCCTTATTGCTTTTTTGACGATCATATCCCGAAGTTTATTTAATTAAATCAGTGATGTGTAAGACCAGAAAATTACTTTTATTTCTTTTCGTATTGTTAGCTCCCGTCGTACTTCACTCGCAGACTACTAAGGACAGTCTGAGGGTTTTGAAAGAAGTACTGTTAAAAGCAAAACCTTATCAGGAAGTGATTCCCGTACAAAGCCTCTCAGGAGTACTGCTTGAAAACTTAGCCAGCCACAATGTTGCCGATGCACTTCGTTATTTTGCCGGAGTACAAATCAAGGATTACGGTGGTTTGGGCGGACTTAAAACGGTGGATGTACGCAACATGGGAACGCATCACGTGGGTGTTTTTTACGACGGAATTCAGTTAGGAAATGCACAGAACGGAGTTACAGATTTAGGAAAATACTCTCTCGATGATATGGAATCTCTCACCATGTATAATGGTCAGAAGAGTGAAATATTTCAGTCGGCTAAAGATTTTGCGGCAGCTTCTACTATCTATTTGCGCACCAAACGGCCTGTTTTTGAGAATAACAAAAAGACCAATTTCTTACTGCGTTATAAAACCATGTCTATCAATTACAATGATCTTTCTTTTAGATTGGAGCATAAATTAAGTGATAAGGTAAGCTGGAGCGCCAGTTCTGAATACATAAAATCTAATGGCGAATACAAATTCAGATACAAAAGAAACAATCTCGACGGTACTGTGGCTTATGATACCTCAGCCACGAGACACAATAGTGATATACAAGCATTTCGTTTCGAGTCTGGTCTGTATGGGAAAATGAAGAACGGCACTTGGGATGCGAAAGTGTATTATTACGGTTCCGAAAGAGGAGCACCGGGAGCTATTGTAGAAAATAAGTTTTCGGATGGTTTTAGACAGTACGACAAGAATTTTTTTGCACAGGGTACTTTTATAAAAGACCTTAGCGAAAGATATAAATTTCAGGCTAAGGCAAAATATGCTTATGATTATACTCATTATGTAGCCAGAGACACCACCAGTGTACTGGGTGAAGTGGTTACCGAAGGCGCTCAATCTGACGATAGTTATTACCAACAGGAATATTATTTTTCAGCAGTCAATCTGTACAAGATTTTACCCACTTGGGACGTTTCGTTGTCAACTGATTTTCAGTACAACCGCCTTAATGCAACCAGAAAAGGGATAAAAACCCTGTTCTCTTATCCGGAGCGCTACACCGCTTTGTTTGCCCTGGCAAGTTCCTATAGACTGGATGGCTTTAAAGTTCTGGGCAGCGTTGTGGGAACGCACGTGCAGGAAGAAGTACGTTACAATGCCAAAGCTCCTGATAAAACAGAATTTACTCCTGCTATATTTTTGGGTTACACTCCTTTTATAGCCTATGATTTTAATGTAAGAGCTTTTGCGAAACGTATGTTCCGAATGCCCACTTTTAATGATTTGTATTATACGATGGTCGGTTCCAGTACCTTAAGGCCCGAATACATGAATCAATATGACATTGGATTTACCTACAACATACCAGTAGAGAAAGGTTTCCTGGATCAGTTTTCTCTTCAGGTCGATGGATATTATACCAATACTAAAGATAAAATAATTGCTGCTCCAACCGGAAATTTATTCCGTTGGATGATGACTAATATCGGGCAGGTGAAAGGAAAGGGGATAGAGTCGGCTGTGGATATGAAAATGCATTTCGGCAAAGTAAATCTGACCACTCATTTAACCTATACGTATTCGGAGAGTCGAGATTATACCAAGTTTGCTGGTTTGGAATTATCCTCTTACGGAGATCAGATTCCTTACACACCCTGGCACAGCGGATCCGGAATATTAAATGCAGATTATAAGTCATGGAATTTTAACTACAGTTTTATATATGTAGGAAAACGCTACAACGGAAATGTAAACAATATCAAAATTAATGAAGTGCAGCCTTGGTACACACATGATTTGGCGGTTCAGAAAATGTTCTCTTTTCATCAGTATAAAATAAAAGGAACAATCGAATTAAACAATGCCCTGAATCAGCAGTATGAAGTGATTTATAACTATCCGATGCCGGGCCGTACTTTAAAATTTATAATCAGTATTGCACTATGAAAAAGAGAAGTACCCGATTCCTGCTTAGTTTATTTGTTGCTCTTCTTTTGGTTTCCTGTAGAGAAGAAGAAACTATTTTTCCCTCTTCGGATAAAAGTGTAGCCGCACCCAGAAGCGATGGCAAAATAGAAGGATTTTATCTTTTAAACGAAGGTAATATGGGAATGAACCGCGCCAGTATTGACGTGTTCAATTACAGAACCGGGAATTATACCACCGATATTTACTCCGAACGCAATCCAACAGTAGTAAAAGAACTGGGGGATGTGGGTAATGATATAAAAATTTACGGGAATAAAGTGTATGCGGTTATTAACTGCTCCAATAAGGTTGAGGTAATCGACAAATGGTCCGCAAAACGAATCAAAAAAATAGACATTCCGAATTGCCGATATGTCACTTTCTACAAAAATAAAGCCTACGTAAGTTCCTATTCAGGCCCTGTTGCCATTGATCCAAATGCCGAAATTGGATTTGTAGCCGAAATAGATACGACATCCTTAGAAATAAAACGCAAAGTGACCGTTGGTTATCAGCCGGAACAAATGGTGGTACATAACGGAAAATTGTATGTTGCCAATTCAGGAGGTTACAAAGTACCTAATTATGACAGAACAGTATCTGTTATCGATCTTGAAACTTTTACCGAAATAAAAAAAATCGATGTAGGGATTAACCTTCATAGCATGCAGGTAGACAGCAGAGGTGATATTTATGTGAGTTCCAGAGGTGATTATTACAACACACCGTCTAATCTTTTTGTGATTGATACGAAGACGGATGAAAAGAAAATGCAGCTTGATATTCCCGTTTCAGCAACCTGTCTGGTCGATGATTTGCTCTATTATTACAGTGTTTCATGGAGCTATCTGACCAACAGTAATAAGGTTACGTACGGAATATTAGATACAAAGACCAAAAAAGTGATTAACGATAAAATCATTACAGACGGCACTGAAAAGCATATCATGATTCCTTACGGTTTACAGGTAAATCCCGAAACGAAAGAAATATACATTACCGATGCCCAAAATTACGTAGTAACAGGTTACATCTACTGTTTTACTCCCGAAGGAAAATTAAAATGGAAAACTACGGCAGGTAATATTCCAGCACATATTGCTTTTATAACTAAAAAGTAAGTTGTGAAAAGTGAAGAATAAAGAATAAAGAATAAAGAATAAAGAATAAAGAATAAAGAATAAAGAATAAAGAATAAAGAATAAAGAATAAAGAATTAGATGTTACCTCACTGGAAATTTATTTTGTTGTACCTCAGCAATCATGTGTCATTAAAGAATAAAAATAAAAAAATATGAAAAAAGCCCCTTTCGCATTTTTAAAATGCGCACTAGTAGTAACTCTTTTATTGGGATTTATTTCCTGTGGAACGGATCGGGAAGAAGAAGCGGAAAATGAAAATTTTGGAGAAATACTAAAAGAATCCTATACGATAGATCGTTTTAAAGTGCTCAATATTGATTTAAAATTAAATAGTAATTCAAAATTAACCTGGAGTATTAAAGATTCAGTGATCTCAGAAAGCCTTCAACTGGATTTTATCAGTCCGTATTTAAAGAGCTATCCCTTAACGTTAAAAGTGGAAACCAATGGTGTTGTAAAAACATTCCAATCGATTATCAATGTAACAAAAGAGACCGGAAATTATAGTAAGTACATCTCTAATGTACTGGAATTTCGTCCCGGAGTCGGTCAGTTTACCAATGAACTTCCCTTATACGCACCGGGAAATACCGAAAGTAATTTGATCAATGCCGCAAAAAAGTCACTCGTTGGTTCTAATGCCAGTATGATATCTCTAGGCGGATTTGGAGGCTATATTGTATTTGGTTTTGATCATACGATTCCAAACATGAATGGCCGTGATTTTAAAGTTTTGGGAAATGCATTTTGGGCTAATGACACAAAGGAAACTCGTTCAGGTTCTTGTGAACCCGGAATTATTCTGGTGGCTTACGATAAAAATAAGAATGGAAAACCCGACGAGGACGAATGGTATGAAATAGCCGGAAGCGAGTATTTTAAAAATACTACCGTGAAGAACTATAGTGTGACTTATTTCAAACCGGATCCTAACAAACCGGCTGTTGCAGGTCAGGATTTTTGGCAGACTGATGTACAGTACATTAAATGGGAAGACAGTCAGGGGAATTCAGGATATAAAACTAAAAATGGATTTCACGAACAAAGCTATTATCCGCTATGGATTTCAGAGGCTTCTTATACTTTGAAAGGAACCAGAATAAAAGACAATTTTTATGATCAAAGTGGTACCGGAAACTATTGGGTAGGCACAGGATTTGATTTTGGTTATGCCGATAATGCACCTAATAGCGACGAAGGTTCTAATATTGATATTTCCTGGGCGGTAGACAAAAACGGAAAATACGTAAAACTTCCCGGAATAGATTTCGTCAAAATACATACCGCAATCAATCAGGAAGCAGGCTGGCTGGGAGAAGTTTCTACAGATGTTGCCGGAGCTTATGACCTGTATCTTAAATAATGAAAAATTAAAATTAAATTGAATATGAAGAAAAATTACTTGTTATTATTGATGTTCCTTTCTGTCTTTTTTATACGTGGTCAGGTAGTATTGGAGGGCACAATTCTAAATAATAATAAACAAACAGCAGCGAAAAATAAAATTGCCAAAAACACGACTGCTGTAGCAACCTTTGATGATATTAAGTATTGGATAGGCACAGGCTCTAATCGGGCAGCATTTGTGGTGCAGTGGAATGATGGTAAAAATACCGATGCTTTAGTCTGGGGATTCAGATGGGAGGGTACCGCCACAGGCGAAGACATGTTGAAGGCCATACTAAAAGCAGATCGTCGTTTTTTCGCTCTGTTGTATAAGGGAACACAAACGGGATCTTCGGTGGGAGGATTGGGTTTTGATCTGAATGGAATTAAAACGATCGGACTTTATAAAGGGACAGATTATACTTATCCTCTTTATCCAACAAATGGTTTTGTGAATACGACTGCTTATGACTTTGACAGCTACACAGCAATTGATACAAACGATCACTGGCAATCCGGATGGACAAATGGTGAGTGGACGTATTGGGGGAAAAATCCTGCCGATGCTGATTTTACTGCCGTAAGTACAGGGGCATCTGGCCGTATTCTGCAAAATGATTCCTGGGATGTTTGGAATTACGCACCCTCTAAAAATGGGCTTCCTATTGCCGGAACTTTTACTCCGGTTGTACCTTATGGAGAAGCAACAGATTTTACGAATGGATTTTTTATGGTAAATGAAGACTGGTTCGGACATACCAATGGTTCTGTGAATTTTATTAATAAAGACGGAAGTACTAATTACCGAATTTATAGTATAGCGAACAACAATGAAACCTTTGGCGTGACCACTTGTTATGGAACAATTTATGGAGATAATTTTTATTTTATTTCCAAACAGGCAGCAAGTGGAGGAGATCAAAATTTTAGTCCAGGCGGAAGATTGGTTGTTGCCAATGCTAAAACCATGAAAAAAATTGCCGGATTTGCAAACATTGGAGCAGATGGACGTTCGTTTGTTGGAGTAAATGAAAATACAGGATATATCGGTACTTCAAAAGGTATTTATCTTTTTGATATTGCCAATTTGAAGGTAGGGAGTTTATTAGCAGGCACAGGTACTGCAGGACAGGTTGGCAATATGATTCGTACGTCTCAGTATGTATTTGCAGTAACACAAAATGGAGGAATGCTGATAATCGATCCTGCTACTAATACTTTGATTAAGACTATTACCGGTAAATTCCACTCTGTAGTTCAGGCCAAAGACGGAAGTGTATGGGGAATTCAGGATCAAAAGCTAATCAATATTAATGCTACAACTTTTACAGTAACCGAATATGCAATTCCAACAACTAAATACCCGGGTTCCTGGGGAGCCTGGAACGCGGGAAGTTTTACTTATAGCACGCAGGAGAATGCTTTGTTTTGGATAAACGCTATCAGTTCTTTTACTTCAGTAACAAAAATTGTAAAATTTGATATTACTTCAAAAACCTTTAATGAGAATTTTGCAACGATTCCGGGTCAGACAGATGCTTTTAAACAAATTCCTTATGGTGCCGCCCTGCGTATTGATCCGGTTTCAGATGAGCTGATTCTCAATACTACAGAAAACGGATTTGGAGCACATTTTCAGAAAAACTGGGTTCATACTTTTGATCGTACAGGAAATTTAATTCAGACAAGAGTTTTAGACGATTACTATTGGTTTCCCGGCATGACTGTTTTTCCGGATAATGCAGCACCTGTAGTGAGCAATACTCTGCCATCGGAAGTTTCGGTAAAAGAACCAACTGTAATCGATTTAAAAAACATTGTCTCGGATACTGATAATTTGTCGGCGGCGATTGTAAAATCTGTAAAGTCAGTTAGTGATACAGAGGTGGTTTCGGCCATAATAAATGTGAATGACGAATTGGTTCTGACTCCAAAAACTCAGGGTACTGCAACAGTGGTGATTCGTTTTAATTCCAATGGAAAATGGGTTGAAAAATCAATCATTGTAAATACAACAACTAATTTAGGTACCGGTGAATTCACGAAATTAGAACTGGCAGTTTATCCAAACCCGGTTTCAGATGTATTGAACATTAGAACGGAAGACGAAGTGTTAAAAGTAACGGTCTATGATATTTCAGGGAAATCAATTAACACTCAATTCAATAACAATCAGATTAACGTTAGTGACTTTGCCAATGGAATGTACATCATCAATATAGTGACCGATAAAGCAAACTATGTGCAGAAATTTATTAAGAAGTAGGGTGTGAGATGTAAAATGTAAAATGTATAGATATAGCCCCTCTTATTGTTTTGTAAGAGGGGTTTTTGATTTATAACGGTTACTTTAATAGTTGCAATATATTCATGGATTTTGTAAAAAGGTACGGAATATTCTGAATCTATTCTTCTACATAGTATTTGGGGTCAATCGTAATGAGGATTCTTAAAAAAAAAAATAAGTTTATGGTTTTTGAAAAAGCGTGCGATCTCCGGTTATTTTATAATACGCGCCTGAAGGAAGATTAGTGTCCTCATCTGCGGCTGCATCACTTGTATAAATTGGAGGAGTTAAATAAACAAAAAATCCGTTTTCGTCTATGTAAAATCGTAATGTTTCTGCTTGCATATTAGTTCCGGAAATCGTTTTTTGACCAGTGTAAAATTCTTGACGACTTTCACCAGAGCCCTTTCCAGTACCAGCTTTTAATTTTAGAATGCCACCGTCAAGATTAGGATTTCCTGTTGCTTGGTTTATTTGTTTATAGATATCTTCAGTATGAACGGAAGCATAAATATCACCTGTAATTGAGTGTACAGCTATACCATTCCAGTTTCTAGCTGTTAGACCTTGTGCAATAAAATTTCCAGTGCCATTTGTTTGTTTATATATATCACCCCCACCATCAGCGGCAAAAACATCATTTGTCATCGAGTTAACCGTGATTGCTTTCCAAGTTCTAGGAGGTTGACCTAAGGAATTAAATGTACCGGAACCTCCAGTCTGTTTTAAAATTTCGCTACCCACTACAACAGCATACACATCATTGTTTGACGAATTTATCGCAATGCTATGCCATATTCTATTTCCTGCCCCTACAGCGACAAATGGTCCTGTACCTCCCGTCTGTTTGTAAATATCACCTCCATAAACAACGGCATACACGTCATTGTTTGATGAATTTACTGCAATACTCCACCATTGCCTATTTCCCGCTCCTATTGGTTCGAAAGGCCCTATACCACCTGTTTGTTTATATATATCGCCATTTATAATAGAAGCATAGACATCATTGTTTGAAGAATTTACTGTTACTCCTAGTAAAAGTTGACCCGTGAAAGCTATCGAATGAAAATCTCCCGATCCAGCCGTTTGCTTGTATAAACCATGTGTGTAGCCACAAGCATAAACATTTCCTGTATTTGAATTTACAGCCATTTGATACCATGGTCGAAAAGATTGATTT
Organism: Flavobacterium sp. WG21; assembly: GCF_000335775.1. NCBI lineage: Bacteria > Pseudomonadati > Bacteroidota > Flavobacteriia > Flavobacteriales > Flavobacteriaceae > Flavobacterium > Flavobacterium sp. WG21. Next base: position 9,910 of record NZ_AMYW01000030.1, read on the forward strand.
AAAGCGATAAATTCTGAGCTTTCGACAAAATTTATAGTCCTGCCAGCCGAGACAATTAAATCTCTTCCGATATTATATGTATCAGATTGTCTAACCCCAAGTTCAAAATTGGCATTATTTCCGAATTCAAAATCTTTTGAGTATGGTTTTGTATTATTAATCCCAATTCTCGTACCGTCATCATTAATCCTACAAGGAACTATACCATTACTGTTATTGTATTTTCCCAGGAAATTTTGAATGCCATTATTTACAATATTTGTAGGCATATCAGATGTCAATGCTATCGTTCCACTTTTGTCAGGTAAGGTGTATGTTCTAGAAGCGGTATTAATATTTGTAAAGAAAGAAGAAAAAGTATTAGCGACATTTCTCAGACCAAATTTTCCATTTAGAAAAGTTTTGATTCCTGATACAGATTGGTCTGTATCAGTTGTCATGTCTCCTAAAGTTACATCGCCAGTACCAAAAATGGAATTCCCGTTTATTGTTTTGAACAAATTTTTAAAGTTTGTCCACGAGATTATACGGGTTAATTTACCAGCTAGAAAGTGAATTTTATCAGTGTCAGAAATTGAGCTTACTGTTGTTAATGTGTTTTGGAATGTGCCAAAGTTTACATCGGTTAGCACATCTTGTTTTTCAGAAATTTTGCTATCTATTTTTGGAATCGTATAGTAATTCTCAAGCAAATTTTGTTCTACAGAATCAATATCATTTTTTAAATGTTGCGCTGTTCCGTTGTAATCGCCTTTGTCTAATTTTTTTTCTAAAGGCTGCAAGATGAGCATTATCGTCTGTGATATGAGCGTGAAACTGAGATTGATCCGTTTTTGTGTCTAAAGTTGTGGTCAAATTAGAAATAGAAGCTTGTGGAATCTGCTCATCTTTATGCCAAAAGCTTGACCAAGATGCCCAAAATTGTTCTTGTGTGGGCTTTGATCTGGTTTTGAACCAGCTCAGAATAGTATTTATATTTGTTGCCATTTTGTTTGTTTTAATTTTTTTCTGTTTAAAAGTGTATTGCTTTATTCTTCTACATGATATCTGGGGTCAATTGTAATCAAAATTCTCTTGAAAAGTTGTATCAAACGATTTCTGATCGACTTCAAAATCAAAGTCATGGCATCGAAATTCTCTACTTCTTTTTTTGTTTTTATCGCGATTATATTGCTGATGATTGAAATGCCATCGCTTACGATCAGTAAATCCATTACAATGGTGACAAACCATTTGAAGTTGTAATTGAGTCCTTTGCTCATTAACGCCAAAGCTGTTGGGATCAACAATACGGCCAGTTTGGATACAAATCCTAAGGCCAGTTTTTTAAAGCTAAAAGAATTATTCAATACAATGGTTTTGACAATGCCTAAAAAAGTATCCAATACCATTAAATAAAACAGCACTTTAACAATTTCTGCATCCATTTCCAGGTAAATAAAAATTCCATAAAGCAATAATTTTAATTCATTTGAATATTCTGTAATTCTATGCATCATCATAGGTTTAGGGTTGAATTAATCTTCTACTATAGACTTTTTGGCGTGATCAAAATCAATTACGCCAAGCAGGTTGGTAAATCTCTTTCCGAAAACGGATAAGGTATTGTCTCTTTCGTTTTCGCCTAAATTGTCGCTGATCGTTTCCTGAACAACGCCAAATTTATGGACGGAAGTGCTCGCAATAAAGTTGTCGTTCAATAAGGCCCCGGCGACCATATTTCCTGAGATATCAATACTTAAGCTGAGTTTTCTTAAATAATTTAGAAAACCTTTCCATTTGATGGCGGCATAGATAAAAGAAATGGGGTAAACGCCAAAAGAGCAGATTAAGGCAAATGTAAAGAGGATCCATTCGGTGTAATGTTTTTTCGAAATAAAAAGGATTGGTAGTATAAGGATGGCTACTTGTGCCGTGATCAGGATGGTTATCAAAAGCCACAGCAATGCCAAAGCGGTAAAAATAAATTTTACAATTTTCATAGCGTTAGTTTAGGTTAAAAAGGAGAGATGAGGAATCTTTTGGGGGATATATTCCCCCAAAAGAGTAATAAGGTTTATTCTAGTGGATCAACTTTTGTATTGTGAGCAACGATTCCTGAAATAACATAATTGTCTACATTTTCGACATCCAGAAGAGCTACTTCAAGAGGTTCTTCTTTGAATACAATCGATTCAATAGGTATGGTTTTTCCGAGTTTGTCAATCAATAACATCGTTTGCTGTGCATCTTTAGCACGCGTCCATTTTAGATTTTCACCATCTTCAGTTACCAACAGTGGATGTTCTCCTGTAACTTTGATTGTTGTATCCGGTGTTTTAATTTCATAATAATTGGGTTGGATACTTGTCCTTTTGTCAGTTACGGTTACCTCCGCCTTGGCGGCTTCATTTAATTTTCCGTTCCATGTCATATAATCGCCCTCAGACTCGTCAATCTCATTTGGGAAGGAGAATCCCTGGAGTTTATCACCAATGACAATATTTTTTAGCTTTTTGGTTTGCCCTGATGCCATAGTTACAAGAGATTCTACATCGAAACAGTTAGGATCATACGGGTATACATTTTTGGCAACTACAGCACTAAATTCAGATTCATTCCCATCTTCACCTAATGCTTGTACTTTGTAATGATGTGTGTACATTTGTGCATAATTGCCAAAAAAATCTGTTCGAAGATTAGAACTTGTTTTGGCAAATGTTGCGTTACTTCCAGGAATTCCTTCTATTTTTCTCACTAGTAAATAAGTAATAGGAGTGTAACTTGTTACATGGTCCCATTCAATAATAACCTCATTCTGTTCGATACGACATCTTAAAGATTGTGGTACCGGAATTACCCGAGGGGTAACTTTAGTAATTGTGCTGCCGTCTGAAATATTTCCTGCAGTGTCTTGTGCAAAAACGGTAAAAGTATAAGGTCTTTCCGGGGACAAGTCTGTGATAGTGTGATTATCAATGTCGTCTGATGAAATAAGGTCACCCCCATCTATAGATAGTAAGTAGCCCTCCACATTACCAGTAGCTTTTGTCCAGCTTAGAGATACACTGGAACTGGTAGCTTTTGTTACGATTAGATTTGTTGGAGGTTCTGGTTTTGTTGTATTATTTGGAAGTCCTGTATATTCAATGAAATGAACTACGCTATAAGGGTTAAGAATTGAAAACCGCTGACCTCCGCCTTCTGGAGCTGAATAATTACCTGCTCTTCGTGCGTCTTCTTCATAAGGCTCAGATATCCAGTCTTCACTACCAGTAGAACCTGTACCAGAAAAGAGTCCAACTGCATGTCTGTGACTTGGTATTTCATCAATTGTTAAGGTTTTATTTTTTGCACCTCCTGGCTTTTCAATTTCATTGAATTCTGACTGAGTATGATCAAATCCTACAGGCATTCTTCCTCTCAAAGGAGCATATTCTTGCCAGCCTTCCGGGATTTGATTAGCAGGTCGCCCCCAAATAGCAATCATTCCTTTTGGAATGGCAGATTCTGCAGGCTTTTTCTTTTCTAATTCTGTAACACGGTCAAGTAAATGGCTGATTATGGTATCACTTTTAATGACTTGATTTGAACTGTCCAGCAGTAATATAGAACCATCAGGATTTTCCTTGCCGGTCTGCTTTAAATATACTTTTCCCTCTACCGTTAGATTTCCGGTCATGGCTTTTGAGCCGTCTATAGGAAGATATTCTTTTTTAATATTGATGACGTCTGACTTAAGATTAGTAACGTCTGTTTTGATACCGGGAAAATATTTATTAATCTCTGCAATATCTTCAGTTGCTTTTAGAATTTTTTCTTTATTCGCATCAATTTGATCCTGAAGTGTTTTCAAAATACGTTCGACAGCAGGAATATCTTTAATCGTTCTAAAATCTTTCAACTGATAATATCTTACTTTTAGGTCGTCTCTGTCGATTTCAGGAGTTGCTTTACCAGCAGTATATTCTGGTAATTCAATATACACGGCTTCAAAATCAAAATAAGCAGTTTGAGATCTTCCTGTTCCGTAAACCAGGTTTGTGCCTGTTCGAATTGTTTTTAGATAGCCTGTTACAGTCGTATTTCGGATAGGATATAAAACGCCTTCTTTTAAAAAATCCTTTTCATCATGTACTATAGCCCAACCGTCTCTATTGGCTGTTGGTTCGGCGATAATACAATTTTCACCGATTGCAACGCCAAAATGTGCTTTTAAAGCTCCAAATAACTCCGTTCTGTAGGCGTTCTGAAGTCTTTCTAAAGTTTCCTGCTCGAGAGGGAAACCTCCTTCATGGCTAAAATTTATTTGTTTCATTTTTTTATTTGTTTTAATGTATGTTGTTTATTTGTTTTAATACCAATGATTTAGTTAATCGTCAATGGTTTTTTGGAGCGATTTTTTAGTCCATGCTTTCCTGCACATAACAATAGCTTTCGTAACTTTTTCCTGCCAGTTTATAGAAATTAAGAAGATTGTGATATTTTAAATCGGTCACGTCGATCGGCTCCGTTTTCTCTACAGTACTGTCCTGATTAGGTTGAACAGCTATGGTTTGATTCTTAATTAGATTTTCGGGTATAAACACTCTAAAATTGGCGTAGTTTACCTCTGTATAATCTTTGCGATGTGCGAGATAAACCGGTTTGTTGTCTCTGTTTTTAAGTTCATTATTAGTGAAAATGTTTAATTGTGGAATCATTAAAGCTCCTTTTTTTACCTTTTTGTCGGGCAAAGTAATATCCGGTTCGTAGTATTCTTTGTGGAGATAGACATATTGAATAGCAGGTTTGATAGATTCGTCTATATAAATTAGCCCCTCTAATCGCTTTTGTTCCATACTTAGGTTGGGATCGTAATTTTTTGTGGGATTAAAAGCGTCGTTGAGTACTTTTTCCAGATAAATGACCTGCCCTGTATGCTGCATTTTGTATAATATGTCGTCATAAATCGTACGAAGAGGAGCCAGTAAAACATTAAGCCATTCCAGATGTGTTTTTTTTCTAACAACCGGAGGGAGGAGCCATAATAGTAGCTTTTCCCATTTTAAAACAGTGTATTTATTCATAGTATAGGTATTAGGCTATTGTTTGTCTCGGTAAAATGTAAAAGGAATATAATTTACCTGTACCTCTAAGGCATCCAGATCAAAATAGCCTGAGTTAGGGATAAAGTATTCCGTTTTAGTAACATCTTCTAAAGGAGGGTTTAGCTGGTCATTTGGATTTTTAGCCCAGCTGGTTTCGACTTTATTTACAACTGGAATTTTAATACCCGGCGTATTCTGCAACGCATCGACAAAATAGGTTTTTACAAAGGCGCCATTAAACTCAATACTTTTTAAATGCTCTTTGACAGCATCTTGTACAGGAAATATCTTTTCGTTCAGAATCAATGAACCATTTTTTGGATTTGCCGGATTTGTCGGATCAATATAGATGTTCAAAGGATCAACATAAACGGTTAAGTTTAATTTTAAGATATCACCGTTATCAGAAGAGATATGAATATGGTTTCCTGCATCTTTAATTTTGGCCATATATTCTTTGAAGGCGTAGAGTTCATTAGGAACATCTATTCTCGAGATCTTATCTCCTTTTACCGTGGCTACTTTTAAAAATACTACCCCCACTTTGTTACGGAAGTAGTCCGAAAAAATAGCTTCCCGGTCTTTCTTTTGTGTAGGATCGAGTACTGTTTCCAGATCAATTTCGCTTACTGCGCAATGTTTGATTATTTTTAATTTTTCGATTTCTGTTTCGTCAAGACCTGTAGTGTCAAACTGATACGAACCATCTTTCCAGAGGAATGGAATTTTACTGTTGGAATCAGAGGTTGAAGTAAGGCCGTAATGAAAATTTAAGGCCTGGCTTCTGTACCAGTTTAAGGTATGCGGTCTTGAGATCAACGCATTTTTTTCTACTATTTTTTCATGAATCCAGATAGCGGTGGCGACTATGTTGATCCAAAGTTTCCAAATAGCAGTTTTTGAATCTGTTAAGTTGTTTAAGGAGGATTGCTTTCCTTTCTCAATCAGAATTTCGTTCTGTATTTCAGCAATTGTACGTGCCATATTTTAATTTTTTGAAATAGTTTAGCCTGTAAGACATGTGTAATATGCTTAGAGATAATTGTTTATGTTATTTGTAAATACTACAGAGAAGTAGTTTTCTTTTAGAGACTTCTAAAAGGAGAAATGAATAGGCTTTTTTGTTTGATAACCTGAATTTTTGGACTGTTGTTCAGATTGTTGCAGCCTACACAAATTGCTAATAAATGATGAAATCGTCTTCAATAATCATATAATCGATTCCGGAGAAATTATCCAGTAAATACTGTTCTTCTTCTGTAATAGCTGTGGCAGGCTTTAAGTTTCGGGTATTGTAATATTCTACAATATCTTTTTTGAAAGCTTCGCGGCCTATTTTTAAATCTTCGTAAACAGAAAGGTCTTCTGTAAGGTTAAATCTGTCGTTGTCGTCTAAAAGGTCGAATACTTTTTCAATACTTCCGTATTCCTGTAAAGAGACATCAAATATGTTTTGATTTTCTTGTGGTTTAATAGTTTCCATCGATTTTAATGTTTTGTAAATCGTTGACATCTAGTGTTTTTATGTGAAAGTTGTCATACGATAATTGTTTGTCTATTTCGTTTTCCAGTCTTAACCTGGAGGTTGCATCCGGGCTGTTGATGTATTTTTTTATTCCTACTCCCAGAATAGGAAACTCTTTATAACTTCCTTTTTGACTTAGCAATAGATGTTCTATGTTTTGCTGATCTGCATTTTTAATAGCGAAATCTCCATTCGTGATTAACAAGTCATCTTCTATGATAAAATCTCTCATATGTAGTTACTTTTTGTTTTTTTGTTAATGAATAGCTCCTTTGAATCTGCGCGCCATATTCAAAAAATGCCCTTTATTTGATACTGTAAAAATACGTCCGAATTTGTCTTTTACCAAGATTTTGAGGCTTGCGAATCAGTAGTTTCAGTAAGTTGATTATTGGTTTTAAGTTGTTGATTTTTAGTATTTTGGTTTTTATTTTTTTGAGGAAACACAAAGATTTAACCCCGTGGGATAACCAGATCAAGAAGTACTTTAAAAATCATTTTTAGAATATTATTTTTAATAGCATTCAGTTTTATTTTTGATATTCCGGTGGTTTGAAGTGCTTGAAATTCCATTAAATTGAATTGACTTTTTAACAGCCATTCTAAATCTTCTTCGGTTAAATTTCCGGAGGAGAAAAGAAAGAGCCAGCGTTCCAATTTCTCTCTGGAGATTTCTAAAAAAGAGTTCAGATCTTTCTCCAGTTCGAATTTGTTATCTTTATAACTTTCTGTTATAATAATTTTCAGTTTGCTTTTTAATTGGTCTAATAATGTATCGTTATGCATCGTTTCAGGTATTACTGTTGATTAAATATAAAAGAGCATCTTTTGACTCTTTATCTTTTTTGGCTTCGTATTGAATTAGTAAATCGAGAGCTTGCAAAACTTGTTTTTCGGATTCCTGTATAAAAGCAGGAGATAAAATTCCTTTTGTTTCCCATCGTTTGAAAAAACCGGCCAAAAGATTTTTTTCTTTATCGTTTAGCATTTTCCACATCGAAAAAGTGATTTCGTTATGGAGTTTATTTTTTTCATATTCAGTCAACTTTTCAATGTCAAGTAATAAAGCATTTATTTCGACTTTATGAGCCGCATATGGGGTAGTAGCTTTCTCCATTAACTTAATAGTTTCGACTTTTACTGCAATTGTTTTTTGATAGGAATAAAGGTCAAATAAAGCTGTTTTTGTGGAAGTACAGGAGGTAATGGTAAAAGCCAGAACAAGTAGGAGAGCTGTATGTTTTAATTTAAAAGGTTTCATCTGCGTTATTTGTATAAGATTACATAGTTTTTTCGGTCACGCTTTAATTTGCTAAGCACCTTCCAATCACTGTAACCTTTTTTGTCAAAGTGTGGAAGATCTTTAAAAGTTTTCCAGTCTCCGCCCCAGTTCCAGTTGTGCTTTTTAAAAATTTCGACACATTCCTGCCAATCCGAAATTTGGTCGTTGTCCCAGTCTTTTGCTGTATCCCAGGAAGCTGTTTTACCGTCGATAATTAAACAGATATCGACTGCAAAACCATAATTGTGAATGGATTGACCTCCTTTTGCATTCGTGACTTTTTTACCGGGTTTTGTTCTTCCAAAAGCATAAAGATCCTCCTGCTCCTGAAAAGTTCTGAGACTTTGTGTTATTCTAACTTTTGCTCTTCCGGTTAAAACCAGATCACATTCTTCGATGATTTTGGTCATTTCTTCTCTGACTGAAGGATGCAGTAAATCAATGTGTTTTTTTGTAGTTTGATCCATATTTATTGGTATTAATGATTTTAGGTTTTGAGCATAAAAATCCTGTCCCGACTGTTTAGAAAAACGGTCAGAGTATTTTTATCGATAAAATGATATTGATGTTGAAACTTATTTACGATTGAAAACGGATCGTGGGATAAATTATGAAGATGTATTTTTTATGTTTTTTGAGAAAAGAATTTAATCTCAAGAGCACTGTGGAAATACTCTGAAACGGTGTGTTGTGGAAATATTATGGCTTTGTTAATCAGTGGTTTAAGTAGGTGTGGTTATGCGTTTTAGTACTTTATTTTGTAGACAAAAATGAAAATAAATGAAAAAAAACACCCGTTTTTCTAGTGTAGAAAACGGGTTCTTAATAGATTGAAAATTGAATTTTTAATGTATTAATAAGAACCGTCAGCTTCAATATATCCCGCCTTTTTCATTATATAAAGCAGTTCTAATGTTTCGGCATCAAAATAAGCAAAGCAAGACATGCCTTCAAATAATGAAATAATTTCACCATTTTCATCATATTCGATTTTATCTTCTGTTTGAAAATCTACAATATAGATTTCTTTGTCGTTTCCATCTCTTAATTTTTTGAATTCTTTATTCCAGCAATTTAATCCAATATCTTTATCGAACGAAATCTTTGTTTTCTCCAGCCAGTTTTTTAGTTTTTCAATTATTTGTTCTTTTGTGGTCATAGATTATTTTATTGTTTTAGGCACAATTTATGAATCATACATTGGTCAAGATTGAATTGTCTTCAGAAGAATAAATAAGCTTTCTTTAGAATTTTATTCTAGAAATGAATCAAAATAGAAAAACATTTTGCACAAAAGTGTTAAATTGATCACAAATAGAATAAAAGAAAAAATCGTATAAGTTTTAGTTTTGAAAATTTTTAGAAATATGTAAAATGAATATCCGAAAAGCAGGCATGTAATTATGTATAACATTTTTAAGAAAGCGACAGTATCTTCATCAATTACAATATAACTTTCTTCATTGATTTTATACGGATCAATAATATAGCTGAAGAGAAAAAGAAAAACTCCGATAAAGAATAGAACTTTTGTTATTGTTTTCATTGTTTTATTAATGAGGAAAATTAAAAAAATGCATTGGTTTTACTTAATAAGAACCGTCAACCTCAATATATCCCGCCTTTTTCATTATATAAAGCAGTTCTAACGTTTCGGCATCAAAATAGGCAAAGCAATACATTCCTTCGAAAAAAGAAACTACTTCGCCTTTTTCATTATACTCTATATTGGTGCTTTTTGTTTTAAATGATACTATGTAAACTTCTTTTGCTATTCCGTCTCTCAATTCTTTTAATTCTTTATCCCAGCAATTCAAGGGGATACGCTCATCATACGATATGACTTTTGTTTTTGTTAACCATGTTTTTAGTTTTTCAATTATTTGTTCTTCTGTTGTCATGATTTATTTTCAGCAGTAAAGGTTTAAAAATCGTCTATTAAAGGAATAAATTTATTAAAAATCCGGCTAAATAAAGAAAGGTAAAAAAGATCAGTCTTGGGAAATTATTAGACTGAAACTGTTCTAAATTCAGGAAGTTTACGATAAGAAAGTAAATAGTACTGAATTTAAAGTTCAATTTAATAATACGTAAAAGACTTAATATTTAAAGACTGCTGTATAGTCTTGATAGAAAGGATTTTCTGACTGGTTAGTAAGTTTATAAATTAGGGATGTTGTCATCTTTAGAGATATTTAAATCTCCTTTTACTCTCACATAATAACTTTTGGTTTTGTTTTGCAGACTAATGACATAAATTGTATCATCTGTGTATTTAATTATTTTATCCTTATCTCCCATAACAGTTAGAACAGAGTCTTTTGATACACTCCATTTACTAATATCCGGATCTGGAATATCCCAAAAAAAGCTTCTTCTATTTTTTATTTTATCATAAGAGTACTTCTTTAGCTTTCCATCTTTACTTAGACTAAAGGTAAACCCGTAATATTGAGCCCTATCTCTTGGCCATTCGTAATTCCAATATTGTGTAGAATCTTTACAGATTAAATATTCCAATTCTTTTTGTTTGTTGGTGCAACCAATTGAGATAAGCAGGATTACAATAAGTATCTTTTTCATGTATCTATGTATTTATTATTCTTCTGGGAAAATTAATTGCTTTAAATGTACTGGGTGGGGGCCATCTTTCAACTGAATACTGACACCATTACCATCAAATTTTGTTAATATTTGAACTCCATTTTTAGCATTAAGTTTATTGAAATTACCTACTTGAGATTTTAAATCTTCAAAAGTTATTTCTTTATTTAAATAAGCATTGTATATTCTGTTTATAAAGCCTGTAGCCACAGAATATTTGTTTGCATTGCTTGTGTCGTTAAAATCTTTTGTTCTTGTTTGTCCTAAATAAACATTTGCATGTCTTACAAAAGTATAATTTTTGCGGTCTTTTTCACCTTTATGTCCAAATAAAAGATTAGCTTCATGATCAATTGTACTTCCTAAATCGTTATAATCATCACAAGTTCCTAAGTTTAATTGCTTCGTATTAATCCAGACAGTATTAGCCCTATTAGTGTAGGCAATGGTATTTTCTTCATCGATTTTTAGAGTTCTAACTCCATAATATCCTTTATATCCTCTTAAATGAGCTTCGTAAGTGATTATTTTTGAAACCGCTTTTCTTGTTCCTCTATTTGTATAATCAAGTCCCGATAAAAATCTTAAACCATTTTTAGTTTCTATCAAAATCTTAGTTCCTTTTGTCGTATTTCTAATGAATTCTCCTGAATTGCTATAAAGCCTGTTTTTTTTGTAAAATTTCTTCTTTTTTGTTTTGCGTTTATTAGTTTCTTTAGTCTTATTGTTGTCTTTTGAATCGTTTGCATTTAATTTTTCTGCCGGTTCATAATGTTTTTTTGCATAGTTAAGTATCTCAGCATTATTCTTGTCGCTCTCAATCTGCTGACTCCAAATGCCAAGCATAATTTGCCTAAAACGTGCCATTTCAGAAACGCTGGTATCTTTTAGTTCTATGGTATGGTTTTTAACGATCATGATGGTAAGGTTTTGCAGGAGGATAATATAAAGATGTTGTTATAAAATTTCGACTTTTACAGGTTTAGGCTGGATATGATCTGAAAATGCGGTAGTGATGTTAAGACGCAAATCGTCTTCTTGTTCGATTTTGCCATCACCGCCCAGGTAACAGTTTTTGAAGAGTACTTCCAGCGCTTTAAATTCATCCATTTTGGATGCTTGTAAAACGGCAGCACGAATACTCATATCGGGTTTTTTGAAATACGCAAACAGTGTAGTTTCGTCATCATCGGCAATGGTGAGTTTCACTACTTTTTTATGTTTGTATTTCCATTGGTTGAGCTGCGCCTGGGTAATATTTCCGTCCAGGATATCGACAGTTTTGGTGTTAGTTGTTTCCATTTTGAGAACTTATTTTGGATTGAAAAATAGGCTGCCTGAGCCGCATTTCAGGATGAAAATGCTCAGGCAGCCTGTGAAGTAGATAATTACCTGTCCGAAAACGGACTCGCTAAGAGCTGTAGAAATAATTTGCGGACAGAAATCATGTTGCTTTTGAACTTCTTTTCTGTATAACGCTATAAGATTGGGTTTCTCTTTCGAGTCGGTTTTTCAGACAGGAATTAGTAAGGTTAAAGAATATTGGTAATGGTTAGTTCCATTCGATATGAGAGCAGATTAAGTCAAAAGAAACTGCAATTTTAGTATCTCCCTGGCTAATTCCTCTGCTGTTGGAGTTGAATTCACAGTTTCTTACCGTATGAGTAATTACTTCGTTGCTGTCATCCAAATAACTTACAATGATGCTAAACGGATTAATATCCTGCAATCTTTGTCCTTTTGGTAAAGCGGCCAGAATAGCTTCTACCTCATAGTTGTATAAAGTAATAGAAGCTTTTGCTTCGTATTTTCCTCTACCTCTGTGCACAGGCATATCGCCGGCTCCGTAGTGGTTTTCTTTTGATACTGAGTCACTATAGTTGACAGCGGTAATACCGGTAACAATGTTACCTGCGATACTTACTTCAATTGATGACCAGCTGTGTTGTTGTCCGTTAATTAAGGGTAACTTATTCATATGTTTCTTGATTTTTTTTATTTTATAATTCTGATAACGCTTCAAGCCTATCATCGGATTCAATCACTATTTGAGACAATTGAAAGACGACAATATCCTGATGAGATTTTATTGTTTTTGAGAGATAAGAAAAGCTTAAATTATGCTTTATCGATTCCGAAAGGATTTTTGAATCCTAAATCAACTTTAATTTTACGGGCAGTTCCAATTGGCGTAATTTCGGCTTTCACTTTTAATTCTGAAGTCGCTAAAATGTTTTGTTTTGGATCTACATACACATCAAAGGCAGATACTTCCTGATTGGCTACCATTCCCTCTAAGGCACTTCTGCATAATCCTTCGAAACTTTTAGAAACCGATTGCGGTAATTTACCATCGATATCCACTAAAACCGGTGAAGCTAATTTTGGTAGTAAAGCTGCACGTAACAAACGGGTTGCTTTATTGATTGTACGGTTATTTTCGATATAAGCGAAGTCAGCTGTACCTGTTGTACAAGTGTGACTGTCGTTGAAATAAATTCCGGCTAAACCTGTGTGTGTTTGGGCGAAGATGTATCTTTTTTCGTTTAAAGTTCTTAAACCTGTAAGTGATTTGATTTCTTCTCCGCCTACGAAACCTGCTTTCGAAAAACCTTCACCGGTAAGATTGAATTTTTCGATCCAGGCGATGTTCTCCGATACTTTTGCTCTGGAAACAGCACCTAACGCTAATCCAACTGCTGCAGTATTTTTGTAAACGTCTTTGAACGTAAACTCAAGTCTCTCTCTATCGTCGTTATTGCTACCATCGGTTTTCTCTACCTTGTAAAGATTAGACGAATTTGCTACGGGTACTAATTTTTCGTTAGGAGCCAAAGTATAAAGCTTGTCATCTTTGGCTGTAGTACCTTTCATAAACAATTTTTGTTCAAAAGCTTTTTCAGGATCCATAGCTACTACCACCGATACATTTTCAGCATTTAATTCCGTCATATTTGTAGCAGTATTAGCTTCAAAACCTTTTCCTTCCAGAATAATTTCAAAAGGCATGTAGTTGGTATACGCGTAGGTAGCTGATTTTTGTGCTGTTGAGATTAGGGACTTAGTTTCGGTGAATGTAGTTTCTGGCCCGGAAAAGATGATTGCCATTTGTCGAATGTTTCCGTTTGCTTTTTCCTGCATTTTCAAAGCGTGTACAACAACTTCGTAATAAGAGGCTGCCTCTACTTTCATAATATACAAATCCCCTGACGGATTCATCCTGAAAAATTGTTGAATCTGGTAGTAGGCCGATTGTCCGTTTACATCATAATCAGCTGTAATTCCTAATGCTTCGGCATCTTCTAAGGAGGCCAGACGTTTTACTTGATCTAATGCTAATTTTTCAGTCGAAACTCCATCAAAAAGTAATCCTGAAACCATGTCCTGCTCCGGAGTTCTTCTTCCTAATCCGCCTGATAATTTGGTAATTACTACATCGTTTAATGTACTCATAATATAAAATGTTTAAATGTTTAAAATTTGTTTTTTGCTTAAAAAAGGGCAAAAAGAGGCCTGTGACAAGTTGTTAAACTTCTCGTTTTTAGTTAATTGTTATTTTTAAAATAGTATTCGTAATCTAAGACTCAAAAAATAAAAAGATATTTTTTGGAGGTCAATACAAGTAGGTTTGTTATCTTAGATTAGGAGTGAATTTGTGGTCTGCCGACGAGTACAAATTTAAGGCTCAAAGGGTGTTTTTCCAATTTTTTGAATGGTCAAAGCCAGTAGTTTCAGTCTATTAAGCGCTGGCTTCCAAAGAAAGACCTTCATTGATAATCGTATAGATAGTACGCTCCGTTAAGAACAAAGTATCCGAAAGTTCCGAAACCACAACTTTCATTTGTTTAGCCTGATTTCTATTTAGATAATTAATAACATATTCTCTTCTTTTGTCTAATAGTGTTCTGCTTCTTTTCATTTGTGGAGTTTTAATGGTAAGGATTAGTTTTGTTTTTGGTAAGGTGCTGCTTAATGATCTGATTGGAATTAACTTTCTTAAATTGCCGACTAGATTTTAGGGAGTGGTATCTAAATCTATAGCGCCTTTAACTTGGTTTGGATTTATGGAGATGATATCAGAGGTTAAATTGTATCCTAAGTCTTCCAGAGCTTCGTTGCTCAATCCGTTATTAAAGAGGATGTATTTCTTTTTTAAGGTATTTTCGATCAATGTGGTTTTGTAAGTGATCTCCCAAATAAAATAATCATTTTTATTCCAATAGGTATGTTCGTTTGTACACTGTTTTTCCCTTATTTTGAATGTTGAATTGGTATCAATATGTGTATTACTGTTGTTTTTAGATAATACCGCTTTGTCTATACGCTGCGCAAGATTAAATGCATTTGCATAACTTGTTGATGAAATAGTGTCTACCGGTAATACAATATACAGGCAAAAAGATACATCGGCTTTATAGTTTTTTTCAGAGGATGTTTCCCAGTTGATGTTGTCGTATTTAAACATTACGATCGGTGTTTCGATTGATGTTTTAAAAATAGCATCACTATAAAGTTGTACTGTTGGCGCATCAGAAGTAAACTCTGATTGAATTGCGTTTTTTTTCTCGTTATAAAAATCTTTTAAAATCATATGATGGATTATTTTTTGACAAATATACAACATATGTTTTAATAAATACAACATATTACAGTTTAAAATGCAATAGTTTCAGTAATATGATTTGCTTGTTTTTACTTTATATTCGAGCAATACGATAGGAAACAACTCTCAAATGTCTTTATATTCGGGAGTTATATGAAAAAAAGTTTAAAAAATGCGATTATTCGTTTTATATTATTTAGTTTTGCAACATATAGTGGAATGTGTATGGGTGTTAAAACATATTACATATAATGAGTAAATACAACTACAACATGGAAATACATGCTAAAATAAAACGAATTATAGACGAATTGAAGTTAAACAATAACTCATTCGCAAAGTTAATAGGAGTAACCAGTACTACAATAGATAGTATCACGATTGGAAGATTGCAAGCTGATGGAGAAAGAAAAAGAACAAAACCTGGTTTTGATTTACTCCAAAGTATTATTACCCATTGCAATGTAAATCCGGAGTATTTTTTTGGAGCAAGCGATGAAATTTTTGTTCAGAAAACCAAGGATGCGATTGGCTTAAATTTGCCGAAAATTATAACGGTAAATGAAGACGGAGAGGAAAATATCAATTTTGTTGGCGTTAAAGCACGTGCGGGTTACCTGGACGGTTATTCGGATCCGGAGTATATGGAAACCCTGCCTTCGTTCAGTATGCCAATGTTAAAAAACGGAACCTACAGGTGTTTTGAAATCAAAGGAAATTCGATGTCGACAACCATACACGATGGGGATTATCTTTTTGGGAAATATGTAGATAATTTTGATGACATCTTAGACGGAAGAATTTATGTCATCATCAGTAAGAATGACGGGGTAGTGGTAAAAAGGGTTTTAAACCGAATTAGGGAAAGTGGAAAATTAATCCTTAAATCGGATAACAGAGACGGAAATTACCCGATGTATTCTATTTATGCCGAAGACATTTTGGAGGTTTGGTACGCCAGTATGTATGCGTCTAAACAAATGCCGGATCCTGTTAATATCTATGAAAAAATTCATGATCTCGAAAGCAAATTCTATGAAATGGAAGAGACCTTAAGAAAAAAGCTGAATTAAGATTCTCTGAGAGGGAATTTTATCTTTTTTGCTCATAATTTTGAAATAGAAAAATGCCTCTTACTATAGTTGATGGTAAGAGGCATTTTTCTATTAGTTCGGAACGATTTATGTAATGTATCCAGTTCCGGTTCCGGTTTGTGATAATGCAGAACCAGTTGTTGTTACTGTAGTGGTTACAGTTCCTGATTTTACGAATGTGTCAATTGCGAATGCTAATCGATTGGCAATGTTGTTAATAGAAGTAGAGCTGTTGTCTGTTTTTTTATTCTCTTCAATTAAAAGAGATTTTATTGTTTGTTCTAATTGTGATTTATTTAAGGCCATAATTTTATTATTCTAGAAGTTCTGCAAGGTTATTTTTCATTGTGATAAATTTATCTAGATTGATTGGTGGTCCAGATGGACCTACTGGTGTAGTAACCGTAATTTTGCCAATTTCGTCGATTAGTTCTTCAAGCTTAGACTTTAAACTTTTTTCATTTACAGCAATTTTAAATTTTTTATCCATTTCAAAAGTTAAACTTCCTTTTTTAAATGAAGTTTTGGCATCAGAAATTATAGCTTCAAAACCATCTTTAATGATGACTTTAACTTCCTTATCTTTTACATTAAAAAGCGTACTTCCTTCATTAATGCTGATCTTTTGCTCATTTATATTAAAACTGTTTTTAGAAATTTCTATGCCTTCTGCATTGTAAAAAGAGGTGTTGATGTTTGGCCCCTCAGTTCCACCCGTAAATTTGATTTGGGCCATATTTTTGTATTGAGGTGCCGAAGTTGATGCAGGATCATTTTCTTTTTTTTCTTTGAATAATACTTGAAACTTATCTGCATTACTCTCTATTTCCAGGTATTGGTTTTGTTCGTTTTTGAAGCGTATTAAGGTGCGCTCAATTTCTGAATATTGCGAAATAAATGCTCTGGTTTCAACTCCATCAATAATGGTCGCCAAAATCCAGCTGTCCTTTTTAGGAATGACTATAATTCCCTGTTCTAAATCCTGAATAGAAGCTTTCAATCGTACGTTTTTAAGAATGGCGCCATCGGCACGCATAATGTTTACCGTATAAGCGTCTTCAGGATTGTGAAATGATTCTATTTCATTATTTATTTCGATCACTTTTGCCGCAAAGGTTTCAATAATCTGATTTTTACCGGCAACATCTTTTATTAAATCGGTTATATTTCCCATGATATATTTTTATTAAACTTCTACTCTTCGACCTATATAAACCCTTTGTCGGTAACCATTTTCACCATAACTGCGTTCGACCTTTTCGACCTGAAAGGTTCCGTTTTTTTCTTTATCCTTGGCGTTTTCAAGAATTACTTTATCCGTTGGTCGAACAAACGGCTCTCCAAAAGTGAGAAAGGAACCTTCAAATCCGCTGGGCTTAGATTCCATTGCTCGTAATGCGGCATATTGATACAATTCTGAAGTTACTTTTGTTGCCGTATTTTTGAAAGTGGCAGTATCTTTAGGTAAATCCTCACTATCACTGTGCAATACGTGGGTTTTTATTAATTGTCCATTTGGATCACCTAATTCTATGTAAATCGGAGTGTTCGAATTTTTAAAGTACTTTTCTACTCGTGTGCGGGTATTTTTGGTCGATTCATTCACTACAACTAACTTATCTTCAATAATGTTGTAGCGAAATCTGAAACGTGCTTTCCCTAAAAAGTTCCCGGAAGCGGCTTGAATTGTTTTATTTAGTTGTGTACTCAAAAGCTGAAGTCCCTGATTGATTAGTTTTTTTACAACTGCCCCGGCTAAAGGACTTTGGATAAAATTGCGATCGATAAAACTGCTTAATTCTCCGGTTGTGTGTTTTTGCGGGTTATTGGTGATTGTAAGTACAGGTCGGGCTTCTTCCATTTTAAAGTAGGTGTAGATTCCTTTATCCTTCAGCATTTCGAAAACTTGAGCCAATGTTTGCCCTCTGTTAATCATTAGATTCCCTAAATTTTCGTCAAGAGCATCTATCTTCAATGGAAGATTTAGCGGTTTGATTCTTTTTTCAAGAAATGTTTTTGGATTAAAGTTTTCGACATTGGTGGTTGGATTAGTGGCTACAACATTCAAAGTGTCATTTTTGTCCTGAGCATCGCTATTATCTACTGCTTTTATTTTTTTGAAAGCATACATTAAGTCTTCACAGGTTATAGTAGCATTGGTATCGGATTGTACGCCTGTAATATAACCCCTAAAAGCCGGTTTGTAATCTCCGTCGTATCCTAAAAATATTTCTATGAAATTTTCAACTTTAAAAAAATCATGAATTGTTTTTTGTTCACCGCTTGCATTTGCAAATAAGTTCTGATCAAAGCCTTTGGTATCGGTATATACTTTTTGAGGCATAACAATCGTGGCGGTGTCGGTTAACGATTTGTAAGAGCTATTGATTTCTACGTTTTTGACATAGGTAAATTCATAAAATTTCGGACTGGGGATGAGCCTCACCGTTTCATAAACTTTAATTTTGGCATTTAGTTTAAGCATTGTCTCTGATTATTAGTTCTACAGTTTCGTCTGATGTGGCGCTGGCCGTGAATTTTTGAATATTTTTTGTTCCGGAAATAGAAGGAATAGAGTAGGAGTCTATAACCAGTTCGTAAATACCAAATCGGTTCAGAATGGCATGAGTTACTCTCAGAGCATAGGGAGCATTTAGAAATTGTTTCAACAAGAAAAGTTTCTCTTTTGGATATTCATCTCCACTTTCGTTGGCAATTAGTCCTTCAATCGAAATACTAAAATCACCATTTGTAATATGTTCTTTAATGGTTGAATCTCTGCCTTCTATTCCTTCTTTTCTAATAACTTTTGAGCGATTTAAATTAACTGTTACCGCATCTATACGCAAACCAGGCAGATTGAGATCTTTCTTTACCAGAGGTTCAAAAATTAGGGGAGCAAAGACTCTTAGGTTAAATTCGCCTCCGGTTTTATCGATAATAAAATCTTTCGATTCCGATTCGTTATAGTTAATACCCGTATATTCAGTATCTTTAGAGTCTAAAATTTCGTTTACATTAAAATTGAATTTCATTATTTTTTTAGTTTTTAGTTGGAGAATGTTTTAGCGAAAGCCGTAATAAAGGTGTTTTCGAGTCTTGTTTCGTTGTGTTTCTGCAACCAGAGCGCTTCTTCGATTAGTTTATAAAATTCATCCATCGGTAATTGATAAGGATCTACCTGAAAAGCTTGGCGAATAAGTGCTGCCGATTTCTTGAACTCATCTTTTTGAGGTGTCGCATTGATGGTAAATTCACTGTCTGATCGAATCATTGAGATGATTGAATTTCCAGCAGAAAGCATGAATTCATCCTCATAATTTTCTTTTTCAAGTACACATTCTTTGAACAGAAACAAAATTGCATCATGCGGATCATCATTGTATCGTTTTTGATAAGTAAGAAATGTGGTGAGAGACGGTTTCTTACAATATGCTGTTATAGATTGATCATCAGAGGTAAGTTTTAATACATTACCATATTTTTCTTTTAGTTTTTTGATTGCTGTTTCGTCTAACATTTTTTAGAATTTAAGAATTTTGATGTTTTAAATAGAACTGTCTGTACTTTCTCTTTTCAGGATTTCGGTAAGACTTTCAGTGGTTTGTGACGGATTTAAAGAAGTAATGTTAAAATTTCCAATAATAATGTTGCCTTCGGGTTGCTGCCCCAAAGGGTTTTTAAAATTGCTCATGTCTGGTGCCGAAGGTATTTCTCCTAAATCTCTGGATGTAGAATTCATGATTGATTTGATGTTTAAAGGTTGGTAATACTGTTTAAAATATTCTCAATAGATGAGGTAGCTACTTTCAGGATATTCCCGTAAGTAAGGGGTGTTTTTATATTGATTTTGAGAGTGCTAACCGATTTTATTAGCAGATGTAAAAATAAGGCATTGGGAGCTGGAAAACGAAAAATCTGCTCCTCGTTTTCAGTAGTTTCAGTAGATAGGTTTTGTGGCTAAGGCTTTTATTCTGAGTGTTTTTCTTTAAGCAATTGGAAGAGATTTGCATTCTAATTCAAAAACAAACCGCCAAAAAACAAAAAGTTTACGGCGGTTTGGGGGATTGTTTTTGTACTGCTTAGAAATTAGTTAATGATCTCTGTGTCCAAATGGCCCTTCGGGTGCTGATATAATGAAATCTGGCTAGTATTCGATTTTTTCTCTACTTACCACGATCATTCATATTGATGCTGTTGTTTCTGCTCTTGCGCTTCCTAGAATGTCTAATAGAGTGGAAGGTTTAATAATACTATAATCGAAAAATTGAAGTATGTATAAGACTGAAATGAAATATACGTATTTTCTTCAAAAAAAAGTAACGAATTAGTTTTAGTGTGAGCAGAGTTTAAAAGCTGGTTTAGTAAAAGCAACATTAGAAGACATAACTGTCCTCCAGTGCGGGCTTTGATGCTACAATTAAAATCTATGAGAAGTTTTTAATTATAGTAGGATTATTTTTTAAGTTCCAACTAAGGAAGTACTCTGAGCGTTCGAGATTCACGATTAACCAACATATTCGGTAATAAAGCAGAGTGCTAAGTAGGTATTGATGACGTATAATTAATTGCTTGTACTTTCATGATTTTATAATTAGGTTAATCTTCGGTGCAATGCGCCAGTTGAGCTATTAATATAACCATATCCAACAGACACGCCTCCTGCTGCTGCTTTGGCATCATCTTCATATAGACCTAGTGATGACAAGTCGTATTCGGAAGCTTTTAATGTTCCCGCGATTTTTACAAGTGCAGCACCGTCAGTAGTAGTAGTTTCAACGGTAAAAGCATCATAAATGGCTGAATCGGTGTAGTTTTTTAATCTAAACCTAAACTTATTGACCGATGCCATACCATAAGTCGAAACAGACTCAAAATCAATATATCTGTTTCCTCCGGAAAAAGTTCTTTTCAACGAAAAATTATTTTCCAAATAAGTCCCAAAATCAATCATATTGGCATCTACAGGAGCAAGGACTAATTTTTTAGGACTAAAAGAGCCTATTATAGATAAATTTCTATTAATAATTAAATCTCCGCCAACTGTAACTTTTGAAATTGCATCTGATGCAGTAGTTTCAATGGTAAAAGCATCATAAACGGCTGAATCGGTGTAATTTTTTAATCTAAACCTAAACTTATTGACCGATGCCATTCCATAAGTCGAAACAGACTCAAAATCGATATATCTGTTTCCTCCAGAAAAGGCTCTTTTCAATGAAAAATTATTTTCCAAATAAGTTCCAAAATCAATCAGATCATCATTTACAGGAGCAAGGACTAATTTTTTAGGACTAAAAGAACCTATTATAGATAAATTTCTATTAACAATTAAATCTCCCCCAACGGTAACTTTTGAAACCGCATCTGATGTAGTTGTTTCTATGGTAAAGGCATCATAAACAGCTGAATCAGTATAGTTTTTTAATCTAAACCTAAGCTTATTGACCGATGTTGTTCCGTAAGCCGAAACAGATTCAAAATCGATATATCTGTTTCCTCCGGAAAAAATCCTTTTTAATGTAAACGCATTTTGTGCATAATTCCCAAAATCAATCATATCACCATCAATAGGTGATAATGTTAGTTTATTAACAATACCGCTTGAATTACCGTAAACCGCCCATGTATCTGTGCCTATTTTTTCAACAATAAAAGTGTCACCATAAGTATAGACAAGATTCTTTTGAACAAAAGTTATTCCGGCTCCCGCAACGGTAACAGTCCCTGCGCCTTGCACTGTATAAGAAAACCTTGCTCCAACAGGTACAGCTACAGCAGCATTGGTTGGAACTGTAAATGCAACAGGATTGGTGTTCGTGAATATATTTTTAGTTTTGTAGTCCGTTAAACCAATAGTGTAAGATATTCCTGGAATACTATTAATACTGAGTACCCATAAATTAAACTTCGAAATTGTCCAGTCATAAACCGCCTTTACACTTCCATGTTTTGTGGTAGATGCTTTGTCCGCTTCAATGTCTTGAGATTTGTTAGAAACATTCTCTTTCAACAAATCTAGTTGTTTTCCCATCTCAGCCGTAAGCGACTTGGTAACACCACCCGTTGTAAGGTCATTTACCAAAATAGTTGATAAATAAGTTTGAATATTTTCAATAGAATCAACGATTTCCTGTACGGTGTCTAAATTCACATTGTCAGAAGTCAAAAGTGTATTTATTGCAGTAATTTGAATTTTTAACTGCTTACCTTGCTCAGCTGTTAATGCCTTGGTTGTTCCGCCAGTTGTAAGGTCATTTATAAGTAAAGTACTCAATGAGGTATTAATTGTATTGACTTGGTTTTGCAAAATTTTTCCCTGTTCTGCTGTTAGTACAGCATCACTTCCGCCGGTCACGAGATCGTTGACCACATTCAAATAACTAGTTAGAACTTTAGAAAAGTTGTCTAGTGGTGCAAAGCCCCCTGCAACACCTTTTTGATTTTTATCTTCTTTAGTATCTAATAATGATTTTTCTGCTTTCTCATTTAAGATCGACTCAATTGATTCAATTGATGTAATTGGGATTTTTTCCTCTTTATGCCAAAAGCTTTGCCAGGAATCCCAAAATTCTTTTTGAGTTGGTTTTTTGCCGGTTTTGAACCAGCTTAGAATGGTATTGATATTTGTGGCCATAGTGTGTTTGAGTTGATTGTGAAATTAGATTGTAAATGTTTAGAAAATGAATATCTCACTGTATTGAATATGCTGGAATCAGAGAATAATTTAGAGGGATAGAAACAAGGAAATAAACCTTCTTTTTTTTAACAGTTTCAACAGAAAATGTTGTGTTTTGAAAAAGACGTTACCTCGTAATTACTGCGATTTTGGTTTGTTCCTATATTAAAATTTTAAAGTTACTTAGTGGGGATATTAAACAATTGAGGCGGTAATTTGCAACCAGCCAGCTGACGTATTTTCGTAGATCAAAGCTCCGCTTGAAATGGAATTGCAATGGACGCGAAAGCCCGGAATCGCATCAGGGTAGGAATTATCGAGTTCCGTCAAAGAGAGATTTATTGTTGTTGGGTTGTACGTAGCCAAATCTTCTCGGTACATTAGATTGTAATTTCCGGATGCTTTGTTTGGAAACTTTACATTTAAGTTACCGTCTTTCAAGTTTCTCAGACTTAAGTTGAGAGATTTTCTTCCACCATCCCATTCGAATTTTAAATTGCCATTTGCCAATAATAATACTTCCTCATTGTTGTTGTATGTCTGCACTAAAGCTGTAGGCGATATTGATCCGAAGTGATTTCCTTCCTTAAAATCTATAGTTCCACCTGCTACTCTTGTGTTTGATGTTAAACCTTCTGAATCGAGGGTAAATTCACCAGTTGCTCTACCTTGGTTGTCAATCACTGTTTGCAAATTAATTGGCAAATTGATATTACCAGTGATAGGATCTGGAGTTATTGAATTAACGGATACTGGTATTACTTGTTTAACCCCACCCCCATTTACAGGACTAGTTGCATTTGTATACGTTGTTCCGGTTCCATCATAGGTGGGTGAAAATATTAGTCCTCCGGGCTCTATGGAATTCACAAGCTTTATTTTATCACTGTTTGCTTCAAATCTTGAGTGATCTTCATTATTTTCAATAGTGTTACCTGTAACATCCATCTGATTAGTGAACGGATTTGAATTCATACTTATGTTCCCGTTGAAAATAGATAACCTAGGAAAGGAGATTACAGAGCGTGAGTTTAAAATATTTCCGTTATCCAGAGTTTGTTGCAATGTCTGTGGTATATCAGCTAGCGTAGCGATTGTATGATCTCCTACTTTATTTGGAATGGTCAATACAGAGTTTCCTGTATAATTATTTTGATCTTGAAATTTTAAGGTAGTATGCCAAAAATCACTAAAAGATCTTACTTCATATGAAGTAGGATTAAAAGGAGATCCTAAAGACCAACCTGTACCTGATATCGTATTTTTAACTCCGAGAGTTAAACTACCTAATATTGCATGAATTTGTGATTCTGTACTAGGATTGGTATTCCTGACGGAAAAACCTCCATTTGATATCCCTACACCTATATCTATAATAGCACCTGGAGTACTAAAGTGATAGTCTCCACCATTATCTAAAACTTGTTGCAAGGTTTGAGTAGAACCATTAGAAAATTGACTTCTGGGAACATGTTTAACTATTTTGTCAGCTCCGCGTACAAGAACACTATCTAATTTATCTTCACTTTGAGGGACAGAATTAAGTTGTAAAGGTTTGCTGATATGGTGTTTTGATTCTTTAGGATTTGTATTTTTCATTTAGTTAAATTTATTTTTGAATAACTTTTTAAGTAATAATTGTTACCAATCTTTATGATGGTAAGAAAACAGTATTATTATTTCATAGCGTTTTATTCTCGGTCTTCGAAGTATGGGAGTATAAATTCTTCTGAATCTTCCAAACTACCAGTAGTATCTATTAATTTAATGATAGTACCGGAATCAAGTCCAAGCCATGATTGTGGATATGTACCATGAAACATTCCATTGGAGAATTCGAGTTCTTTCGGTCTTTTATACTTAAGTGTAATTCCGTCATAAACACCATGACTGTGAGATCTTAAGAATACTTCATTATTAAGTTCGTAAGTCATAGTGTGATCGTTAGTATTGTAAGATAGAATTCTACCTACGATATTGTTTGATTTCGTAAAACTGCTCATCAAACTCGTATCTCCACCATAATAGGTTGCTTCGCAAAGGAAATTTCCTTCGCAATATCCTATAACACTATCACCGATTTCTAATTCATCAGCTGTATTAGGATTAACTTTAAAAATGATAAATCCTCCAGATGGAACTATTTTAGATCCGGTTAATAATTCGTCAATCCCTTCAACATCCTTTACAGGAACTTTTTCGTCTTTATGACGAAAAGAATCCCAAGTGTCCCAGAATTGAGTTTGTGTTGGTTTTAAACCGGTTTTGAACCAGCTTTTAATAGTGTTTAATGTTTGTAAAGCCATGTTTTTTCCTTTTTAATGATATAAGTAAGATTGATCTAAGAAGTTTTTCAAGCTTTTCTTATCTGGTATTTTGGGTCTTTTTTCCATGTTTTTTAATAATGTTTGATGGGATTGT
This sequence comes from Flavobacterium sp. WG21, assembly GCF_000335775.1. Lineage (NCBI taxonomy): Bacteria > Pseudomonadati > Bacteroidota > Flavobacteriia > Flavobacteriales > Flavobacteriaceae > Flavobacterium > Flavobacterium sp. WG21. The sequence continues at coordinate 35,187 of NZ_AMYW01000030.1, forward strand.
GGGTAAATTTTAAAGTTTTGAATACCTATAGAAAATAGGATTACTTAATTTTTTTGAGGGTGTAAAAGTAGAACAGAAGAATACTAAAAAAAGAAAAAATAACCTTCTCTATTCAGTAGTTTCAGTAGAATGTAAACTTGCTGAAACTACTGAATACAAGTGTCTTGAAGTTTTAAAAAGATAAACTAGGAAATTACTTTTACACTCAGAAAAATAGCTACCAATGAGTAAAAATGTAATTCACAACTTCGATATTTTAATACAAGACAGCGCTGATGTTAAAAGTGCTGAACATCTAACCAATGTTATGATAAAAGAGCTGGCAAAAATTTCAAAAGAAATGAGTCAGCAAAAGGATATAGAACAATTATGGCAGGAGCAGAAGAGCCAAAATACTGCTGTCAACAACTCTAATTTCTCAGCCGAAGGGGGCGTGAACGATACAATTGTTAAAGCAGGAAATAACACAGCATTATCGGTAAACAATACTCCTTTGGTTTTCGGAGAAACGAGGCAAACTTTTAATACTTCAATCGGAGAAGACGTTGCTGATACTATCGACAGCACAATGATGAGTGCTGTCCTATCAGTGAACACTACTTCTCCGATACTCGGAGTTGAAGAGGATGCTTTAAATTTAAGTAAAGGTGTAACGAATCAGATTTATTCTGGTGTTGAGGCACTGCAAATGCTGACGATACCAGAAAAACTGCAGCCAAACGGTGAGCCAACTCTGGAAGCTGTTAATGAAGCAATCAGAAAAAAATTAGAACTGGCCACTACTGCAAATGACACGGCAGCAGTAGAATATTGGACCAGAATTTCTAAGGCTTTTGATGAAGGAGCGTCTGTACAGGATTTTGAAGGTAAACCAAATCATGCATTATTTACAGAAATGTACGCCGCTCTAAAACAACTGAATTCCGTAGCGACAACCCAAAATTTTAATTGGGAAATCGTTCGTGAAAAAATGATTAAAGCAATTGATGCCAATATATTGTTTGGGAAAATTTCTGAAGGAAGTAAAAAACGCTGGAAAATAATCCAACAAGAATTACAGAAAGACAGCACCAATGTGGCTAATCTTTTTGAACAATATAATGAACTGTTTTTATTGCTAGGACAAGTAGAGGGACTGGATGACCTGCCTGGTACAATTACTATAACCACTAAAACCAAAATTTATCCTAATTTAAGCGCAGATAGACTTTATGGCAAGATTGGAAGAGAGGCTGTCTATGTATTCTTAAAAGAAATAAGTTATGAAGATGTTCAGGGAAATGCCGTAAAAAGAGGAGCGGTCAAAATAAAAAATACAGCGGCTTCTTCCTTTATTGTAGGAGAAACTTTGGAGTTTTTCCTTGACGAAACCCTGATCGTTCAAAATGGAAATAAAAACGAAGGTATTAACTGGATTGTTTACAAAAAGAAGAAAGGTAAAAAATACGAAGAAACTATTTTTGAAGATGAAGGGATATCCTTTAGTTATAATTTTGATACAGAAGGTGTTTTTATAATTGAAGCTTATGGGTATGAGCATGGAGCAAACAATAAGAAAAGTAAAAAGTCATTTGCGTTTGTAGAAATAAAAATAGTGACCCAGGAGCTTGTAATTACTCCACCGATAACGATCAAAGACAAATTTATCAGACCACTTGCTGAAGAACAAATATTTAAAATTTCTCTGTCAAATCCTGAATTAAGTACATTGCAACCGTTAAAGCTTTACTATCAAATAGAAATAAAAAACAGTAAATCAGAAACTAAAACTTCTGATTTGACGGAATTGGATTCAACCTCGGAGATTAAACTTTCGCTATCTGATTTCGCCGAATATAAGATTATAGTAAGCAGTAAAGATCAATACGGACTTTATAAAGAATTTGCAGTTGAAACCATTAAGAATTATGTCAGCAGCGTAATTGCTACTAAAGAGAACGGAACTCCTTCAAAAGCGATTTATTTTATGAATGAGGCCGGTACAAAAGTTTTCTTTAAAATTAAGTCTTTTAAAATTGAACCCGCTACAAAAGAGGAGAGAGAGAATGTCAAATGGCTGGTTTATGATCAGAATAGTAAAATCTATGTGCCGGACGGTATGAAAATACTAAATGAGAGTAATGATATCAAAAGGCCATACTTCAAAAAAGGAGAAACCTTTGAATTTCCGGTTCCTAAAAAGGAGGGAGATTTTACAGTTGAAGCTTATAGTAATAATAAAGATGGAATTAAAACATTATCAGGTAGCGTCATAACAGTAAGACATCCGAAAATAACAGAAGCTTATTGGGCGTATAACAATGGTGATAAAAAGAAAGTTTCAGGTTTTTCGGGAGAAATTAATCATGTGAGAGGTATTATTTCGAATTATGATAATCAGCCTGTAAGAATTAGTGTCTTTCTGAATGATAGCAAAATTGCGAATTTTTATAACGATACTAAAACAAATTCAAGAGGCGAAATAGATCAAACATTTGATTTTAATTTAGGCTTGCAACAGTATTTAAGAATTAAAAACGGGCAAAGTGCCAAAATTAGATTTGAACTCAATGGAATACAAAACGAAGAAGTATTTTCATTTAAAACAAATACCAATGTTTATAAAGACGCAGCACTGGATGTTACAGCAGCTGTAAGAATTACTGATCTTTATTTTGAGTACGAAAACAGCCGTGTAAATCTGTTAACTCCGGTTCCTTTTGGTGCAAAGGTAAAAGGAGTGATTAAAACTCTAAATAAAGCCGGTCAGGAGGTAGTATTAAAAATTTATAAAAATACTAGTGATATAATACATACTGCAAAAGTGAAGGTGAACAACGAGGGAGTTGTTATTATTAATTTCACTTTAAAAGAAGAATGGAATATTATAAATCCATTGACAGGTATGATGGATACATTTTATTTAGGAATGGAAGGAATTGAAACCAGGCTTTCTTTGGAGAATGGAATGAATGCGGTTGTTGATAATAACATAGAGTCTTCTGATGCAGTAGGAATTGATGAAAATGATCCGCAATTGATTTGGGGAGCAAAAGTGAGTAAGGAGTTTAGAGTAAAAGTGTTTCAAATTTGTAAGCGTCTCTGGCCTAAAAAAACATTGGAAATGGCAAATGGTTTAATGGCAGTAATGAATAGAGAAACTGGAGGGACTTTTGCACCGCATCAAATAGAAGGTAAAACATTAATTCCTAAAGAGAAATTAACTAGAAATTCGTTTGATAAATATATAAAAGGGAAAAATATTCAAGTGCAGTTGGACTTATTCAATTTACACAGGATGCACTTACAAGTATGGGAGAATATACAGGTGGGGGACTTGACGTGCTTAATGAATTGAAACTTAAGTATGCTAAAATGACTCAATTAGATCAATTGAGTAAAGTTGAAGATTATATGAAAAAGGTAAAAACTTTACCTGTAATACCAGAAGATATTTACATGGCTGTTTTTGCCCCTGCTTATTTGGGATTAGAACTAGATAAAACAATATATCAATTAGGGACAACAGCTTATGGTACAAATGCAAGTTTAGATGTTGATAAAACTAAAAATGGAATACAAATCAAGGAATTAATTACAGAATACTACGAAAGTTTACATAATGGGGAATATGGCAGAAATATTTGGAGAAATCCATTGGATCGAATGGAATTAAGAGGGTGGTATAAATCTGGTTGGTTATTAAATGAAAGTAAGTATTTGCTCAACACAAAATATAGGAATAAAGGTAAGCATTTGGGATTAGATCTTTTTACGCCCGTCGATATTCCTGTTTATGCTTGTATTGATGGAATAGTATTAATTTTAGATCCAGTTTATTCGCAAACTTTTGGTTTACATGTCAGAATAGAAGGTTATTATAATGAAAAAAAATATAATTTCTTTTATGCTCATTTAAGTAAAATAGTAGTAAAGAACAATCAGAAAGTGAAAGCAGGAACTTTGCTTGGTTTTACAGGTCAGACAGGTGAAGCAGAAGGTCAACCAGCGGCATTTAATCATTTACATTTTGAAGTTAGAAGCTCAAGAGCTAATCGAGGTGCAGCATTAGATCCATTTGAGGAAATAATTGATTTAAAAAACAATGTTAACACAAATCCGGTAAAAGAAAATCAGAAATAACAATGAAATTATTCGAAATAAATTCGGGCAAATAGAAATATAATAATAGTATATTCGTAAATAAATAATCAAAATATATGAAAAAAATAGTTTTATTTATCGTTGTCATATTATTATCCTGTGGTAAAAAAAATGAAAAAGAATATACAGAATCTTCTGATAAATATCATACTCTAAAAAAGGATAGCTTAGCAGAATCTTTGAAATCAAATAATAAGAAAAACGGAGATTTTAAAATAGGTGAGCTACTTAATGATTCAGATTTAAACATAGCAGGAATATATGCTAATTATGGTAGCGGTAAATATAAATTTGAACAAGAATACCCTGATTTTTTTAATTGATTCAACCTTAACAGAAGATAGGAGATATCAAAGTATCTTGAATTTAGAGAGGGAAACAATAAAGGATGAAAATGTAATTAGAATGAAAGACTTTGGAGTATTAAATATTAATAATCAAGGAAATTTATTAAAAATCCTTTTAAAAAAAGAGAAAATTGACAAATGGAAAGTAATAGATATATTAAGTATTGGTAAAGCAATAAATAAGGATATGAACCAATATGAGATGGAGGGGAATAAATGTTTATCCTTTACTTGTTACAATAATAAAAAAGATCAATATTTTGGGGTTGTAATCAATAAAATAACAGCATCAGGGAAATATGAAAAAGTGCTCAAGGCATTTAAATTCGACTTGGTAAAAGAAAAAATTATTGAAGTTGATTTAAAAAAGGAAAAAGTGGATTGTTTTCCAGAAATAGGTGATGAATAGAGTATGATAAACTTTAAATCTATTGGATCTAAAAGCTACCTCTAGCAGGTAGCTTTTGTTTTTTCATATAAATTGAAAAACAGTGTTATTTATAAACTCCCAGTGCTTTATTAGACTGACTAAGGAGTAGAATTTTAAATTACTATTTTTGAGAAAAAAGATAAAAAAAATGAAAATAATGATATGCCTATTTCTGTCTTTCTTCATGTTTTCCTGTAAAGATAAAGAAAATGAAAAAGTTAGAAATGAACTTAAATTAATTAAACCACAGGAAGTTGTAATAAGTAAAGAATTAAGAGGTCTAATTCCTGATGTATATGAAAATATTGTTACAGAAACTATTGATTTTGATAATGACTCAAAGAAAGATTTCATTTGTACAGTATATGATTCAAAAAGAGATATAAATATAGAATATTGGATTACTTCCAATTATAAATTATTCTTAGTCAACGAGTTTTATGGTAGTATTAATTATAAATTTTTCATTAATCTGGACAAGGATCATATATTGGAATTGTTTAGATCTTTAGGAGAGGAAGATGGGGTCGACTATGCTTTTTATGACATTAAAAATAAAAAATTGGAGCCTCTTCTTTATTTCACTCCAATTTTAATTGACAAGGAGAGACCAAATAATTATTTTCATGGATATCCATGGGATATTTCAGAAATAGTTGTTTCTGATCATAAATTGCTTTCGTCTGTTGCTAATAATATAGAAATTGATGGAAATGTTTTAGTTCCTGAAAATCAGAAATTTTTGCCGGTTATTTTCTTTAAAGGTAAAACAACTCAGCCAGAAATTAAATATGATAAGAAAATTAAAAAGGAATATTTTTCGTTGGAAAAAATTATAAATACTGTTAATAAGGTAAGTGAGAGGCAAAATTTTAATTGATAAAAAGATAGTTTAATTATAGAATATGCGAAATTGTACAAAACTATTGGCTTTGCTATTAGGAGTGATATTAATTAGTTGTAAGCAAGAATCTAAAACTGTTTCCAGTAAGAATGAGGTAAAGAGCGAAAAACTCGATAAAAAAGGATTGTCTAATAATGGAGAATCTGATTTCAAAGTTGCGCCTGTCAATTTTTTAGAAGAAAAATACAAGGTAAATGGGTATTATCTTCAGGATCATAGTCCAACGTTCCCTGTTTATTTTTTTGATCTTGAAGATTTGGGTTTTTTTGATGTGAATTACATTGGGAAATCAAGCTTGATTCAGGATTATTGGTCTGTTTATAATAAGAAAGGTTTTTTTTCGGAATTTAAAAATATCGATAGAAGCTCTGAAACTTCAAAAGAGATAAATGATAAAGTAAGTCAAATTTTAAAACAGAAATTAAATGAGTATTACATTGTTGCTAGTTTCTTACCTAAAGAGGCGGTCTCAAAATACTACAAGGACGGATCAGGAGATTTTGATTTAAAAGAGAATGCCTGTACTTATTTTTATATTCATGAAAATAATAAATGGGTTTTTCTAAAAAAGCTTTTAACAAATAAAATAACCAAAGAGGGAATTGATTTATATACGGAATTGTTGTTGCCCTACAAATTAAAAAACCTTAAAGCAATTGATGAAAATTATCAGGGTAATTTTTCGGCAACTGTTGAGGAGGAATTAACAACCGAAGGCACGGGGCATTCAACATACAATTTTATAATAAGCGAGGATAAAATTTCATTAAAGTTAGATTCCTTTTATGGGCAGTCAATTTGCGAAGGGGATTATAAGGGAATAGAAGAAAATAATGTTTTGGAATTATATTACAATGGAAATGATGATCGATGTATAAAATTAGATCCTACTTATTTAATAAAAAAAGAGGGAAATAAGTACTTCATCAAAGGAGTGGGAGGTGAAGGAACCTTTCACGAATGGATAAAACTGGACAAGAAATAAAATATGTTTTAAGATTTTATAAAGCTGCCCTAATCGGCAGCTTTATTTTTTCAGAGATGAAATCTTTTAAATTCCTTATTTAAGCGAAGTCAAATAAAACTCCGGGAATGTTTTTACGGGGGCGTTGGTGGCAATATCAAATGCAATGTGGGTGCACATTCCCGCTACCAGCCATGAGGCAATAGGGAGTTGGGGAGGAGACAGGTTTTTGTTTTCTTTTTTGTATTTGTCCAGAATTTCTTCCAGCCATTTTTGTGGATTTTCCCAGTATCTCATGTATTCTAAAACATAGTCAACTACATTCACTTCGCTAAATTTTTCATCTGGTTTCTTTAAAACTTCTAAACCTTCATCATCGGAAATGACTAAGACCAATGCGCCCCATCCGAGGTTGTAAGGATGTAAAACCGGAATGTTTTTTTGCTGACAAATGGAATCGAACAAAAGAGGAACATCAGAAGTAAAATCCAGAGCGTTAATAGCAATTTTATGATCGGTAATGTAATCGCCAACATTCTCGGGTGTTAAAAAACAATTGTGAATCGTGATTTTTGCCTGACTGTTGATAGCCAGTAATCGTTCTTTAAGTGCCTCTACTTTGGGTTGTGCAATATTGTGTTCGGTATAATTTTGTCGGTTTAAATTGGACAATTCGACAACATCACCATCGATGATGGTCAGGGTTTCAAAACCTAATCGCAATAAACATTCAGCAATAGCACTTCCGATACCTGCTCCGCCTAATAATATCGGAGTATTTTTTATTAATTCCTGCTCTTCCGGGCTGATGTAAAGCCTATTTCTGATATGCCTTTGTTCCATATTTATTTTTTAGAAGTTAAAAATTTGTTCTTTTGACAGAGATAAAAGGGAGTAACAGGAATCCTTAGAGTTTATCAAAACTGTTAATTTATCAATCTGCATCAAAGCTAAAGTATCGAAAATAATATTAATATTGAAGCATAAAAATTTAATAATTATGATTTTAAAATGTGTTCGTGCACTATAGCTTCGCGAGGGAAATTGTCATAAAATTTCTGTTTCAGAGTTTGATGATCTGTAATAATAAAAAAAGGAGATACCTGAATATCTCCCTTTGTTGTGGTCGTAATCGGACCACGATTGTGCACAACGTTTAAAAAATGCACAGATGTAAAAAATGGTATTTTTATTTTTGAAACTTAGCAATACCGGATTTCAGCCATTGCTCATATTCAGTGATGTCAGGAGTATATCCAGTAGGTTTGCTCAGCTTTTGCTCTTTCGTATCTAATAAAATATAGTACGGCTGCGCATTTGCTTTGTAACGGGTAATTTGAAAATCGCTCCATTTATTTCCAATGGTTGTGATCTTTTTCCCCGTTTCTTTAGAGACATATTGTTCTTCAAGAGGTAATTCTCTTTTGTCGTCAACATATAAAGAAATTAAAACGACATCATTGTTTAAGATGGATAAAATACGAGGATCAGACCATACATAATCTTCCATTTTTCGGCAATTCACACAGGCAAATCCCGTAAAATCTAAAAGAATAGGTTTGTTTACACTTTTGGCGTAGGCAAGCCCTTTTTCATAATCCGTGAAAGCCATGATGTCATGAGGGCCTTTGTGTGCTCCGACTGGTAATGCTTTCTCAACTGATGAGGTATTTTTTCCAGCCCCACCCACGCCATAAGGAGATTCGCTATACGTCATTGGAGGAGGGAAACCACTAATTAATTTCAAGGGAGCACCCCACAATCCGGGGATCAGATAAATGGTAAATGTCAATACGATTAATCCAACTCCTAAACGGCCCACCGAAATGGATGACGTTGGAGAATCATGCGGCAAGGTTATTTTTCCGAATAAATAGAAAGCCAGCGTACCAAATATAGCGATCCAAATGGCCAGGAAGATTTCTCTTTCAAACCAGTGCAGCTGTAGCACTAAATCGGCATTAGATAAAAATTTAAAGGCTAAAGCCAATTCCAGAAAGCCCAGAAACACTTTTACGGTATTGAGCCAGCCACCAGATTTTGGCAATGTATTTAACCAGCCCGGGAACATGGCAAAAAGCATAAAAGGCAATGCCAAAGCCGATGAGAAACCTAACATGCCCACAATCGGTGCAATTCCGCCTTTAGAAGCTGCTTCAACCAGTAGAGTTCCTATAATGGGTCCCGTGCAGGAAAAAGAAACAATGGCCAAAGCCAATGCCATAAATACAATTCCAATGATTCCGCCTTTATCTGCCTGCTGATCTACTTTATTGGCCCATGAATTGGGTAACATGATTTCGAATGCACCTAGGAAAGAGGCTGCGAACACAATCAGTAAGATAAAAAAGATAATATTAAACCAGACATTGGTAGATAAGGCGTTTAAGGCATCTGCACCAAAAATAAGTGTAATTACCGATCCCAGAAATACATAGATTAGGATGATTGAAATGCCATAAATAATAGCATTTTTAATTCCTTTAGCTTTCGTTTTACTTTGTTTGGTAAAGAAACTTACCGTCATGGGAATCATCGGAAACACACAAGGGGTAAGCAGTGCGGCAAAACCGGATAAGAACGCAATAATAAAAATCATGTACAAACTGGAATCCGTTTTTTCAGATTCCGGTTGTTTTTCTATAGTGGAATTTGGTGTTGTTTTCTCCGTTTTGTCGTTTGTAATGTCAGCTGCCTGAATTTCTTTCGCTTCAAGCGTTTTGAGATTGAATTCAAAGTACTTGGTTTCGCTAATACAATTCTCTTTACATACCTGATAAGAAAGCTCTACCTGTATGACTTCTTTTTTCGGATTGGTCTGCTTGATTAATTGAGTAAACACAGCTTTGTCCGAAAAGAAAATTTCATCTACACCAAAGATTTCATTAAACTTTCGGTGGGTTTCACTTTCGGTTGCTTTTCCAATAAGTTCATAATTGTTTTTGGAATCATGAAAAAGGAATTCAGCCGGAAGCGGACCATCTTCGGGAGTGAATTGCGAATAGACATGCCAGTCTTTTTCAATAGCTCCTTTAAAAGAAAGTTGATATTCCGAGTTGGATTTTTTCTCGATCGAAGCTTCCCATTTCACAGGATTTATGATCTGCGCCTGAACTTTTGCAAAAGCAAAGAACAGGAATAATAAATAAATTATTTTTTTCATTTTATAGGTTTAATCAGAACGATTTGTTCCGGTTGTAATGGGATTTATTTACTTCGTTACATTGAAAAAAGTATATTCCAGTTTCAGAAAAATACCATCGGTTGCCATACGCTGCATAGAGCTGTACAACTCTTTTTTGTAAGCTAAGTCAATTCTCGCCTGACTGTTGATGATAAACTGAATCGAAGGAACTACATCCAGGTACGATCTGCCATTTTCGGTAATGGTTTGTCCGGTAAACTCCAACATTGCATTAATGTTCGTCTGTTTGTAACTGGTGTATTTTTTAGGATGCATTAATTTACCCACAGAGAAGGTATAATTTATGGCATTTTTACCCAGCATATCCGGAAAGCTGTAATCGGCATTGTTAAGAGCACGCACATAGCTTACGGAAGAACTTATAGCTACTTTATGAAGCAACTGTGTGGCAACCAAACCAGCTTCGTAGCCTGAATTTCCGTTTGCCAGATCTATAGCTTCCTGATTAAAGTAAGAGTTATTGTAACTGTATCGTCCAAAGGCAGCCATCCTGAAATGACTTTGTAAATCATCTGCCGAAAAGAATCGATACTTGGCATAAAATCCACCGCCTTTAAGGCCCAGTCCATTGTCCTGATTGCTTAAAAAAGCTGAGGTACGAACCATCAGGTTTTTATTGATACCCCAGGTAACTTCCGGGGTTAAATTATACATGGAACCGCTTTCGAGTTTCTTTTCCATTAAGGATTGTCCAACACGAACTCCGATAGAACCCGCCGGAGCATTACTGGCAGGTTCGGTTACTACAAATAATTCTTGTGCTTCAATTTGATAAGAAACAAGGAATAAGAAGATTATGGATAAATATCTCATTTTTAAAGGGCTTTTAAATAGTAATCATTCTCATTTTCCGTCGCGTAATCAGGATATTTTGAGTACGACTTAAGCAGTTTTTTATACTCTTTCTGCGTTACAAAACCTTTGTCTAAAACTCTGTACTTCCCTTCGGCATGTGCTACAGGTTTTTTAATATCGATAAAAGTGTAAGTAGCATCATCGATTTTAAGAGTGGTATTGTCCTCAATTTTGTCTACATGAAATTTTGCTGTTAAAACTAGTGACCCAACAAAAAAACCGGCTTTTTCAACTGCTTTTTTCAGGACTTTAGGCTCCAATGAATTGTCTTTTTTAAAATAAACGGTAAACGTATTGGTATTTAAATCGGTACTGATACTGTCTACTTCTGTAAAAGCTTTTAACTGTTTGTTTATGGCATTCGAGCACATCGAACAGGTTAATCCTGTTGCAATTATTTCGGCTTTTGTAATCTGAGAATAGGAGTTTACACCCGTTAATAATAGAATAAGTGTAAGAGCTATGAATTTTATATTTAGAGTTTTCATCTTATTTTTTGTTTTTTTTAATTTGAGCAATTATTTGAGCTTCTGTTGGATTGATGGCAACTAGTTTTCCTGATGCATCAAAAAGAAAAGCAGAAGGCAGCGCTTCAACTCCGAAAGTCAGAGCTGTTTTGGCTTCAAAGCCTTTTGGATCAATTAATTGCTGGTGTTTCATTTTGTCTTTTTCAATGGCTTTCAACCATTTTGTTTTGTCGTTATCGATTGATATTCCAACGATTTCAAAATTCTGATCTTTATATTGATTGTACATTTTAACCAGTTTTTTGTTGGCCAGTCGACAAGGAGCACACCAGGATGCCCAGAAGTCTACTAAAACCGTTTTTCCTTTAAAAGAATTTAGTTTGGTTGTAGTATTCTTATTATTTTGAAGCTGAACATACGGAAAACTATCTCCCACTTTTATTTGTGCATTTGTCATAGAAACAGCTGCTACAAGGGTGAATAGTGTGATTATATTTTTTATTTTGAACATGATTTCTTTTTTTATGTTTGCTCGCAATTGGTTTTAAATAAAAAGGTTACGAACAAAATGGTTTTTAATGATGCGACGATGAAGTACTTTGTTTTTTATCGCTTGGTTCTCTGTCGTATTGACAGCATCCGTGTAGTTCGTCATAAACCGCATTTGGAGCCTTAAATTTTTCATTATCGTATCCGGCATCAGCGATGCGTTTTAGAATGGCATCAAGATTCGTTTTTTGAGCATCGTAAGTAATAGTAGCGATTTTGGTGTCTTCGTTCCAGATTACTTTGGCTTCTTTATTAACGTTTGCGGCAGTTTCGATCACTTTTTTGCACATGCTGCAGTTACCGTTTACTTTTACTTTTTCAGTGGTTTTATTTTTAATTTGAGCGCTGACGAAAGTAACTGATAGCAATAGAGACATTGCCATCAATAATTTTGTTATTGAGTTCATTGTATGTAATTTTTTTTGGATGAATTAATCCTAAAGCAAAGCAGAAACTATAGCAAATACAGCTATCTCTGACAATAGATTAAGATTAAAAAATAGTTTTGAATTAAAGCCTTAAAAAAGACTTTTGGATAAGACAGACCTTTGGCCGTCACAAAAGAAATCTAGCTTATTTTAGGGGGAAGCCAGATCGAACGGAAATCTGAAGAAATAAAGATTTCTGAATAAAAGTAAGTTTGTTTTTTCTCAGAAAAACCAAAAAGAGAATGGTTTTCTACCTGAAAGATTGTCATTGGCGAAAAACCACAGCTACTGGTTGGCGTACAGGAATTCCCCATGCAGCTCTTATCACAGCCATGTTTTTTGTCTTTCGAATCTTTTTTGCTGCAACAATCTTTTGCTGCAGATTCTTTTTTGCAACATGACATTTCTTTTTTTGTTCCATGTGCATACGTAAACGTTGGTCCCATCAGGAAACCAAGTGTAACGAATAGCAATATGTAAAACTTTTTTGTCATAGTCGATGACAAAGATATTTTTATTTGTCGGGTTAGCTTGTTAATTTTTTTGTAAATAATTTAGAAAAAACACAAGATGGTAGGGTTTCTCTTTTGATGTTCATATACTTTGATGCATCAATTCTAATTAATGTTTTGCAATTCAGGCAGAATGAATACCTGACATTAAATAGCAAAACATTAATTAGAACTAAAAACCAGCAGTTGAAATCTGATCGGTACATCAAAGTTTTTGTAAAATAAGAAGTCGTTTGTAATTTGGAGTTTACTTTATTGAAGATTGATATTGACTGTACTTCCGTCTTTGATAATTTTCTTAACGATTACTTTTTTGCCTTCAGAGATTGTTATTTTTAGTTTTTTATCGACTCTTTCCACTGTAATATCAAAATCATGTTCAAATGCATTGATGTGGCGCAATTTCATCATGGGCCAGGATTTAGGAAGACGTGGAGTGAAGTCAAACGAGTTCAGAGCTGTAGGTCGGATACCAAACAATCCTTCGGTGAAAATTCGGCAATACAATCCGCTTTCTGCCGAAAGATGACGCTGATCACCTTCGGGATAGGCTTCTACTGGGTAGGGAACGTGATCACCTAATAAACGACGGTTCGAATAGTAATGCAGAAAATCCAGTGCTTTGTCTGTTTCACCAGCGGCGAGAACGCCTCTTAGCGCATACAAAGTCGAACGGTCCCAGAAAATTTTGTCACCCGCAATACTGGCAAGACCGTCTTTTGTCCATAACCTTGGTGAGAATAGGGCGTTTATAGTTCCTTCCTTTCTATCGTACATGCCCATCGCGAGCGGGGTACAGATCCAGGCTCTTAGAATATCATTTTCTTTGTAGTATTTGTAGGTTTCAAAGCCTTCGACTTTAGCTCCGAAATACTTCTCAATCGCTGCTTTTAATTTTTCGGCCTCTGCTTTGTAAGCTTTAAGCTGTGCTTTATTTTTTCCTAAAGCTTTACCCAAATAAACAGCAGAATTCAAAGCATCATAATATAAGGAAGAGGTGTTTAAATTGGCTTTTCCGGCAGGAAGACGGCCTTCAAGTTCATCAGAATCGGATGTTACGATACCATCAGAATTTAATTTTCTATGGCAATACTCCAGACACCATTCGATCAGGGGCCATAATTGTTTGGCTTCATTTGTATTTCCTCTTGAAAGAGCATAACGCGAAGCTCCATAAGCAATCATTGCTCCGTCGCCACGATCACCGGCTCCGGCCCAAATATCAGTTCCTTCGGCTACAATCGAACTCGGAATAGGTTGGTATTCTTTGTTCATAAATTTTGCAAATTGCAAATAAGCATTTAAGGAAGCCTGATTGCCATATTCATATCCTAAAAAAGGAAAAAACGGACCTATATATTCAGCCTGATCATTGGCCCAGATAGCAGCATAGTAAGATTCTCCTCCAGGGCCGTGCATAGGACCGCCTTTGGTTTCAAAAATACTTTCGGAAGCTCTGATTTTAGCAAAGGCAAATTCCGTATTCAAAACGGGATCCGGTGTTTCTAAGATCAGTTTACTCCATATTTGATTAATAAATTGGGTACGTTTTTCTTTTTCTTCTTCGGCATTTACAACAGGAATCTGCTCGTTTGTTTTGACACCCGAATAGAAAACAGAAAAACTAACTACTTCATTGGTCTTAAGATTAAAATTCCCGGAATTAGAGAGGTCAACATGTACAGCATAACTGCCTTCTGTTCCTTTTGACGGATCTGTGATATAAACGGTATTCGATTTTGGAATTTCTACGACACAGGTTTTTTCAGATATGTTTTTAAGGGTATATATTTCAAAATAACCGGCTAAAGTTGTCGACGGAAAAAATTGTCGGGTCAATTCCAGAGTATTGCCGACTTTACTTTTAACGAGCAATGTTCCGTCCAGAGTTAGTGAAGTCACTTTTTCTGCCACAATCGGTTTGTAGTTTACAGTTACCAAATTAAAACCGTCCTGTGCAAACCTTCGTGTTAAACTGGCATGAGTATTATTAGGGATGGTTCTGAGCATGGGCCATACCAAGCTGCGGGTAGCATGGAACGAACCATCCGCTGCAACGCCATACCTTAGAACGGCCGAAATCTTCTTGCCACTCATTTCGATATGATCGTCATGCGGAATATTGTTACTGATCTGCCAGGAAATAGTTCTGTCCGGATTGATTTGCCAGCGACGGTCTTCCTGCGAAAATGCTTTGCCTGCTACAAAGCAAAAAGCGACAAGGACGAATAGAATGTGTTTTTGTTTTTTCTCAAAGAATCTCTTCATTAGAATTGTTTTTTATGGATGTTGAATAATTACCGCCAGCAGCTTGTTATTTATCGTATTAGTAGTATTTGTTTGTGTTGTTTTTAGATAAATTTTTTATTGGTTTTGTTTTAAAGACGTAGTTGCTTTTTGTCCTGAATTAACAACTGTTCGGTAATTTTCGATGTCATCTTTTTTCTACTGGCGGTAATTTTCATTATTTATAGAGTACAGTTTTATAGCTATTGTTTAGTCCAAAAGTATAAATGTTCTATTCTTTAAGGAAGCAGTTCCTACCGGTTTTTTTGAGGATGCTTAGAAAGCAGCGATAAACAGGAAAAGTAAAGTGGGTAATATAGGATTAGGTGTTAAAAAGTTAAGATTGGTTTGCGATGAAGGATTTTTTACGTTTTAAGAAAATAAAACCGATCAGATTGTTCAACAGTGAGGAAAAAAGTTGAGGTTACCTACAATACAAAAAGGACCGGAAATAGTAAAGTTAAAAGATTAAAAATACCGTTGTTGTGAGGTTCTTTTCGGGCTTTGAAAAATTCGCTTTTTGAGTTAGGAGAAATATAGGTTTTGCTTCGAAGAATATAAAATGATATTTCATTAGATTTTTTACTTTAATTAATAGTAATGGTCTTTTATAGAATAAAAACAGGGTAATATAGTATTATAATTATAGGTATAATGTTGTTTAAGAAAAACGCTTTTTGGAATAGATCAGAACAAACTGGTAGGTACCGGTGTGTACGGATGCTTGATTGTTATACTTTTGAAACTCACTTTAGATTAAAGGAATAAAATAAAGAATACCACAAACCAACCATTTACTATTATCGAACCCTTTTTATGAAAAAAATACTATTTCTATTAGTCTTTACATTTCTGTTTTGTAAAGTTAATGCACAGGAGGAACAAATTCAGATCGAAACTCAAAATACGGCTTTGATTTTAAAGGTAGGAAAGAACGGTTTGCTTTATCAGTCTTATTTAGGGACGAAACTAAGAGATAATTCAGGATACAATGCGGTTTCGAAAGAGAGTACCAAAACATTTGTGGTTAACGACGGAAATCCGCTGGTTAATTTAAGACATCAGGCTTACCCGACTTTTGGAACAGAGAATTTGTTTGAACCCGCAATTCGAATGACTCATAATGACGGTAATCCCTCTCTGGAATTAAACTATGTAAGCCATAGTACGCAAAAATTAGATGGTAACACTACCGAAACTAGTATCAAACTTAAAGATCCTGTATATCCGGTAGAAGTTACACTGCATTATAAGGCTTTTTATAACGAGAATACAATAGAACAATGGACTGAAATTGTACACCATGAAAAGAAATCGGTTATCTTATACAATTATGCGTCATCAATGTTACATTTTGATGCCGATCATTATTGGCTGACTCAATTTCACGGAGACTGGGCCAAAGAAACTCGCATGCAGGAAAGTGAGTTAACGAGTGGTACCAAAGTAATTGATTCGAAATTAGGGGTCCGTACAAATATGTATCAAACACCGGTTTTCTTTCTGTCTCTAAATGCTAAAGCCAATGAAAATTCGGGTGAACTTGTGGCGGGAACGATTGCCTGGTCCGGAAATTTTAAGTTTGCTTTTGAATTGGACAATAAAAATTCGCTTCGAATCAGCTCCGGAATCAATCCGTTTGCTTCTGAGTATAATCTTCAGCCGGGAAAAGTATTCACAACGCCGTCTTTTATTTATACTTTTTCGAATAAAGGAAAAGGACAGGCCAGTAGAAACCTGCATTCATGGGCCAAAAAATACGGAGTGAAAGATGGAGAAAAATCCCGTCTGACCTTATTGAACAATTGGGAAACAACTTTCTTCAATTTTGATGAAAAGAAATTGACCGACATGTTTGCCGATTCCAAAACGTTGGGTGTTGACATGTTCTTGCTGGATGATGGCTGGTTTGGAAATAAATATCCAAGAAGCGGTGATAAATCAGGGCTTGGAGATTGGCAGGCTACTAAAACAAAGCTGCCAAATGGTATTGGTTTCCTGATGCAGGAGGCTGAGAAAACGGGAATAAAGTTCGGAATTTGGATCGAACCCGAAATGGTGAATCCGAAAAGTGAATTGTACGAGAAACATCCGGATTGGGTATTAAAATTGCCTAATCGACCGGAAAGTTATTACCGTACCCAATTGGTTTTAGATTTATGTAATCCGCAAGTGCAGGATTTCGTATTCAAAACAGTAGACGATATTATGCAGACAAAACAGGGGGTAGCTTTCTTTAAATGGGATTGCAACAGAATGATGACTAATGCTTATTCTGCCTATCTGAAAAATCAGCAGTCACATTTGTTTATTGAATACACCAGAGGTTTGTATAAAGTTTTGGACCGCATTAAAACGAAATATCCAAATTTACCCATGATGCTTTGTGCCGGAGGAGGAGGCAGAACCGATTACGGATTACTTCAATATTTTACAGAGTTTTGGGCAAGCGACAATACCGATCCTTTCAACAGAGTATTCATACAATGGGGATATTCGCAGTTTTTTCCGGCCTTCTCAATTTGTAACCATGTAACTTCCTGGGGAAATCAATCCATCAAATTCAAGACTGATGTGGCAATGATGGGTAAATTAGGTTTTGATATTAATGTAAAAGAACTGAAAGAAAAAGAATTGAAATATTGCCAGGAAGCCGTAGTTAATTATAAACGATTGAGTCCGGTAATTTGGCACGGCGACCTGTATCGAATGATTTCTCCTTATGAGGAAAGCCGTGCGGTATTGATGTATGTGAACGAGTCGAAAAGTAAAGCGGTTTTGTTCTCCTACACGCTTCATCCACTTTATGATCCGCAATATAATCCGGTTCGTTTTCAAGGTTTAGATCCAAATAAAACTTATAAAGTAGAAGAAATAAACCTAATGCCGGAGGCAAAGAAATCAGTCGAAGAATCCGGAGAATCCTTTACGGGAGATTATTTAATGAATGTTGGTTTACGTGTTTCTTCGTCTAAGGTCGAAACCAGCGTTGTTCTCGAAATTACTGAATTGTAGTTAAATTAGTTTTTTGTATAGACGAAAAGCCTTTCGATGGAAAATCTCCATTTTGAATGGCTTTTTTATTTTGATAATGAGGTAGAAAGGAAATAGCTTCAAATGAATAATTATTACCAGTTGGGTGTTTTGAAAAGTAATTGCCACAGATTAGCGGATTAAAAAGATTCGAAAATCTGCAGACTCGAGCGATAGCGAACAGGCGAAGCAATCTGTAAGATCTGCGTGCGAAAAAAAATCTTAGACATAGAAACATTTAAAACCTGTCGGGTTTGACTATCAAATGTAAAAAAGCATCATAGATTATAAGGAAGTAGTTTAAAAAACCGCAATCTTTCCGGTTTGTACCCCGCCGGAACTTGTTATTATTTTGTAAAGATAAATTCCTGATGGCGTATTTTTCAAATTGATACTATTGATTTTAGAAAGAAACGAAGAAGTAATAATATTTTGTCCGCTAACATTGTAGAGATAAAAAGTAGCAGCTTCCTCTTTTTTGGCTTCAATATTTAATTCTTCATTTTTACTTAATAATGTTGGGTAAATCAAAAACAAATCATCACCTAAATAGTTAGCGTCAATAATTTGGGAACTTACGGTAGTATTGCTCCCTAATAGTATATTGATTTTATATTTATTACTGCCTTTTACTGGTGTTGTATCCAGAAAAGAAAATGTTTTTGATTGGATGTCGTTTAGAGTACTGATCACACTTTCGGCTGAATTATTAATCTTCACTAAATCTATTCTTTTGATGTTGTACAAGCTAAAAACACTGGCGCTGACCTTTATTTGGTTCTCCTCGAAAACTTCAGCCAAAGTCAATTCAAAGTAGCAATTTGAGTTTTGATCGTACTGTAAGGTCGATTCACTTTTTATTCCTTCGCTATCATTTATCACAGGAGTAACCGTATAAATCTTCCCGTCAGTATAGGCATAATTGTTGTTCGTTATCTGTTCTTTAAACTCTAAACGATCATTGGTCAGTTGATAAATTTTAAACGAAGCAACATCCGCAGGTTTGTCCCAATTAATTTCTGTTGTGCCATCGCATACTAAACTGGTTCTAATGTTTAAATCATAAGAAACCGTAAAGGGATCCGAAACATAATCTGTATTGCCAATGGTCATTTTTAGTTTAGCTTTCGAGAATTTTTTCTCTGCAGGTGTGTACGTAAACTGCTCATTATCTAAATTGATACTATTTGCTATAATTTCCCAGGTTTGACCATTATTATAACTGATCGATAATTGACCAGAGGTACCGGGAAAGGAAGAACTCCATTTGAAAGGAGAAATTATTTTCCCATCATAAGGGAAATTATCATTAGCAACTGGATAATTCCATTCAAAACGATTTTCCGTTTCATATTCATAGGCGATACTGTAATCCTGAGAAGCATTTGAGACGTACGCGCCAGTAACAGTAATAGTATAGGATCCGGATGTAGGATTTTCAACCGATACCTGCTCGATAGTATTCAGTTTGTCTTTTCCTTTAGTGGCAGGTTGCTGAGGATTTTCAGGATTCAGAACCCAGGGTAAAAAAGTAGTAGAATCGGCCGAAAGAACTTCGAGATCTAAATCGTTTACCAAACTTATAGCGCTGTTGATCGCTGCGGGTAAGTCGTTCCAGACTAATGTTATTTTTAAGTTTTTCGCATTAGCAGGAACTGTAATGGTATGTGAGTTCGTTTGACCGGAAGCCAATTTATCGGTTATAAATCTGTTTTCACTAATCGTTTTCAGACATTTATCAGCATTGATGTTGCCATAACCATAGGTGAAATCAGGACCGGCGTTACCCAAATCTTTTGCACTATTAATTAGAATGGCTTTGGTTAAGGCATTAGACAAAGCAGTATTATGTATCGTTTTATACTGTTGCTTCATAAGAGTGATAATCCCTGTGGCCAATGCAGTAGAATTTGATGTCCCTTGAGAGCTGTAAGCGACTAATTCCGGTTTTATTCTCCCATCATAAGCAGGACCCTTAGACGAAAAAGATAGGATGACTTCATTCTGATCTACACAGCCAAAGGCAATGCTGTTTTTAGATTGTTTAAAATTACCGGTGATAGATTTATAGCCTTCTAATCCTTTATTACCGGATGAAAAACAATGAGTCAAGTCAGGATTTAAGGCCAATTGATTGTCGTAAGCATTTGCGAGTGAACCATAAAAATTCTCAATCACTGTACCATAAGAATGATTTTGAGTGGTGGCCCCTTGTAAAGTTGCTATTTCGTCTGGATAGATATTTAAAAAGTCAGACGATTGCAATTTTGCTTTTATGGCGACCCCTTTTCCTAAAACAGAGCTATTCCCCAATCCCGAAACTATAGTGGCCATGGCAGTTGCGTGGCTGGATACGGTAGAAGATTGTGTTGAGGAAGGAATATGTTTATGGAAGAGATCGACATCTTTTAGATCAAAAAGGTCATCCTTGATAGAGGCAATTTGATTTTCGCCTGTGAGAAGAGGGAAATTAATAAGCGCTTTATTTACAGCATTAATAGTGAAATTTTGATCCGTTATTTTTGATTCGCTTTCAGGTTGAAGCGCTTCTTGTGAAACAGCAGTGACGCTGCTCAAGGGAATAATCTTATCAAGAATTGTTTTGGAATCACTTTCCAGGATTACAAGATGATCATTAAGTATTTTAATAGTAGAAATGTTCGTCAGCTTCAAATCGGCAAGCAATGATTCAATAGCATTAGTGGCTATGATGTATTTTTTGCGTTCTTGATGATTTGAAAAATCTGAAGGCAATTTCCATAAATTATTAACGGGAAGTATCTCTTTCAACGATCGATTGTATTTTGAACTTTTATTTTCAACAATACAATAGGTAGCATCTAATTTTTTTACAATAGTATACTGATTGCGATGTGCATTTTCTATAGGGGTAAGAGAGTATTTTTCAAATGTTCCATCACTTTCTTTCTTTAAGTATTGTTCCCATTTTTTGGAGTTTTGCGACAAACAGATTGTCGTTACTATAAAAAGGAAAAACGTAATTTTTATCTTCATTTATTGTAGGTGTTAGGGCAATTGCAGCCATTTTGATCAATATTTTGACAAAACCGCCTTTTTTAGCGATATATTACTTTTTAGTTTAAGATAGAAATCTTTTTTAAACACTTCTAATTGAATTAAATATCGCCGCTAAAAAATCAAAGTTATCAAAATATTTGTAAAAATTTTATTCCTTTTTATTTCGTTCGGAATTCGTGATTTTAGAAGGTTAAGTCCACTTTTAAGAGTTTTCAGTTGTATTTCAAAGCTGTTGAAAGTTTATCAGATTCGTTTTCACCCGCGAAGTATACGAAATCTAAAATTAATAATTTTGAAGGATTTGTTTTAGAGTAATACGTTGATTTGTAATCGATTGCTTGTTTTTATTGGGCTCATAGTGAATTTTATGCGATTACCGCATAAAAAACAGGAAAATAATTTAACAAAATACATTTAATTTGTTAAATTATTGTTTTTATAAGTATTTTAATACTAAATCTATGTAGTTTTGACAATAAAGTAGTAATATTTTGTAAAGACCCTAAAAATATCAACTTATTTAACTAACCAAAACACTTTTAAATGAAAACAATTAAAACAACCTTACTTTTGTCGTGTATAGCGCTATCGCTATTGTCTTGTAATAAAGAGGATGAGGTAACTCAACCAAACAAAGAAGCTCTAACAGTATCACAAGATGTGTTAGATAAAATTAACTCACTTGCATTGAACACTAATGATGTTCAGGTAATTAAAAATACCAAATTAGACGGTACCACTGAAGATGCTTACCTGGTTGAAGGGGATATCATCATCACTGATGCACAATTGAAACAAATGGATCTTCATGGAGGTATCACTTCAGAGCAATACCGTACTACTAATTTAGTAGCTGCTCCAAAAACTATTAAAATTGTTGGATTAACCGGAACAGGTACAACAGCTCTTTCTGCTAATATGCAAGCGGGATTACGTGCAGCAGTAAACAGATACAATAGTTTAGGATTGACGATTAACTTTACACTAACTTTCGGATCAAGTACTACAGGTGCAAACATAGTAGTAAGAAGACAATCCGGAGGTGCCGGTGGAGTAGCCGGATTCCCTACTGGAGGAAATCCTTATAACTCAGTTACATTGTATTCTGGATTAGACACTTATTCTGTAAATGTAAACGCACACGTAGCAGCGCACGAAATTGGTCACTGTATTGGTTTACGTCATACAGACTATTTTAGCCGTCAAAGCTGTGGACAAAATTCAAACGAAGGAGCTGCTGGTGTTGGAGCAATTCATATCCCGGGAACTCCTACAGGATACGATTCAACTTCATACATGAGAGCATGTTTCAGCTCAAATGAAACAGGAGCTTTCAATAGTAATGACATTACTGCTCTGAACTATCTATATTAGAAGTTGAATTAAGGCGTTCTTTGCAAAATATTCGAGGCTGTTCCGTAATTGGAGCAGCCTCACTTTGTTTTTGGTAATTACTTAGACTTTTTTATGATGGATGGGAGGATTAAATACCTTGTATCCATCCTGACTTTTTTTTGATAATTTAAAATAGTGTATTAAAAATAAAACGGGTAATTCTACGTAGCTGTAAGATTATATTTTGTACTAGATTTATTACTTAAACCCTAATAATCGACAAATCATGCAAAACAATGAAAATTCACCCATTCCATTAGGATGGGTTGGTGGATTCCCGCCAGCAGGTTCACCTATGTTATATCCAACCCGGGATCTTTCCTCATTACCGATGTTGAGTAATATGGATAATATTAGTTTTTTACAACGTCAACTTGGTGTAAAGTGGCCTGAGTTTAGTTGGGAAACCCAAAAAGACAGTCCTAACAAGAGAAGATGTTACCAGCAATTTGCACCTTACATTTCCAGAGCCGGTTATACTGATGAAGGTCGGGTATATTCTGTTATCTGCCCTCAACAGGGAGTCTGGCTTAAAGATGAAATTTGTATCAATGTTGAGGTTACGGTTACCGGACAAAGAGGTTGGGTTAACGAAGTAACAAAAGAGGTCGCCATAGACATGACAGTTGAAGGTAAAATTTGGCTAACACCTAATGAACAACAAGGCGATAAGATAAAAGAGATTTGGCCGCTATTGGAATATAGTTTTCCAAAATTTCCATTAAATAAAGATAATGCCATAAGAGTTACTACACACAAGCAAAATGATCCTGATCAGCCCATCTTTGAAGTGATCCACGGATTAAATCCTGAATTTGAAAATCCTCCGTTTGCATTACATGAAGGTAAAGCATTTGCCACCGCTTATCTTGCTGTTGAAATTGGAGATATTAAGCTGACAAAAGATAAAGTAGTTGATGATTTTAATCAATTAATCATGAAAGCTTTTAATATTGGTTCAGGAAATATGCTTCAGCCGGGAAATACCTTGTCATGGAATCTTTGGTTTACAGAACCCGCTTTGGTCAATAAGGAAGAGTGGAAAAATCATGCTGAATTTTGGAGAAACTCTATTGATGTACATCATTGCTCTCCAACAGGAAATGGTACTGATGCCAGATATTTTGACGGAAGCAAATTTAGTCCTGAAGCAAATGCCGTAGACGAGATAATTAAGGATATTATCAACTATGTTAGAAAACATCTTTAGGTTATTAAAAAAAATAACATGTAAAAAAGGAAGGTATTCGATATCTTCCTTTTTTTTGTGAAGCCGTTGGAGTTACAATTGAACAGCCTATACCTATTTTTAAAATGCAAATGGTTTCCTTAAAAGTTGGTAGAATATCAAAAGAATAGTTGTTGAGAAAGTGGGGATTGTATTCGTTATCTTATGAGTTAATAGGTAAGAATTAATCCGTTGGGAATAATTAATTTTTATATTTGAAAATTAAATGAATAAAATGAGCGAAAAAAATAAACCGTATGCGTTAGTAACTGGTGCCAGCAAAGGCATTGGAAAATCGATTGTTTATGAATTGGCTAAACATGGTTATCCGCTATTGTTAGTGGCAAGAGGAGAAGCGGAATTAAAAGCACTATCTGATGATCTTCAGGTCACATACGGTATCAACGCTCCAATTTTGGCAATTGATCTTTCATTGACTGGTGCATCGCTAACAGTTGCCAATTGGGTAAAAATGAATAATTATCCCGTTGGCATTTTAGTTAACAATGCCGGTTATGGCGTGTGGGGCAATTTTAGTGAGTCTTCGCTGACGGATCAGCTTGGCATGATGCAGCTTAACATGAATGTAATTGTAGAACTTTCGCATTTATTAGTACCCATACTTTCACAGGAAAAACAAGCCTGCATTTTAAATATATCGAGTACTGCTGCCTACCAGGCGGTACCTACATTGGCTGTTTATTCCGCTACAAAGGCTTTTGTTTTATCGTTTACCCGTGCCTTGCGTTTCGAACTTGCTCAAACTTCAATTTCAGTAACTTGTTTTAGTCCGGGTCCGGTTGATACCGGTTTTGCTGCAAGAGCCGGTTTAAATCCTTTTAACAAAATGGCTGAAAAGTTCAATATGCAGCCTGGCGAAGTTGCAAAAATTGCCGTAAAAGCCATGTTCAGCAAAAAATCAGAGGTTATTCCGGGCTTTACAAATGTCATTTCGGTTTACGCCAACCGCTTGCTGCCAAAGGGATTTATCGAAAAAACGGCCGCAGGAATTTATAAAATTTAATTTTTTTTCAAAAAAAGTAAGAAAATATGCTTTGCAAAAGATAAAATATTATTATCTTCGTTTTAATATCTATTAATTCTATAGAGTATGTCTAATAAAAGAAATATGTTTAGTTTTCCGAAAGAACGAATGCAAGTAAACAACATGCGAATGTGTCGCTGTTGTTGCTGTCGCTAATCTTTTAGATAAAATTACAAACACTATTATTTCATTTATTAAATATATTTATCATGGTATCTTCTTATAAAACCTTTACCCTTACAGAACAATTAACTGCTGAGCAAATTGATTTTTTTAACGAATATGGCTTTATCCATTTCAAAAAATTTATAAATCCGGAAACGGTTTCATCAATTATCGATGCCTCAAAACAAGTACAGCAAAAATGGATTGACAATGATCTTAAAAAGATAAATGGTGTTCCAATTAAATATGGAAAGGATTTGGATGGTTCTCCTATTGTACAGCGTTTTGCTTTTATCAATCAACACCACCAAACCTTAAGCGGTCTTTTATTAGATCCAAGATTTAATAGTTTACTGCAATTAGCAGGCGATGACGCAAGGTTAGGCACTGAAGAAAAAGACGGAATGGTTTTCAATCATTATATCAATGGGCCGGAAAGTAAGTTTACTAAAATGGGCTGGCATACAGATGGTTTGAGAGATATTTTTTATGGTGCAAAATTAAACCCGATGTTAAATGTGGGCATTCACTTAAGCACTTTGAAACCCGAAAACGGAGGTCTTAAAATCATTCCGGGTACTCATAAGCAAAGTATTTACCAAATGCTTTTTCGTAAAAAATACTTTTTGGATCATAACGCCGATTCAGAGGAAGTTTCCATCAATCCCGAAGCAGGAGATTTAACTATTCACGATGGCCGTTTGTGGCACAGAGTGGCAGAATCAACTATTCGTGGCGAAGAGAGTAGAAGGAGAGTTATTTATGTTCCAATAATAGCAGGAAAATACGCTCCTAAAAACGAGAATAGCCCAACGGTTTTTTATCAACGTTTTGCGGGAATTGTTAAGTAATATGCTGTTTGTCCTTGCATTTAGTTATCTGGTTAGATCAGGTAAGCTAAAAAGAACTGCCGATTTTTTAAAAAATACGCCAAGAAAAGTAAAATTAAAAATGGTTAAACTGGAATTAGCGATAGTCTCAGGCTTACAAATATTGCGTTATTAATGGGAAAAGAAACACAAGTTGAAGAGTATACTGCAATTGTACAAAGAGCATTTTCAGACCGTAAGCGAACTAATATTTTAAAAAAAGCAGAACAGTTAACGATTGTATTTTTACTTCCAAAGGTACCTGAATTCATTTCGCCAAACGTACTCACTTTAATTGGTACACTTGGCTCGGGATTGATTTTTTTAGCCTTTGTTTTAGGGGCTTACCTAACCGATTGGTATTTGCTTTTGGCTATTTTCGGATTGATTATAAATTGGTTAGGCGATTCTTTAGATGGAAGATTGGCCTATTATAGAAATATTCCACGCCGTTGGTATGGTTTTGCACTCGATATCATTGCCGATTGGATTGGTATTGTATTTATAGGTTTTGGCTACTACATTTATGCTAAAAATGGTACACAAATAGTGGCCTTTGCTTTTGTCGCCTTGTACGGTTGGTCTATCATCATCAGTCAGTTACGCTATAAAATTACAAATGAATACAGTATAGATTCCGGTTTTGTTGGTCCAACTGAACTTCGATTTATTATTGCTTTAATTTTAATTATAGAAATTTTATTTCATGGATCAATCACCTATTTGGCAGGCTTGATAACTATTATATTGTTTGTAATTAATACGATAGATAGTGTAAGGCTTTTAAAATTGGGTGATTTAAGAGATAAAAACCAGGACTGATATGTTCAGTAAAAAATCCATTTTTACTTTTCTGCAAGCACAAGTCGCGGCATTTTTAGGGGGCATTACCGATTATGGCTTAATGATTTTATTGACAGAAGTATTTCAATTGCATTTTGCCTTTTCTATTCTGATCTCCGGAGTCGTTGGCGCGGTTATCAATTTCAGCATCAATAGATTTTGGGTGTTTAAAAATCAATCGGGTTATAGCAGCCGCATCAACAGTCAGCTTTTTAAGTTTGCGTTGGTGGTATTAGGGAGTATTTCCTTAAAATCATTTGGTACCCTTATTTTTCAGAAAGTATTTCAAATCGATTATAGAATTGGAAGATTAATCACAGATAGTTTTGTCTCTTACGGATTTAATTATCCACTGATTAAATATTGGGTTTTTAGAGTAAACAAAAAACAGAACGTAGTCGAATCAAATTAGTATATAAATGTTTTTTATGAATCAATTATCTTTTAAGGACTTTACAAAATCACTGATCGTTATAACGATCGTAGTACATATAATTTCAGGAAATCTATTGGCACAATCCAAAAATCCATCGCCATTAAATTTCCCAACGCCTAAGAATATAGACAATATGCTATTCTATATTCAGCGGGACCCCAATATAAACACCGCTATTTATGCCATAAACTACCAGGAAAATGGAAAAATAAACAAAAGCAATCCTATAAAAGCCTATTGGATTCGATATGCTGAGAAAGGAGAAAAAAAAGATTTCAATTATTTACAACGCAAATTTGCCTACGGAATAGAAACTAAAACTCTCGAAAATGAGGAGTTTGAGTTTAAATTTGTGTCGTATAAAAAGTTGGCCTTGACCTTAAAGAAGATAGAGGCTGATCAAAAATACCATGTTTTTGCAAATGTAAATCAGAAAAAAATACAGGTAGAAAAAATATTTGTGCGCATTGAAGGAGGTTCTTTCTGGTTACCCAATGTAAAGTATGCCGAAGTGACCGGAATTGATGCGCTCTCCAATAAAACAATTACCGAAAGGATGTTGTTGAAATAAGATATCCTCATTTTCCCATGTGTTCCCATGAAAAGCTGCGCAAACGTCTCTGACTTTGCGTTTTTTTTTGTTCCTTAGAAATTATAAACGGAATAAAAGTCTCCCGACTTTTCACGTTAAGTTCTTATTTATTCCTATGGACTTTTTTACATTCAGGGAAGTATTCTAAGAAAGTTATTTTTAAAGTCGGAGACTTTATGAAGTTTCTGTTTTTCAATTATATTTGTTTAAAATGGCGCAAAGTCTGAGGCATTTGCTGCGTAAAAAAGAACACATCGAAGAGTGGGGGAATGACTCATTATGGTAGTAGAGAGCAAAAAGTTTCAAGTTTTATCGATAGAATTAAATAATTTAATACTTAGGATAGGGATATTTTTAAAAATACAACATTGCAGTTGTCCAAATAAAAAGCCCCAAACTTGAGGCTCTTTATTTGGATAAGGATTTAAGATATAATTTTATTTCCAGGTTTCTCTTTTCTTTAATTTACTCCTTACTATATCCGCAATTGAATCTGTATCGAGATTAGAAGATAAAGCTTCACATAAAAGCCAGTTTCTATCTTTTTTTCGGAATTTTATTTTGCGTTCTTCTAAGCACTCCATTAATTCTTCTCTCCATAAAAGTTTCGCAATATACATTGATTCTCTTTTTTCATTTTTAATAGGCTTACGTAGTTCGCTTATTGATTTAATGCCATTTTTTTCATTACAAATAAGGATTCCAATCCATTCGGGGACATAGTCTAGAATTTTTTGACCATATTTTTCTTCTGTTACGATTGATAAATAATCAAAAACTTTTGTATAAGCTTCTATTTGTGAAGGTAATCTTTGTAAAGTGTCTGATGCACTTTTTATTTCATAGCCATGTAGTGAACCATTAATAACAGCAATATCTATTCTAGCTTTTGCAACTGGCAGACTTAATTCTTCGACAATTTTGGAATCGTTATCGTTAATGTAATACTTTAATTCAGTATTTTTAAGCAATTCACGAATACAAGGGTCTTTCATATTAATAGTAGTTTAGGAATTACAAAAGTAACACTTTAGAAGGATAGAGGAGAATACAATCTTATAAAATAGATGTTAATAGAGTTATATGATGGTTTTGCGAGATTTCTACCCAACTTCCCGCATTTCCTGTTTTTCTGTCTGGATCATTAATTAATTGTGAAGCATAGAAATCAATTCTTTCATCTCCCCAAGAAAATACTATTCCGCTGTAATCATGACTTGCTACGAGTTGAGTTGCAAAAGTGATATACTGACCATTACCATCAATATGATTACTGGACTTCTCACCACGGTATATCACGTATTCATCAATGACTGTATATTTTATGCTACAACTTCCTTGAAAATTAGCTTCGGTATAAATAGGATGTTTAGTACCATAATCACTGTATTTAATTGTATCTTTAATGCTATGCTGTGCTTGTAAGATAGACCATAATTGCCATTCGTACCTAGGCAATCGATAAACTCTTCCAGGTGGATTAAGGCTTCCTAAATTATCTAAAAATGAACCTGAAGAGACAATGATGTTTTCATAATCTTGGCGATTAGTAATCGAGTTAATTACATTTACCGCAACTCCTTCAATTAATGTATGGTTTGTAGATCTTATAAAACCAAAGTCCAGTAATAATGATAATTGATTACTGTTTACACCTAATTGATTAATCATACTTTCAATTGATGTGTTGATATTTAGAAATCCTCCACTATTATTTGAAAAGCGGATACAAATTTTTTGAATTTCTAGATTATCAATAAGATTTTCAATTAATGTTAAATATCTTTGATTGCTATTTTCTTGTACAACAGGAACTATATTAACACCGTTGTTCTGTAAGTCCCTAATAAGCTTTTTAATTACAGGAATACTTAAATCTTCAGCTAGCGAAAAGTCTAGAAATAATTCATTTTCTCTAAAATTCCAATGAGAGTGAAAAGATTCAATTTTGGATATGTGTTCTGATAAAACTTGGAGAACTGGTGTAACATCATTTTTTGAAGTTTGGGATAATTTAGACAGTGCAGTAAGTTCTCCTGCTTTTGATAAAAGAATAGGATAATATTTTTTCATTTTTGTTGCTTATGGTTAATAGATGGCTAAAATCCAAATTTAAATTTGAGGTTATTTACGGATTTCCATAAATAGTAAGAAAATAAAGATTTTTACCAAAGCTATTTATTCGCAAGTAATTATATTCACGTAGAATTACCTGTTTTAATTTAAAAATAATAGAAAAAGAGTATGTGAAGTTTTTTTATCAACAATCAAAATATTAACCAAAACAAAAAGTACCGCTTTCCGAAGTGTTCTCATGAAAAGCTGCGCAAATGTCTCTGACTTTGTGTTTTTTTTGTTCCTTAGAAATTATAAACGGGATAAAAGTCTCCCGACTTTTTACGTTTAGTTCTTATTTATTGTTGTGAATTTTTTTTTGCATGCGGGGAATATTCTAAGAAAGTTATTTTTAAAGCCAGAGATTTTATAAAGTATCTACTTTTCAATTACATTTGTTTAAAATGGCGCAAAGTCAGAGACATTTGCGCAGCGGGTGAGTTGGGAATGTAAA
>NZ_AMYW01000031.1:0-64114 GCF_000335775.1 Flavobacterium sp. WG21
TTTTTTATAGAAAGAATCTAAGAATCTAAGAATCTAAGAATCTAAGAATCTAAGAATCTAAGAATCTAAGAATCTAAGAATCTAAGAATTTAGCCCTGTAACGGCGTAGTTGCCTTCGCCTTTACAGGACTTGGTTTCTTGATGAGTTTTGCTTCTTCGCTAAAACGGGTAAGTTCGATTTTTGGACTTCCAAACAGTGAGATCTCTGACTTATCGCCGGCTGCGATTGCTAAATTGTTTTCTGCTAAAATAGTAGCGACAGAAGAGCCTTCAGTGGTAACGTTAGCCTCTTTTAAAGTAAATTTTATTCCTGTAAAAACAGCGTTATTGTCTAAACGGATTGTTGCTTTTTCGGCGATACCTTCAATAGCGGCAGTTGTTTTTTGGTACAAATCACATTTGAATTTTATGGCAGAAACTAATGTTTTAATCGAAGCGTTTTTGCTGAGTTGTAAGGAAGCATCTTCTGATTTTAAGTTTAGTTCGGTTTTGGATCTGTCATCTGCAAACAAACTGAATTTTTTTGAATTTACGTTGAGTAGTAATTTAGCATAATCGAAACTATGAAAAGTGATATCGTCTAATTTAAGTTCCTGAATGGCATAGACTACAGCCTCATTTTTGGCAATTACGGTTTTTAATGAACCGGTATAGATAACATGAACAACCAGTTTTTTGAAGATCGTACTTTCTTTGGCAGTATAGAGACGAAGTACTTTTTCTCTTAAATCCGTTCCAATGATTTCATGCAGATTGTCATCGGCTTCAATTCTAATTTCATTTTTTTCTCCTCGTTCCAGGTAAACTTCCAGATTGTCATCTGCTTCAATGCCATCAAATTCACCAACTTCTTTTACCGAAGTGGTTACAATTTTTGATCCTTTTATTTTTTCTCTTCGCTGGGCAAAAGTTAAGGTCGTAACCAATAATAATAGAAGAAGGGCCGTATTCTTTTTCATTAATTCTAAGATTTGATTTGGACAAATATAAAAAAATCATCCACTTTCGATGAATGATTTTTTTACATTTAACAGATAAATAAGGTTTATCCCTGGCTAATCGTTCCTCCTGAACTTGAAGTTTTTTCAATTGTTTTTGGAGTGATGTCATAATTGACAGTTCCTCCGCTACTGGCTGAGGCTTTAAGGTTTACAATTGGATGAACATTTACGTCTCCTCCGCTTGAGGCTTCGGCATGAATTTCATTTGCCAAAAGTTTACGAGCACTAACACTACCGCCACTTGAAGCTGAAGCCTGCATTTTTAATGCTTTTCCTTCCAGGCGGATAGAGCTCCCGCTGTCTGAATCACAAGTAATGTTATCCGATTCGATATTCACATCTACAGTTGAAGCACTGGAAGCTTCAATATTAATATCCTGACCCTGAATTAGGCCTTTACTCATAATAGATGCGGCGCTCCAGGCTGCTAATTTATCGATAACAGGCATTTTTACGGTTACCCTTTTTGTGGCAATATCCTGAAAACTATTGTATTTGCATTTGATGTATAGCGTTCCATTTTCCACTTTTGTTGTGATTTCCTGTTGAATGTTATCGTCAGCTTCAACAACAACTTCCGTAGAATCAGATTGGATGATAACAAGATCTATCGCATTGCTAACCGACACTTTTGTAAAATTACCGGATAGGGTTCTTTTTTCAGTAGTAACATTTCCGCTTCCTTTAATAGTATTCACATTAAGGTTACAAGAGGCAAACAATAATGCAGTAACTGCTGCAATAATGAATTTTGTAATATGAATGATTATTTTTATCATGGCCTAGTTAATTTTGATTACAACTCCGTTTTTATCAGTGGTTAATTTTCCTTTGGTTTTCTTTGCGTTTAAAATTTCTTTTCCGTTTACTTCGATGGAAACTCCATTTACGGTATCGTTTTCTATGAAACTTTTTTCGGTCGTATCATCATATTCGTCTCCATACTCATTTTCTTCGGCAGGGCAGTCAAGGCATTTGATTTTTGAACCTTGCACTTTGTAATTGTAGTTACCGCTAAAGTGTAAGTTGAAAAAATCATTGTCAGAATCGTCATAATCTTGTACAGATGAATCCGGCTTGAATAATTGCCCTTCAGGTAAGTATAAATATACATCTACTTCCTGTCCTCTGAATTTGTTTTTTACATCTGTAAGAAAATAATTATCCAAAATTAAGCGATTTCCGTTAAGCTCAAACTTGTAGTTGATTTTTTCTGCTCTTTGTTTGGCATTGATAAACGAGTTTCCTCTGGCTGTTTTTTCAATTTGAATGTAAGGAGCAGCTTCATCTGTAGGTAAAACATGCAAGCGAACATCGTTAGAATAGATTAACTGATTGTTGGCAGAGTCTTGTACAAATTCAAAATCGCTACGGTGGTCCAGATCTTTCGCATAGTAATCATTGTATCTGAATTTTACGAAAAGAGTATCTTTTGGAGTAATGTTGATTGATTTTTTCTCGACCATTTTGTTGTCGTATGAAAGTTCTGTCGCTTGTTTGATTCCAATGCTGATCGCGATAGCAACTGCAATAATCCAAATGGCTAATAATGTATATTTGGTAATGTTTCCAATGGACTTCAGGTTTGGAGATAACAATTTGAAACCTAAAAGTGTCAAAAAGAAAAATGGAATTCCAACAGCAAAGAACATTAATAAACCAAATGACCAAAGCGGATAATCTGTAAAGTTTCCGGCATCTACAAAGTTTTGCCATGGAAAATCAACAAAAACATTAGTTCCTAAAGTGAAAACTCCAATTAGCAACATA
This sequence comes from Flavobacterium sp. WG21, assembly GCF_000335775.1. NCBI lineage: Bacteria > Pseudomonadati > Bacteroidota > Flavobacteriia > Flavobacteriales > Flavobacteriaceae > Flavobacterium > Flavobacterium sp. WG21. The sequence continues at coordinate 2,772 of NZ_AMYW01000031.1, forward strand.
ATCAAAGTACTGATTCCGGATATGATTAAAATGACTCCTAAAAATTTAGCGAATATTTTAAAAACCGTCATGATAAAGTCTCCAAATGAACTACTTATTCTCTCAGCTCCCGACTTTACCTGGTTTCCCATTGCGTCATAATCTGCATTTTTAAATTTATCAGATAAGTTTTCAATTTCTTCACGAACTTTTTTCTCAATGTTCGAGATCGTTACCGGTTCACCAGTCATTTCCAGTTTCTCCGAAGTTGTAATTGCTTCAGGAGTTACGATCCAAAGAACGAAGTAAGCTAAGATTCCGGTTCCAAAACCTGCGAAAACAAATATTAAGAAAATAATTTTGATCCAAACAGCGTCAATTCCAAAGTAATGCCCTAAACCGGTTGCTACACCACCAATCATTCCTTTTTCTTTGTCACGGTATAATTTTTTGTGTTTTCTTGTTCCGTAATCATTAAAAGACTGATTTGTTTTTTCTTCATCTTCCAGAATATAGTCTTCAGGCTGTCCCATAACGGCAATCACCTCATCAACATCTTTCAGTCCTACAACATGTTTATCGCTTTTTTGTTTCTCAATTAATAATTCTGAGATACGCATTTCGATATCTTTGATGATTTCATCCTGTCCGGACGAGTTGGTAAGAGATCGTTTTATGGCGTCAAAATAGCGTGTCAGTTTTAGATATGCATCTTCATCGATGTGAAAAACCATACCGCCTAAGTTAATATTTACTGTTTTGTTCATGACTTATTGATTTTGATTGGTGATTAGTTTTACGGCGTCAGACAATTCTGTCCAGGTACCGCTAAGTTCGTTTAAAAATGTTTGTCCTATTTCGGTTAATCCATAATATTTCCTTGGTGGTCCTGAAGTAGATTCTTCCCATCGATAATTAAGCAAACCGTCGTTTTTCAGCCTAGTTAAAAGTGGATAAACTGTTCCCTCAACAACTAGTAATTTTGCGTTTTTTAAAGTGTCTAATATTTCTGATGTGTAGGCATCTTTTTCTTTTAATACAGATAAGATGCAAAACTCAAGAACACCTTTGCGCATCTGTGCTTTTGTGTTTTCAATGTTCATAATTTCATTTTGTTTTTTTTTGATTGAACAATTCGTTTTTTGATTGATGATGATTGATTGATGATTGAGATGCCGGTTTACCCTTCCGGCTCGGGTGATTGATGATTGATGATTGATTTCGAAACTTTTGTGATGATAGTCAATAAGGTTCCGACTATAACTTTTAATTTTTATGTTAGGCTGAGCGAAGTCGAGGCCTACTTAATAAAAGGGATTGTTATCGGGTACTTGTATAATTCTCCGTTTGACGCTTTTATCGAAGCGTAAATCACTAAAAAGAATTCAACAAATTTTAATACTCCAAAAAGTAAAACTGCCGTTGCTCCAATACTTAATAATGCAATGTTTCCATTAAAGTCAAAATTTCTGATGATGAAATTTTCGTCGTTAAATACAGCTTCCATAGGAATATTTTGTAAAAAAACAGTGATGAAGATCGGGATTGCAATTAAGGCCAAAACCAGAGTGTAAAGCAAAAGACTCAGTTGAAAATTTAAAGTCTGTTTTCCGTGGTGGTTTACAAATTCTGATTTGTCTTTGTAACTCGTCCAGATTAATATCGGGAAAATGTAGTTCCCAAATGGAATGATGTACTGACTTAAAGTGCTTAAGTGTGTGAACGTTGCAGTGTTCTTTTCTGATGAAGTTTCCATGATGAGTGGTGTTGTTGTTTCCATGATTAAAAGTATATAGTAATTTCTTATGCAAATATATATCTAAAAGACAGTATCTTGTTTTGCATAGTACCAAATATTAACAAAATATTAACAAGTTTAAAATTGTTTGAATGCCTATAAAACGCTGAAAATCATTCGGAGTGCCTGAGTTTATTGGTAGTCCTTGAAAGTATTTTAAATTTATTGTGCGCGCATAGTTTTTTTGTATTTTTACATAAAAAAATAAATACCATGGCATTATCCGTTTCCAAACTCAATAAATTTGTATTATTCAAACTGCCGTCGGCCTACATTTGTGGTGTGCGTGTAAAGGCAATCGACAAAGACAGATGTGTCGTAAGTGTTAAGCACCGATGGATCAATCAAAATCCGTTCAATTCGATGTATTTTGCCGTTCAGGCAATGGCAGCAGAGTTAACTACCGGAGCATTGGTAATTTCTCAGATTCAACAAAGCGGGAAAAAGATTTCGATGTTAGTCGCTAATAATAAAGGGAACTTTACCAAAAAGGCGACAGGAAGGATAACATTTGTTTGTAATGACGGACACTTAATCGCCGATGCAATAAAAGAGACCATCAAAACCGGTGAAGGACAAACCTTCTGGATGAAATCAATTGGAACAGACGAAAGTGGTACTCAGGTTTCAGAAATGGACTTTGAGTGGAGCGTTCGTGTTAAATAGTTTTTTCGCCAAATTCCGCCAAAGGGAACGCACGAAGTGATTTCGCAAATTATTTTTTGCAAATGTTCAGATATCTGGGAGGAGCAATGATGGCCTTTGATGAAATTTAGAGCTTGGTCAAGGGAATAGAGACAGGCATTTGGTCATGAATTAGTATGCAATTTAAAAGTCAAATGATGAATGTCGAATGTAGTTTGTGACAATTGCTTTACGCGTTCCCTTTGGTTGGGGCATATTTTTATTTGTTTTGAAAAAAAACTTAGTCGAAATGACAAGGAACAAAAAAAGAGGCTAATGACAGCCTCTTTTTTGTTGAAATTAAGTTTCGTTTATTTTTTAGAGCAACAAGATTTCTTATCTGTTTTTGCAGTATCTGTCTTTGCAGTGTCTGTTTTCGCATTATCCAATTTTTTACAGCAGGATTCTTTTTTAGCTTTTTCTTTTTTTGGAGCTGGTTTAGTGTCTTGAGCCTGAACACCAATTGTAAATAAAGCAACAGCTAAAACGGCAAATAAGTTTTTCATTTTTGTTTAATTTAAGGTTTTACGATTTTGTTTTTTAATTGAAGATAGAAATTCAAATATAGAAAGACTTTCTAAAGTTAACTCTTACGGTTTAGTTAATGTTTTTGTAATAATTCATTTTAAAACGGGGCATAGAGAGAAGGTTATTATAGCGCTTTAATGCTATAAATTTGGATAAAAGTACATACGCCAATTTGTTTAATAATTCAGATTTACTCCAAAACCAACTCCCATATCACTGTCATAATGCGTTGTGATTCCGAAGTTTCGTCCAACGATGTATTTCAAACCGGCCATATACTCTTTGTCTGTATTCCACATCAAATTCATGCGCAGACGTCTGGCAAGAGGAATGTCTTTCCGTTCAAACTGAATTCGGACATTTCCATCAGTAAAAACCTCAACTTGTGCTTTTACCAGCATAGGCAAGGTATACTCAATACCGGCGCTTAGAACCGAACGATGGTCTTTGGTATTCTTTTGTCCGAACATATTTTGTTCTTGTTCGTCAATTCCCATTTTTCTGTAACGCCAGTCAAAACCGATGAAAGGCATAAACCATTGCATTTTGCCTATGTAACGGCCAATATGTGTCTCTGTTTCGAAACCGTTTTTGTTGTTATAGCCTAATCTCCATTCGGTACCAATGCTCCAACGCGTACTGCTTAAAAGCGCTTCTCCGTCATTTCCGTTAGAGGCAAAGTCATTTTCTGCTCTAAAATGAAACATACGATCGTCCATCTTCAGCATCTTATCGGCCATTTTTTTATCGTGAATTAGTGGATTGGGTGCCTGATTCTCGTAAGTAAAAATACGTCCCATTCCGGCCATCATGTGGTACAGGATATGACAATGAAAAAACCAGTCTCCTTCGGCATTGGCCTGAAATTCGATGGTATCGGTTTCCATCGGCATAATGTCAATCACATTTTTTAACGGAGAGTAATCGCCATGTTCGTTCAAAATTCTAAAATCATGTCCGTGTAAATGCATGGGATGACGCATCATTGATCCGTTGTACAATACGATTCGGACGTTTTCGCCTTTTTTGATCAGGATTTTATCAGTTTCAGAAATAACTTTATTGTCTAAACTCCAAACATAACGGTTCATATTTCCGGACAACTCAAAACGCAGTTCTTTTACCGGTGCATCTTTAGGCAACGTTGTTACCGTTGGCGATTTTAGCATTCCGTAATTCAAAGTAGTAATTCCGGCAACTTCAGTTGTGTCTGTAGCCATGTTCATGCCTTCCATGTTGTGATTGGAGTGATCTTCCATTTTCATAGGCTCGCCACCTCCGGTAATCTCAGGATACATAACGGCATTCATATCCATTTTGTTCAGCGACATTTGCATACCCATATCGTTCATGTCACCATTCATCTTCATCATATCATTCATCATTTTCATTCCTTCGAAATATTTTAATTTCGGAAGATGGTTGACAGACTGTTTCGTTCCTGCTCCTAAAAATAATGAAGCAGCTCCGGTTCTGTCTTCGGCTGTAGCCAGGAATGCGAAGGATTTTTTATCTTCAGGAATAGTAACCACCACATCATAAGTTTCCGAAACCGAGATAATCAAACGGTCAACTTCTACGGGCTCAACATCATTTCCATCACTCGCCACAACAGTTATTTTTCCACCGCCGTAGGTCAGCCAGAAATAACTCGAAGCCCCTCCGTTTGCAATTCTCAGTCTTACTTTATCGCCTGCTTTAAATTGTGAAAGCTGTTGTTCGTTTTTACCGTTGATCAGAAATTTTTCGTAATAAATATCACTGACGTCCATGGCATTCATACGTTTCCATTCGTTGGTTACTTTTGTTGCAAAGTGACCTTGTTTAATGGCTTCGGCATAACTTTGTGTCGTTCCTTTTTTTATGGCGAACCAATCGTCAGCATTGTGCAGCATTCGCTGTACATTTTCCGGTTTCAGATCCGTCCATTCGCTTAGAATAACCGGAATTGTCGGTAAATCATCGATTCCTTTTCTAATGGTCGGATCGTCTTTCTTTTTATTAATGATAAAAAGACCATACAAACCAATTTGTTCCTGTAACCCGGAGTGGCTGTGATACCAATACGTTCCATTTTGAATAATAGGAAAACTGTATTTGTGCGTTGTTCCCGGTTTTATGGGCATTTGGGTTAAATAAGGAACACCGTCTTCCTTATTCGGTAGAAACAGTCCGTGCCAGTGTAGTGCGGTGTTTTCTTTTTTTAAGTCGTTGTGTACGTAAATTTCTGCTATATCTCCTTCCGTAAAAGTCAGAGTGGGCATCGGAATTTGTCCGTTGACCGTAAGAGCTCTTTTTTCTTTTCCGGAAAAATTCACAATAGTGTCCCGAACATGCAGATCGTAACGAACCACTTTTTGCGCTTTTGTACTAAAAGTGATTAAAAAGAGGAGTATAATAGTCTGTAGTTTCATATTGATTTTTTTAAGGTTGGGATTTCGTAATCGTAGAGAGTTTACCATTACTAAAACCTAACTTGATTTTTACCTGCGTTATTTGGGTACTTTCGATCTCCATTTCGGTTCAGGTTCCTATTGTCGTAATTTTTCCCTCGGGCTGTAAATGTCATTTTTTCAATGTTTTAAGTATTACAATGCAAATTTCCGAAGTAAAGCTTACTTGGGGATTGTACAATTTTGAGAATGATTTGTAAGATTTTAAAAAATATCCAGTCACAAAGCTCGCAAGGGCTTATGTAAAGGGTGTAATCATTTATAGGGGCCGTAATTTTTTTGTCACGCAGATTTTAAAAGATTTTGAACAGATCTTACAGATTATTTAGGAGTAAATTTTTAAAATGTAAATCTGCTCAATCTGCAGAATCTGCGAGAAACAAATTCTTTCAAATTCTTTTAGTTACGGGTTAGAATAAATGAAAATGGATTACAAATTCTAAATCTCAATGCGGTTTTTATCCTTCAATTGTTTAAAACCGGTAGGAGTAAAGCCTGTGATTTTCTTGAATTGATTGCTCAAATGTGCTACATTACTATAGTTTAGAGCATCTGCAATCTGACCTAACGACAGTTCATTATAAAGGAGCAGCTCCTTTACTTTTTCTATTTTTTGGCTGATAAAGTATTTTTCAATAGTTGTGTTTTCAATCTCTGAGAATAAATTGCTTAGCGTGCTGTAATCCTGGCTGAGGTTTTTAATTAAGTGATCAGACAAGTTGACTTTGTGGTCGTTGTTTTTAGAATGAATCAGGTCAGCGATGTCTTTTTTTATCCTCTCCACCGTCTTGCTTTTTTTGTCATCAATAAAATCAAAGCCCAGTGTCTGTAAACTTTTGAGCAGCACTTCCCTTTGACTTTCAGAAATAGAGTCCTGTAGTTTGACTTCACCTAATGCAACAGAAATTGGATGGAGTCCAAGTTTTTTAAACTCAGACTCCACAACCATTATACATCGTCTGCACACCATGTTTTTGATGCAGAGTGTCATATTTACTTGATCGTTTCTACCACACTTCCGCAAGTTAACATTGACGAACCGTAATAAGGATTTTTAATCGTCTTTTCTTTGCTCAGCCAGTCGGCATCGACCATCGGGCAGTGTTGTTTGTATACGGCCTGATCTGATTTTGACACTTTAATAAGTTCGTAAGTGTTTTTGGAGAGCGATTTGAAAGTTTCGCGCTGTTTTTTAAGATCTGTGGTAGCCGAAATACTTTTAGCGTCAGCCGTTATTTTTTTCATGACTTTCATCCAGGCGTTGTGTTCTTCACCCTTCAATTGGTTCATTTTTATAGCTGTGATGGCATCCAGTAAATCTTTGGCTTTTGCCGAAGTGAGTTTGGCATCGCTTTTAATTAAGGCATCTTTTACCGTAAAATAAGCATCATAAACGGTTTGTAACTGACTTGAATCGGCAACTTCTATTGTTGTAGTTTCTCTTTTTATGGAAGTGGCCAAAATAATATTAGCAGAAAAAGCGACTAAGATTACTATTACTATGGTTAAAATTGATTTTTTCATTGTATCTGATTTTATTAGAGCGTTAAATTCCCTCTAAGTTAAATAATTTAAGATTGATTATTACTAATTATAGTCTCATAAATAATCTGATGCACAGTGTGTTACTTTTTTTATGAGAAATAAAAGCTTCGTTACAAAGCGTAACTTTGGCTGTCAGAGATACAAATTATTTTATTTTTGGGGGTGACCAAATAGAAGTAAAACCAGCAGAAATACTGATGTTTTTGTAGTAAGGTATTGTTTTTTCCGGAGAGAAATTGAATAGATTTTTTTCAAATTCAAATTCATTCTTTGTCATTAAGCTGAATTGAAGCCCGGATGGGGTACAGCCCGAATGATCACATTTTCGATTGCAGCCGTGCTTATCATTTTTTGAGCCGTTGTCTTTTTTGCAACAGTTTTTTTGAGAAGTATCAGCCGTCTCATGTTTTGAAACCGCTTTCTTTTCGCAGGAACTTTTCGCGTTCGTTTTTCCGCAGGCATAACCTTCACTTGGCATCAGTAAGAAACCAAAGGTCATGATTAGAAACACTATGTAAATTTTTCCTGTCAACGAAAATGTTTTAGAATTACAAATTTAGGTATTTTTTTTTACTCTTGAGTTTTTTGAAATTCAATACTCACAGTTTTTTATAATCGGTAGGTTTCATGTTTTCCTTTTTTTAAAGTAATTGGAAAGGTGGCTTTCATCGGTAAAACCAAATTCATGAGCAATTTGTTTAATGGGCAGCTGATTGTTGTGAATTCGCTTTTCGATTAAAGTAGTTCTCAGATTGTGAATGTACTCACGATAGCTTATGGCAAAAGTTCTTTTAAAGTAAGCGCTGAAATAAGTTTGGGCAATATTAAAGTGATCTGCAATAACTTTAATCTGAACCAATTTGGGGTTGTAAATGTTTTGATGAATATAGGTTGCGATTTGTTCGTTGTCAATAGGAGTTGATTTCAGTTGCAGATTCATGCAGCGGATGGTTTCTTTAATCAATCCAAAAATGGAAAGGATCTGATAAAAAATTATTGGCGAGCTCGAAACATCCGTCTTACAATTATAAGCAGTAATGTTTTCGATCGTATTTTTTAAAATGGTTTTGCAAGGATCGTCTAATTTTAAAATGGTTTCCTTCAGCAACTTGTTCCGCATAAAATCCTCCGGAGTGTTCAGCAGTAAATCATCACAAAAAAGATTCCTGTTCGAATCAAAATAGTTGTCAGTAAACTTGATGTAAACAAAACGCGTTCTTTTTTTAATATCGAAATAATGCTCGTCTTCCGGAGAAATCACAAAGAGATCACCAGATTTATAAGGCAATAAGTTGTGGTTAAGATGGTGAATTCCGTTGCCTTTTTTGATGTAAATAATCTCATAATAGGTATGAGTGTGCGGAACATGGGGAAATACGTCATCTTCGAACTCATGAATGACAAGCTTTTCAAACTGATTGAATTTAGGCATAACTTAAATTTACAAGTTTATGTCGTAAATATACAATTTATTTTCTGCTTAACAGTGTTAAATTTGCAGCATAGAAATTCTATTCCTTTCTATTACAAACAAATGAAAAAAAGTCTTATTGCACTCTCATTAGGAGGTTTGACTATCGGAATTACCGAATTTGTCATGATGGGTTTGCTGCCTGATATTGCTTCAGATATGAAAGTTTCGATTCCGGTTGCCGGATATTTAATCTCTGCTTACGCACTTGGTGTTGTCATTGGTGCGCCTTTACTGGTAATTCTGGGAAGAAATTTTGCACCCAAAAAAATGCTTTTAATTTTGGCTTTGATGCTGACGGTATTTAATGCTCTTTCGATTATTGCCCCTGATTACAATTTTCTATTCGCTTCAAGATTTCTTTCGGGATTACCGCACGGAGCTTTTTTTGGAGTTGGTGCTGTGGTAGCGAGCCGTTTGGCCGATAAGGGTAAAGAAGCTCAGGCGATCGCTATTATGTTTTCGGGTTTAACACTGGCGAATTTAATAGGTGTGCCTATTGGTACTTATATAGGGCATAACTTTATCTGGCGTTATACTTTTGTTTTAATTGCCGCTGTAGGTTTGCTAACGTTTTTATTTATTTCGTTATGGATGCCAAATCTGGAAAAGAGCAGAACGGTCAATATGAAAACCCAGTTATTATTCTTTAAGAAAACAGAAGCCTGGCTAATTATTGGAATTACAGCCATTGGATTCGGAGGTCTTTTTGCATGGATTAGTTATATCGCACCTCTAATGACAAATGTTTCTAAGTTTGCGCCCGAGGATGTGTCTTATATTTTGATTTTGGCTGGTTTAGGAATGCTGGTAGGCAATTTTGCCGGAGGTAAACTGGCTGATAAATATTCTCCGGCACCTACTGTACTGGCGCTGCTTTTTGTTATGGCGATTGATTTAATTATGGTGTACTTTTTCTCCTTCAATCAATATGTATCTTTATTCCTGACTTTTTTAACGGGTACTGTTTCTTTTTCGGTGATTGCTCCAATTCAGATGTTAATGATTAAAACGGCTAAAGATGCTGAGATGATTGCTTCGGCAGCGCTGCAGGGAAGTTTTAATATCGGAAATGCGTTGGGAGCCTTTTTGGGAGGTTTGCCATTGTCTGCAGGGTACAGTTATGCTTCGCCAAATTTAATCGGTTTGGTTATGGCGTTAAGCGGAATGGTAATTACTTTTGCTTTAATGCAGAAACATAAAGGGAATTTGCAGTTGCAAAAAGCGTAAAGATTTTGTTGTAATCTTTGAGAGCTATTGTTGTTGGTTAGATTTAGACGATGCGAGAGAAGCGTAAGCGGTAAAAAGTTAGCTAACGTTAAGGTTTGCAAATTATATTAAAAAAGAGTCTTGAACTTATCGGGTTCAAAGACTCTTTTTTTGTTTTTTTGATTCCTCCCAAGCAGGGTTGTAGTATGTTGTTTTTCTTTTTAGTAAGAATATGGTGTCTTTACAGTGGTAGCTTGACTTCGTATGCGATAATTTTTGTGACAGGAATACTGTTTTTTGTTATTTTTTTTGAAAAAACAGCCATTAAAAACAGCTCAAAAAAGAAGTTGACAATATCGCAATGAGTTCCCTTGTAATCGATTGTTTTTTTGTAAAACCACCGCAATCTGCTAAAAAAAATAAAAATGTATTTACTATTTATATCGGACTTAAATTGCATTTGTGATATAAAAAGGCGGTTTTATTTTTGGTATGTCATTTATTTTGGGAAATTTTTATGACTTTTAATTTTTTATCTCAAAAAAATATTTAAGTTTGTGTAATCGATTACAACTTTTTTTAAGGCTAAAAAAATGACCTTATTTAGAAGGTCAAAAAACAACTCAAAAAAGAAACTGTTGTCTTAGAAGTGAGGCTTTGATTATCAGTTAAAAAAAGAGGGAACCTAATCAAAACGAAATAACCACTTAGAACAAACAATTAATAACTTAAACAATCAACCATGAATTTTAAAGATTTATTTAACAAAGGAGCAAATTGTTGCTTTGCAGTTGTTTTCTTATTGTGCTTACTGGCCGGCAATCAAATGCAGGCGCAAAGTATTACACTCGAAGGAACCGTTAAGGATGCTGCAGGACTCACCTTGCCGGGTGTTAATATATTAGAGAAAGGAACAAAAAACGGAACTTCCTCAGATTTTGACGGACGGTACAAATTAAAATTGACCAATCCCAAAGCAGTTGTAACCTATTCGTTTATAGGTTTTAAAACCAAAGAAGTCAATGCTGCCGGAAAAACGAAAGTTGATGTTGTTTTAATTGAAGATTCAAATGCTTTAAATGAAGTGGTTGTGGTAGGTTACGGTACCGTTAAAAAATCGGATCTGACAGGGGCAGTTTCTTCCATTTCAGGAAATGACCTGAAAAAAGTTCCGGTTTCTAATATCGCCGAAGCTTTAACGGGTAGAATCGCCGGAGTTCAGGTTACTTCAAGCGAAGGTTCACCGGATGCCGATATTAAAATCAGAGTGCGTGGAGGCGGGTCTTTAACACAAGATGCTTCTCCGTTAATTATTGTAGATGGTTTTCCGGTAAACAGTATGAATGATATTGCGGCTTCTAATGTTGAATCGATGACGGTTTTGAAAGATGCTTCTTCTACTGCAATCTATGGATCAAGAGGAGCAAACGGGGTTATTATTATTACGACTAAAACCGGTAAAGACGGAAAAATGGCTGTGAGCTATAATATGTTTTACGGAATGAAAACCATGGCCAAAGAAATCGAGGTTCTTCCGGTTGATGATTTTGTAAAATGGCAATACGAATATGCATTATTGGATCAGACGGATAAAACGATTTTGAGCAATCCAAGCTCCTATACCAAGTATTTTGGCAGCTGGCAGGATCGTGATTTGTATAACGGTTTAAAAGGAACAGATTGGCAAAAGCAGATTTACGGCCGTCGTGGTGAAGTAAACAGCCGTGATTTAGGAATTCGTGGAGGGAATGAAAAGCTTAGTTACAACTTTAACTATGCATATTACGATGAAAAAGCAATTATGGCAGGTTCGAATTTTAAAAGAAACAACCTCTCATTGGCCTTAAAAAATAAAGCAAGCGAAAAAATAGACCTTGGATTTACAGTGCGTTACTCTGATACTGATATAAATGGTGGCGGTGCAAACGATCAAAATCAGGCTTCATCATTAGACAGCCGTTTGCGCCATAGTGTGGGTTACGCACCAATTCCAATGCCGGGATTAACTACTGATAATGATGATCAGTCTGTGAACAGTTATCTGGTAAATCCATTTTTGGCAATAACAGACAATGACCGTCAGCAGTTCCGAAAAAATTATAATTTATTGGGAAGCTTTGGTTGGAAACTGGCTAAAGATTTAAAATTTCAAAGTGATTTAGGATTGGACAATTCAAACTATTCTGATTATCGTTTTTATGGGTCTTCTACTTATTTTTCAAGTACAGCCAAAATAGGTGCAGGAAAGCCGGGTATGGTCATGAGTGATCGTAAAGACGTACGTTTTAGAAATGCCAATACTTTAAACTATGATTTTAAAAATATTCTGGGAGACAATCATCATTTGACGGCACTTTTAGGAGAAGAGATGATTACGACAACCTCAAACACCGTAACTACGACGATTTTAAATTATCCGAAATTTTTTGATTTAGATCAGGCTAAGAAATTAACGACACAGGGAACACCTTTTTCAGTGGACAATTTTTACAGTGCGGATGATAAATTGCTGTCCTTTTTCGGACGTTTAAATTATGATTATAAAGACCGCTATTTGTTAACAGCTTCTTTTCGTGCAGACGGTTCTAGTAGGTTTTTAGGAAACAATCGTTGGGGGTATTTCCCGGCAGCAGCGGCAGCATGGAAAATTTCTGAAGAGGATTTCCTGAAAAATGCTTCCTGGTTAAATCTTCTAAAGCTAAGACTTAGTTATGGTGAGGCGGGTAACAATAACATTCCTGTTGGGCAAACCGTTCAGAGTTATTTGTCCAGTACAAATGGGTTCATAAACGGTTTCGATAGCTATTGGTCTCCATCGAGTGTTTTGGCAAATCCGGAATTGAAGTGGGAGACTACTGTAACGCAAAATATTGGTCTGGATTTCGGGTTTTTTAAAAATCGTCTGAACGGAACTTTTGATGTGTATAAAAATGTTACGAAGGACTTACTGATCGAGTTTCCGGTAGGAGGTACAGGTTACAAAACCCAGTTTAGAAATATGGGTGAAACACAAAATACCGGTTTTGAAGCAACCCTGAATTTTATAGCCATCGAAAAGAAAAATTATGGTTTGAGCTTTTCTGTGAACGTTGGAATGAACAAAAACCGAATCAACTCTCTTGGCGTAATGGATAATTTTGGCACAAATACCAATTGGGCGTCTACTGATGTTGGGAATGATTATGTGGTAAATGTAGGTTCTCCAATGGGATTAATGTACGGATATCAAAGCGACGGACGCTATGAAGTTTCGGATTTTGATTATACAGGAGGAAAGTACACCTTAAAAGCAGGAGTTGTTGATGCAAGCAGTGTAGTAGGTGCTTTACAGCCGGGGATGATGAAGCTGAAAAATACAGATGGTTCTGCTGATAATAAAGTGACAGCATCGGATCAAAAAGTAATAGGAAATTCTAATCCTAAACATACCGGAGGTTTGGTTATTAATGCAAATGCTTACGGTTTTGATCTTTCTGCCGCTTTCAACTGGAGCGTTGGTAATGATATTTACAATGCCAATAAAGCCGAGTTTTCAACAGCAAACCGAAACGGGCAATACAAGAATTTAAGCACCGAGATGGCAGATGGCAAAAGATGGACAAATTTAGATCCTGCTTCGGGACAATTGGTAACAGATCCTGCTGCTTTAGAAGCGCTAAATGCCAATACTACGATGTGGTCTCCTTACATGCAAAAATTCATGTTTACAGACTGGGCAGTAGAAGATGGCTCGTTCTTCAGATTGAATACGCTGACTTTAGGATATAGTACACCGCAAGCCTTAACCTCTAAGCTGGGAGTAAGTAAATTGAGATTCTATTTTACCGCAACGAATGTGTTTGTAATTACAAATTACTCCGGTCCGGATCCTGAAGTGTCCACAAGAAGAAAAACTCCGCTAACACCGGGAGTTGATTATTCGGCTTATCCGCGCAGCAGGCAGTTGGTTTTTGGTTTAAACCTTAATTTCTAATTTAAAACGTATCACAAAATGAAATATAAAGTAATAATAGCAGGATTGATAATCTCAGGTTTGTTGACTTCTTGTCAGGATTTCGGGGAGGAATATTTTGATACACCGGCACAGTCAACCTTAGACGAACAGCTTATTTTTTCTACTGCCGGACTAGCTCAGGGTGCTGTCGATGGAATAAAAGTCTCATTTGGAGAGGAGCAATCTTATAGAGGAAGACTTTTGGCTTACCAAGGACTAAATACAGATACAGAATGGCTTTTGACTTCTTCAAGTGATAATGTCAAATCGGATCTGGTAGTTTATGATGCAAAATCGGATAATACAGAAATGAATTCGCCAAAAAATGCCTGGGCCATGATGTATGAAGGAATTGAACGTGCTAATTTGTGTATCAGAGGTCTGCGCAAGTACGGTAATCCATTACCGAATACAGAGATGGGGCAGTTGTTAGGAGAAGCACTGACTTTACGAGCCATTTATTACGCCGATCTGATCAGAAACTGGGGTGATGTTCCAGCCCGTTTTGAACCAGTTTCTACGTCGACAATCTATGTGTCTAAAACAAGTCGTGACGAAATTTACAAACAGTTAATTGCCGATTTAGGCGAAGCTTCAACTTTAGTAGCATGGCCTAATGAAACTGCTGCTACAACAAGCACAGAGCGTATCAACAAAGCTTTTGTAAAAGGTTTAAGAGCCCGTTTGGCTTTGATGTCCAGTGGCTTTCAGCAATATCCGGACGGAGTGAGAAGAAGTACAGATCCTGCACTTTCAGTAGGTACGATGTACAAACTGGCATTAGACGAATGCCGTTCTGTAATTGCCAGTGGTTCTGCACATTTAGAACCGACTTTTGAAGGTTTATGGAGAAAATACAATCAGGAAAGTACAACAGCCGGAGGAGAATCGCTTTGGGAAATTCCTTTTGCAGCCACACGAGGCAGAGTCCTGTTTACTTTCGCTGTGCGTCATGATGCTTCAGATCAGTTTCAACAGATGGGAACTAATAAAGGCGGTGTAAACGGACCGTTGCCATTTGTTTTTTATGACTACGATCAGGCCGACAGTCGCAGAGATGTTACCTGTGTGCCTTACAAATGGGGAGCTGCGGTAAACGGCAAGTCCAAACAAGAACTTACAGATTTACAAACCTGGTATTTTGGTAAATATCGTTTCGAATGGATGAATCGTATCGTTTCGGCACCAAATGACGATGGGGTAAATAAAATTTACATGCGTTATGCCGAGGTACTTTTAATGGCTGCTGAAACGGCAAATGAATTAGAAGGCCCGGGATCTGCCGCGGTCTACTTAAAAGAAATCCGCCGCAGAGCGTTTGCCTCGCAAAACCAGGCGGTAAAAGTAGACGCTTATGTAGATGGTCTGACAAGTAAGCAAGCCATGCTGAACGGTATTATCGAGGAGAATAAATATGAGTTTACCGGAGAAATGGAACGTAAGTTTGCCCTGATTCGCTGGAACTTGTTAAAAGTAAAATTAGACGAAGCTAAAGTTAAAATGACTCGTTTAAAAGCACGAAGTGATGAATATGCCAATGTGCCTTCAACACTTTATTATAAATACAAAGCAGATAATACTACACTTGAGATTTATGGTTTAAACCGTGGAGAAACTCAGGCGCAGGGTACTGATTATACGTCAAAAAGCTGGGATAAACTGGATGACAACAAAATAACCACACTGTACAAAGCCGGAGTTAATCCTGATAAAAGACAATTTTGGCCAATCTGGCAAACGTTTATTGACGGAAGTAATGGACAGTTAGCAAATGACTGGGTTTTTGGAAACTAAAAACAATTAACAAATAAGAATTATGAACGCAAAATATATATTTAAAGGACTGCTGGCTATGTTTTTATTGGTAATTGCCGGTTGCGAAAGTTACAATGAAGCAGTGTTGGAGGATATAGGAGCCAATAGAGTATTTTCTCCAATCGAACTAAAAGCGGTAGTGAAAAATCAAACTACGGTCGAACTAAACTGGACCACAAAAGAGGATGTTGATCATTATACGGTAGAATTCAGTGCTGATGATCCGGATTTCAAAACAATTTACAAAACAGTTAATGTTACCGCAAAAGAACTTCCGGTAAAAGTTGCATTAGAAGGAGAAACGGTTTATTCGATAAGAGTAAAAGCAGTCAGTACTTTAGGACTTGCCGATTCGAAATGGTCTGTAACAACAGCAGCAACATTAACGGAGCAAATCTTCTTTCCTGTGCAGCCTGCCGATATCGAAGCAAAACAAGTGACGTTAAGATGGACGCCTAACAGTTCTGTTACCCAAATTACTGCGGGTCCAGGCGGAATTACGCACACGATTACAGCAGCCGAAAAAACGGCCGGTGCAGCGATAGTTACGGGATTTACAGGAGAAACGGCCTATACTGCCACTTTATTTAACGGAACCAAAAAGAGAGGAGTGGTTACTTTTACTACAGGAATTGACATTGGAACAGCTACTTTAGTTAAACCTACGGATGATTTGAATGCAAAAATCGCAGCGGCAGATCCTGATGCAGTATTGGTATTGATGCCGGGAGAATACAATGTTTTTGTTGGTGAAATTATTTTGAATAAATCGATTACAATTAGAGGTCTGAGAAGCGATAATAAGCCTTTGCTTCATAATAAGTTTACACTAAACGCAGGAGCTAAATCCGTTAGTTTAATTGATTTGGATATCAATGGCGACAAGACTCAAAGTGATGCTGTAAAATACAATGAAATAAGTACTGCTTACGGCGCTCTTTTAATTAGTGGTTGTAAGGTTCATGATTTTGTGAAATCGTTTATAACACAAACGGCAACAGGTATTACTAAAATTGTTTCGGTGACGGTTGAAAATAGTGTCGTCACTAACATATTAACGGTACAAGGTGATTGTATCGATTTTAGAACCTCGCATTTGGCATCGTTAACCCTTAAAAACAGTACTTTTAACAATTGTGCTACAGGCCGTGATTTTATCCGTATCGATAACGCACCTGGCATTACCGGGACGGGTTTAACAACTACAGTATTGGTAGATGCCTGTACCATTTCAAATAAAGCGATGACAGCTTCTAATAGAATTCTGTATGTGCGTTTTGCCAGTAATGCTTCAACAATTCGCAACACGCTTTTTGAAACACCATTAGCGATGTATACCAATCAGACCTCAACGACACCACCTACTTTCTTGAATAATAACTATTTTAATTCGGCTGCATTACATACAGCCGGTGTTGCTGCGGTAAAATATGATGCTTCGGGAACTTACGGAACGTTGGATCCTCAGTTTACGAATAGTGCAACAGGAGATTTTACTCTTAAAAATCAAACGTTAATTGACAAAAAAGTAGGAGATCCGCAATGGAGACAGTAATTAGTTTATAAGTTGTTTAAAAAGGAACAGGGATGCAATTGGTTTTGCATCCCTGTTTTTTTGGGTATAGAGGAAAAAATTGCCGACCATTTAAATCAAGCTTTTCTAACAAACAGAAAAGTGTTGTGTACTATACTTTTTTTTGAATTTATTCTAATTCGACACAATCGAAAATCGCATTCTTGAGAATCTTTTCATTTATTTCGGCCTCACTGTCAATTCTTAAAATATTATCGCAGTCCTCAAGGTCAAAATTCCATATCGCGTTTGGTATCCGTTCATCAAGTAATGCACTTGCGAATTCCAGCTTTGATGGTGTGTCAACAGATGTTTTGAAAACGTAAATCATAATTTGCTTTTTTTAACGGAACAAATTTCAATAAACGTTTTTCAAGTTTATAGGATGCAGGAAGCAATAATTAGGACTTATCAATCAATTTACGATATTGAATAGGAGTGATTCCTTCATGTTTTTTAAAGAAACGGCTAAAGTAAGAATGATCCTCATGTCCTACCTGCATAGCGATTTCACTTACAGAAAAGGTAGTTTGGTACAACAGGTATTTTGCTTCTGTTAAAATGGTCTCATCAATCCATTTGACCGCAGACTTACCGGTTGCCGATTTGACCGATTTATTTAAATGATTGGGGGTAACATTAAGTAAAGAGGCGTAATAATTTACCTGATGATGCGTCCTGATATTAGCGTAAATGAGTTTTTTGAACTTAGCAAAAATAACAGCTGCGGCTGTATTGCTTTTAGATGTTTTGGGAGCATTTTTATTCATCTCAAAGAACAAAGCCATTAAATAAGACTGAACGATATCAGAATTATCGATTTCAGTTTCAAGATAAGCGGCCTGTAAACGCTTAAAGAGATTCACTATAAAATGGAAGTTGTCCGGAGAGATTATAATTTTTGGATTTCCTCCAATTTTAAGAAAGTCGAAATCATTGAGCATTTCACTGTTGCCATATTTACCGATCAAAACATCCGGATGAAACTGGCAAATAAAACCAATATGTTTCGTGTTAATATGCTCAATAGAGAAAATCTGCCCGGCCGGAACAATAAGCATTTCATTTGGATTGGTTTGGTATTCTTCGAAACCAACCTTTGCAACATGAACTCCGGAAGTCACAAAAAGTATGGTGTGACAACTGTGTTTTGAAGGAGGAACAGCGTAACGAAGCTGCATCATTTCTTCCATTTCCAGACAAAAAAAATGGTCAGAGCTGGATTTAAACAATAAATGCATTGGATTTTCCTGTCCTAGAAATTTTTCACGAAACACTTTCGCGCCATAGGTTTTTATCTCTCCGTTGGCATTGCTTTTCATAATTTAATAATACAGTCTAAAATCAAGTAATTTGCAAAGAGCATAATGCTTTTGATAAAGTTCTTCCACCACTTCAGTAATGTCGTCATTTTCCTGATACAGGCTAAAAAAAGCTTTGTCGATGGTACTACAGCTCGCGATCTTATTATAAGTAGAGCCGTAACCCGAAATCGCCCGTGCACCGGTAATGTCTAAAAAGTACTGCGCTTCTTCGTCGTTTAAATCAAGTACTTTTAAATTGGCAAAATGAATAATTTTTCCTTTCATTTTTCCTTCAAAAAGTTCTGCGATTTCTTCCAGACTATAATAGTAATCATGCAGGCAGATATTGTTGGGGCCGCCTGGCATTACCAAATAAATAATTTCGTAATCTTTAAAATTGTGATCTTCATAAAGTAAAACATTCAGACTTTCTTCTAAGCCTTCAATGGTATCGCAAGTTTTGTAAATACTGGCGATACCCTGATCAATAGCGATTTCTTCCAGGTTTTTTACTACCTGGGTAACAAAATTGTTTTCGATGTCAGGAACACCTTCAAGGCAGAAGATGAATTTTTCGGAATCCATACCAATGTGTGTTTTCGTTCTCACAAAAGTATTTTTAATTGTCGAAGAATTGTTGTCCGAAAGCTATTTTAACGCATTTTTTACATTAAAAAAACAGCGGTATATTCCTGAAAGCAGAAAATCCACTTTTAGTACAACTAAAAATGGATTCCAGGATTGATTTCGTTTTTTTGATTTTTATAAATTTAAATCCAGTTTTGCAATTAAAGCACTAACCGCAAGCACTGGCTGACTAAAGGTGTTTGATTCCAATAGTTTTTGCCACCATTTTTGTTCCTCCTCGGTAAAGGTGTGAGTATTGTTGGTTACCGCTGCTGTTCTTTTGTGTCCGCAGGCTGCACAAAATTTTGCTTGAGGAGTTCGGTAAGGTTTAGAACAACATTCGCAAGGCGGACCGTAAAGATCAATTCGATGATGCATAATAGCATTAGGATTGGTTTCTTTAAATCCGGTTAGTTCTTTATAGTAATTTAGAAGTTCACTGAATCGCTCTGTTCTGGTCATATTACATTTTCCATGTTCAAAGCCATTACGATAGAGTTTAGTTGCAATTTGATATTCTTCTGTATGTAACATAGGAACTTCTGTTTTGCAACGCCAACACCAAAGTTTTTCCATGGTTCGTTTTTTTGGTTTTTATTTTATGGTTAAGTATTATAGTTTTCTTTTTGTGATTTTTGTTCTTTTTAATACGCTAAGTTATATCAGTTTTCAGAGAATAACTTACGGTTTCACGTAATTTGCAACAAAAATCGTTTTTTAATAGATTAATTCACTAAGTAGAAATACCTGATTTTAGTTTAGATTTTGAAGTAAGTTTTTGATTTTAGTCTCGTAAAAAGACAGTGTAAGCCTCAGATTAAGGTTTTGGAGAAGTTATTTTTTGAAGAACAAAAGCTGGAGATTAGAATTTGGATGTTCTGAAATTGTTTGGAATCTAAACAAAAAAACAAAAAAAAGAGAAAATCTCATGGTGTGGAGACTTTCTCTTTTTTAGAAAATAAATTTTCAATGATAAACTAACGATGGTTTATTTTTCCTGCTCCAGATTATCCGCAGCCGAAATCTGATCCAAAATATTAGTTTGATTAGGTGAAATATAGTTTTTAATCTCAGGATGAGTTTCTTTTTTAAAAAGAAGGTCCAACGCATTGTACAGTCTTAATAAAACCTCTCTGTCTTCTTTTTCAATCTCTAAAGCCGTGTTGAAATTAAAAACGTAGTTATTCGAATTGCGTACTTCTACTTTTATCGTTTTTGACGTGATTTTAAATTTAACTATATCCATGTTTTTATAAATGATTTAGCTTATAAAATACTATTCTGACCTGTCCGCATACTTTTCTTATAAAAAAAGAAGAAGTACAAAGTCTGAAGTCCGCTGTCGTATTGTTTACATTGTTCGAATTTCAGTTGCTTTTTTTTAATTTCCTCATTCTAATTAACGGGTTAGAGAGGGTGTAAATTTAAATAAAAACCCCTAATCAATTGATGATTAGGGGTTTGTTTTTTGTAGCGAGGACGGGAGTTGAACCCGTGACCTCAGGGTTATGAATCCTGCGCTCTAACCAACTGAGCTACCTCGCCAAGACTGCAAGTAGAACCGTGTTCCTCATTGCGGGTGCAAAGATAGAAATAATATTAAAGCTTGCAAGCATAAAATGAAGAAAAAAAATATTTTTAAAAATGTGTTGTTTTTGGACATATATTCTTATATTTCCAAAAAAATTAAAAGTAGCACATGGATCCAAAAATACGTTACGAAATCGAGTTTCCGATCAATTCTTCGCCGCAACTATTGTATCAATATATATCAACTCCGTCAGGATTATCAGAATGGTTTGCTGATAATGTAAATTCAAGAGGAGAATTTTTTACTTTTATATGGAACGACTCACAGGAAAAAGCGCGTTTGGCTTCCAAAAAAACAGGTGAAAAAGTCAAATTCAAATGGGTGGATGAAAGCAGTAAAGACACCGAGTATTTTTTTGAATTGCACATTCTGGTTGATGAACTTACCAAAGACGTATCGTTAATGGTAGTAGATTTTGCTGATAAAGAAGAAGTAGGAGAAGCTAAACAACTGTGGGAGAATCAGATCTCAGATCTGAAACATCTTATCGGATCTGTTTAGTAAAATTCTATTTTATACCTTATATTTGCCCTGAACAAAATTCAGGGTTTTTTTATGATTAATTTTAACGGAAATATAGTAGCAGAAGAAGATAATATATTAACTCAAAACCGCGCATTTTTATACGGAGATGGTGTTTTTGAAACAGTAAAAATTATCAATAATAAAATCTTGTTCCTGGAAGATCATTATTTCAGATTAATGGCTTCTATGCGTGTGGTTCGAATGGAAATTCCGATGAATTTTACCATGGAATATTTTGAAGAGCAGATTTTAAACCTTGTTCAGCAAAAAGGAATTTCGGCATCTGCCAGAGCCAGAATTACTGTTTTTAGAAAAGAGGGCGGACTTTATTTGCCTAAAACAAATGAGGTTTCGTATTTAATTCACGCAACAGTACTTGAAGATGTTTTATATGCTTTAAATTCAGTTGAATACGAAGTAGATTTGTATAAGGATTTTTATGTGACTAAGCAATTGTTATCGTCGATCAAAACTACTAATAAGATGATAAACGTTACCGGAAGTATTTTTGCTCATGAAAATGGTTTGGCCAATTGCATTTTGCTTAACGATACTAAAAATGTAGTTGAGGTATTACAGGGGAATTTATTTATGGTTATGGGTAAAAAACTTATAACTCCGCCAATTTCTGAAGGTTGCCTTAACGGTGTGATGCGCAAGCAGATTTTAGCTTTGGCTAAAAAAGTAGAGGGCATAGAAGTAATAGAAGAAATAATTTCACCATTTGATCTTCAAAAAGCAGATGAATTATTTCTGACTAATGTGATCATGGGAATTCAGCCGATCACGAAATATCGAAAAAAGGACTTTACAAGTAATTTGGCTCATCTGTTATTACAAAAGCTGAACGAATCCATTTCTGAAAATTAATTCAGATATGGATTTTCAGGTGCATTTGACCAAATAAGATAGTCGCCTCCAAGTTCAATGATTTGCTCTTTCCAGAAATGGGTGGTTGATTTTCCGATAATTTTATTTTTATAACTATTATCGGCAATGATCCAGGAGTTTCCCTGCATTTCATTCTCAAGCTGATTTTCATCCCAACCGGTATACCCTAAGAAAAAACGAATGTTATTTTTACTGATAGATCCGTTGTTTATTAAGTCTTTGGTCGATTCAAAATCACCTCCCCAATAAATTCCATTAGAAATCTCAACACTATTCGGGATTAACTCTGGAATATTGTGAATAAAATAAAGGTTGTCCTGTTCAACAGGACCTCCGTTATATATCTTGAAAGAGGCTTCAATCTCAGGAATCAGGTCATTAATAGTGTACTTTAAAGGTTTATTAATGATAAATCCTATTGATCCTTCTTTGTTATGGTCTGCTAATAAAATTACCGATCTATTAAATGATAAATCTCCAATTATAGAAGGCTCGGCAATAAGCAGGTGTCCTTTTTTTAATTTTTCTGAAATCATACGGCTACAATTTTTATTAAATTTAATCATAAAATTTCTAAAATCCCAAATAAAATCGTTGAAGCGCAAAAAAAAACCCTTCATAAGAAGGGTTTTGATTATATTATTAGTTTGGAGAACTTTCTTACTTAGTTCACCGCACCTTCTAATTCAGCACCAGCTTTGAATTTTACAACATTTTTCGCAGCGATTTGAATAGTTTTTCCTGTTTGCGGGTTTCTACCGTCTCTTGCAGCTCTAGCAGATACAGACCATGATCCAAAACCTACTAATGAAACTCTCCCACCTTTCTTTAGAGTAGCTCCTACGTTCCCTAAAAATGACTCTAAAGCTAATTTTGCCGCAGCTTTTGTGATTCCTGCATCAGCAGCGATAGCATCGATTAATTCTGATTTGTTCATAATATTAGTTATTAATTGTTGGTTAAAAAAAATTGTTAATACACAAATTTAGTAGGAAATCCGTTCCTTGCAAGTGTTTTCTTTATTTTTAGCAAAAATTGTTAATAACTTGCTTTTTTTGTTCATAAAGCAGAGCGTTAGTTGGTCAAAATCAGGTAGAAACCCCTGTTTTATTGACCTTAATAGACTTTGGCGCTTTCAGAAAAAGTTATTCCGTTTAGTAATTCTGCCACCTGCATTCTTTTTTTTCCAGGTAGCTGTAAACTCAAAATTTGAATGTAACCGTCTTTAACTGCAACTTTGATTTCTTTTTTACTGCAAATCAGACTTCCGGCTTCGTGAGAATGTGTCTCAGGAAGTAGTTTTGCCTCATATATTTTGATGGTTTGTTCTTCTTCTTTATCTTTTAAGAAGCACCAGGATGCAGGATACGGACTTAAACCGCGAATGAGATTGTTGATTTCTGCACCGGATTTGGTCCAGTCAATTTTGCAGTTTTCTTTGTTTAATTTGTAAGCAGTTTTTATTTCGGCAGTGTCTTCCTGAATGGTAGTTTTTACATTTCCGCTTTCAATAACTTTTAAAGTATCAATAACAGTTTCACTTCCTAATAGCATAAGTCGGTCGTGTAATTGTCCGGCATTTTCTTCCGGCTCAATTGCAATTTCCGAATTCAGGATCATTGCTCCGGTATCTATTTTGTCATCGATAAAGAAGGTGGTGACTCCAGTTTTGGTTTCTCCGTTAATAATGGCCCAGTTAATTGGTGCGGCACCACGGTAATTGGGTAATATGGAAGCGTGAAGGTTAAATGTTCCAAATTCCGGCATTTCCCAGACTACTTTTGGAAGCATTCTGAAGGCAACAACAATTTGTAAATTCGCATTTAAAGCTTTTAACTCCGCTAAAAAACTCTCGTCTTTTAAGTTTGTTGGCTGAAGTAACGTAAGGTTGTTTGCCAGTGCATACTCTTTTACTGCAGAGTATTTTATTTTTTGTCCGCGTCCTGCAGGTTTGTCTGCTGCAGTAATTACGCCCACGACATCGTAGTTGTTTTTAAGGATAGTGTCCAAAATGCCGACAGCAAATTCGGGAGTCCCCATGAAAATAATTCTCAATTTTTCCATTATGATTTTAAAGTGTATTTATTGTTCGCCAGTATGGTGATATGATTGTTTTCTAATAATTGCTGAAGTACCAAAATAATATCATTGGCATCCAGTTTGATTTGAGACTGAATTTCTCTGGAAGTCAAAGCGGTTGATTTTAACAAATACAGAATTTTATCAGCAATCGAATCGGCTTCAGTTATTTTTCCCTTCAACGTAATACAATAGGAACAAACGCCACAGTTTTCGTTGGTTTCTTCTCCAAAATAATCCAGAATCAATCTGTTTTTACAGGTTTTGTTTTCTTTTATATAATAGAGGACGGAAGAAAGCTGCTCTTTTTTGAGTTCATTCTGTTTTTCCAGATATTTAGAAACGCGATTTATAGTTAATTCGTCTTCACGCACTTCATTGAATAATACAGTTGAATCGTTGTTTTTGGCTTTGTATTCGATAATTTCTTTCTCTTTTAATTTTTCTAATAGAGCTAAAACCTGTTCTTCTGTATGGTGTGATTTTTTTGCAATCAGCGAAAGATTAAAAGGAGTTCTAATATCATAAACTCCGGGGTAAGTTCTTAGAATTGCTAATATAATTTCCTCGTCGTTTGAATTGAGATTCATGTATCGAATTACCTCTTTGGATTCGATTATAAATTGTAAAGTAATTTTTTCTGAGAATTCCTGCGACAAAGTAATGATTCCTTGCTGGTTTAAAAACTGTAATGCATTGTATGTTTTTAAAGTGGGGAAATCGTATTTGTTACAAAAGTTATTTAGTTTAAAAGAAAAGGACTCGTCTAAACCTTCTCCGTACGCTATCTGAAAATAGTTACAGAGTTTTATATACATCGTTTTTAGAAATTTTTTATCGGGCAGAATGCTTAAAAACTGCTGTTCAGTCTGAGTGGCATCTGAATTGTTAAAAAGCAATACTGAGAAAGCTTTTTCTCCGTTTCGTCCGGCTCTTCCGGATTCCTGATAATAGTTTTCTAAGTTTTCCGGTAGTTGTGTATGAATGACTGTTTTTACGTTGTCTTTGTCGATTCCCATTCCAAACGCATTAGTTGCTACAATAACCTGTGCTTGTTCCGACATCCAAAGCTGCATGTTTTTGTCTTTTTCCTTAGCAGAAAGGCCACCATGGTAATAGGTTGCAGTAAAACCTAATGATTGTAATTGAGTGGAAAGGTTAATGCACGATTTTCGGTTTCGTACATATATAATAGAAGGCTGCGGGTTTTTCTTTAAGATTTGTTCGGTGCGATACAACTTGTCTTCGACTTCAAAAACCATGTAGGCAATATTTTTTCTTTCAAAAGATTGCTGAAAAAGTACGGGGTCTTTTAATCCCAGTTCTGATTTAATGTCTTCGATGACTCTGGGTGTTGCTGTTGCGGTTAAAGCTAAAAACGGAATCTTTGGAAAATATTTTTTAAGTTCTGAAATTTTCAGATAGGCAGGGCGAAAATCGTGTCCCCATTGCGAAATACAATGCGCTTCGTCGATTGCAATTAAATTAATCGGCAGGTTTTTAATGCGTTCCAGTATCCAGTCTGATTGCAGTCTTTCGGGAGAAAGGTATAAAAACTTGTAGTTTCCGTATTGGCAATTGTCAAGAAGATCTATGATTTCTTCGGTATGAATACCTCCGGTTAGTGCAATAGCTTTTATGTTGCGTTTCTGCAGGTTGGCAACCTGGTCTTTCATAAGAGCAACCAAAGGTGAAATGACTAAGCAAATGCCTTCCAGCATCATACTTGGAACCTGGAAACAAATCGATTTTCCTCCACCTGTTGGCAGCAGGGCAAAGGTATCCTGACCGTCCAAAACAGAGTCAATAATCTCCTTTTGCAACGGTCTGAAACTGTCGTGTTTCCAGTATTTTGAAAGAATTTCCTGCGCTTGTGGCATTGGTCGTGTTTTAAAGTTAAAAAATTTAGAAATCAGTTTCTAGTTTTGCAACTTTAAACGCCTGCCTAAATTTTATCTAAGATATAAAGAATTCTGTTTTCAACCGTATCTTTAGGTACTTCAATTAAGTCGTATCCATATTTTTTATAGGTATCAACAAGATGTTTTTGGATTTTTTCGGCCTGCTCAAAATTTTCGTAGCGCTCGGTGTCGCTTTCGTAAATTTCTTCCCATGGCGGTAAAATGAAAGTTTTTGAATATTTATAATCCTCACAGGCTTGTACAAAACTCTCTGGATAATCATCATTAATGTAATCCATGTAAGCTGTTACATCAGGAATTCCACGATCTATAAAGACTACTTCATGCGGTTCTTCAACTGCGTCTTTGAATTGTTTAATTCGACCATTCAACAACATTTCACTAAATAATAAAGGTTGTTCAAGGAACAATTGTTCGATGCCTCTTTGCTGTGCTTCGAGTGTAACTTGTCTTGAAATTTCTGGGTAACAACAGTAGCCACGAGCTACCAATTCGTTGATTAGAGTAGATTTTCCCGTTCCCGGGCCACCAATGAGAACTATAATTTGTTTTTGCACTTTCTAAAAATAAAGCGCAAATTTACCTAAACTTATTGGTATTTAAAAAGATTATTTTGCCTTAACTAGATGATTTCGCAATTTAAAATAAATATAAGGTTCAGCTGTTTATTAAAATTCTTTTGTTTTTTGAATTTCAAGAAGCTCCGAAGGAGCGATATATTTATAGAAAATAAGAGGTTGTAGAAGGAGGACCCCATCGAGGTGAAATAATTTTTGGCTGAGATATTATATTTAAATTTCAGGATTTTTTGAAAATCGAATGTGTTTTAGAAATATTGATAAGTCCCATCGGGACGTAATATTTATAGAAACCCATCTGGGTGAAATAATTATTCACAAAATAAATAATTGCCGGAGTTTTTCTTTTGAGAAGGAATAATCAAATGAGATTCGATTTTTTTGCCTTTCAAAACGTTATTTACAAAATCCAGAACATATTGCTGTCCTTCATGAAATAAATATCCTGAAAATTCGTGCCCGCCTCCACAAAAAGTAATCAATTCTATATTTTTATGTAAGTCTTTCATGTGATTGTACACGGCATAAGATCCAAATAAAATCAGCCAACCGGAAGCATTTGTTAAGCAGGAGCGATGCGAGCCTGCATTGTAAGGAACCGTTTCGTCGTTGTTTCCGTGTGCTAACAGCATTGGGATGGCTTTTCCTTTGGTAATTAGATTAATGTCCATAATAGCGCCCGAGCCTCCAATGAAACCGGCATATTTGAAATCAGGAGATAAATTGTTTGGGTACAAATTCATCAGTTTGTAATCCCAAAACGAAGCGTGAAAGCCAATTTCGGCACCTGCACTGATTCCTGAAATAAAGAATTTTGAAGTGTCGAGATTGTATTGGTCTGCATTTTTAACTAGAAATGAAGTGGCTTGCCACATATCACTAACGCCAATTTGAATTGCTTTTATCTTTTCGGTTAAAGCGCCTTTACAGCCAAAATCTTTTCCTTTCATGTATAGGCTGTAGGAGATGCTGGCAACCGCGTAGCCGTTTTTCGCCATAAAAAGCCCAAAATCTTTTTCACTGGTTCGTTCTCCACCCGAAAACCCTCCTCCAAATGCAAATAAGATTAAAGGCGTTTTTTCATTGGGTTTTTTCTTGGGCAGGTATAAATCTAAATCCAGTTTGAGTGTGTCGTTTTGGAAATAGGTTAAGGTTTTAATTTCCTGTGCGTGAATGTTGTGAAAAGTGAGAGTAGTAAAAAGTAAGAGGATAATTTTTTTCATTGTAGTGTGGTTCAATCCCATAATCCTGATAGTTATCGGGAGCAAAGGCGTGAAGTTTTTCAAATATAAAAGTTTGCCACGAATTCCACTAATTTTTACTGATTTTTTTAGGTATTAACTTGTTTTAAAATGGTGCAAAAACTAAAGTTTTTATCAGTATATTTTATTTACTAATAATTAGTGGAATTTGTGGTAAAAAAACAATCATTATTTCCTTCTGAAAAATCTAAAATCTAAAATCGAAAGTCTGAAATCAAAACCGTATATTTGCGTTTATTTTTAATTACGAATGGAGAACGATAAAGAAAAAAACACCGCTGAATTTTACGAAAGATTAAAAGTTGAGTTAGACAATTCAAATACCTGGCCAGCAGAATACTTGTATAAATTCATAGTACCTTCAGTAGACGATAATGTTGAGCGAGTTGAAAAAGCTTTTGACAGTATGGGAGCGGTTATCAAAACCACAAAATCTAAAACCGGTAAATTTACCAGTGTTTCGGTTGATGTTACCATGCATAGTGCTGACCAGGTGATTAGCAAATACAAAGAAGTTTCTACCATAGAAGGTATAGTTTCATTATAACTTATGAACGAAAAATATAAAAAAGAAAGTGCGAATGATGTTGTTTTTAATTTAGAATACAATTCTGAAAGACAACGATTAATCATTCCGGAATATGGTCGTCATTTGCAAAAACTGATTGATCAGGCTACTGCAATTGAAGATGCCGAAACACGCAACAAAGCTGCTAAATACATTATTCAGGTAATGGGAAGTCTGAATCCGCATTTGCGTGATGTGCCGGATTTTCAGCATAAATTATGGGATCAGCTTTTTATTATGTCTGATTTCAAATTGAATGTTGATTCACCATACCCAATTCCGTCTCGCGATGTTTTGCAATTAAAACCAGATGCTTTACAGTATCCGCAGAATTTTCCAAAATACAGATTTTACGGAAACAATATCAAGTATATGATCGATGTTGCCAATAAATGGGAGGATGGCGAGATGAAAAATGCTTTGGTAATGGTGATTGCCAATCACATGAAAAAGTCGTATTTAAGCTGGAACAAGGATACCGTTAAAGACGATGTGATTTTTGAGCATCTGTATGAGTTGTCGGGAGGTAAAATCAATTTGCTTCAAAGTTCTGAAGAGCTTTTAAATACAACTGATTTATTGCGTACCAATAAGCGTATGTCAAATAAGATTACACCGGCAGGACAGCCAAAAATCCAAAACAATAAAAACAATAAAGGCTCGGGAAAACCGAAACCTTTTCAGAAAAATAATAATCAGAAGTAAAAAAGTAGCTAAGATGCTGAGGGACTAAGATGCTAAGTTTTTTTCTTAGAGTCTTAGAACCTGAGAATCTCAGAACCTTAGAACCTAAAAAAGAAATATGGGAATTTTTAAAATCGAAGGAGGAACACCTTTAAAAGGAGAAATCACTCCGCAAGGAGCAAAAAATGAAGCATTACAAATTTTATGCGCCGTGCTTTTAACGGGGGATAAAGTGAGAATTAATAATATTCCCGATATTATTGACATCAATAAATTAATTACTTTATTGGGTAATTTAGGTGTGAAAATCCAACGAAATGAGCCGGGTTCGATTACGTTTCAGGCAGATGAGGTTAATGTAGGTTATTTGGAAACTGAAGCTTTCAAAAAAGAAGGTGGAGCTCTTCGTGGTTCTATTATGATTGTCGGACCGCTTTTGGCACGTTTTGGTAAAGGATATATTCCGAAGCCTGGAGGAGATAAAATTGGACGTCGTAGATTAGATACACACTTCGAAGGTTTCATTAATCTTGGAGCAAAATTCAGATACAACAGAGAAGATCATTTCTATGGAGTAGAATCTCCTGAGGAAGGTCTTACCGGAACAGATATGCTGCTTGATGAGGCATCAGTAACCGGAACAGCAAACATCGTCATGGCTGCTGTTTTGGCAAAAGGAACAACAACTGTTTACAATGCTGCGTGTGAGCCTTACTTACAGCAGTTGTGTAAAATGTTAAACTCTATGGGAGCTAAAATTACCGGAGTAGGTTCAAACTTATTGACTATTGAAGGTGTTGAAAGCCTTGGTGGATGTGAGCACAGAATTCTTCCGGATATGATCGAAATTGGTTCATGGATTGGTCTGGCGGCGATGACAAAAAGCGAAATTACGATCAAAAATGTGAGCTGGGAAAATTTAGGTTTGATTCCAAACACCTTTAGAAAATTGGGAATTACCATTGAAAAACGCAATGATGATATTTACATTCCTGCTCATAAAGACGGGTATGAGGTAAAAACAGATATTGATGGTTCTATTTTAACTATTGCTGATGCGCCATGGCCAGGATTTACTCCTGATTTATTGAGTATTGTTCTGGTTGTTGCGACACAAGCCAAAGGCGATGTTTTAATTCACCAGAAAATGTTTGAAAGCCGTTTGTTTTTCGTAGATAAATTAATCGATATGGGAGCAAAAATTATGTTGTGCGATCCACACAGAGCGGTGGTTATGGGGCATAATTTTGAGTCTCAATTGAAAGCAACAACCATGTCATCTCCTGATATTCGTGCAGGAATCTCCTTGTTGATTGCCGCTCTTTCAGCAAAAGGAACTAGTACAATCCAAAATATCGAGCAAATTGACCGTGGTTACGAACGTATCGATGAGCGTTTGAGAGCAATTGGAGCAAAAATCGTGAGAGCGTAAACGTAGGAATACTTGCCACGAATTCACGAGTTTAAACTAAGATTATAATTTTTTGTATAATTCGTGAATTCGTGGCTAAAAAAATATAAACGTAGTTAAATGACAGATGAACAAAAAGCTGTAAAAGCTACTTATTTCAGTATTATAGGAAACACCTGCTTAGCCATTTTAAAAGGGCTGGCAGGTTTTTTTGGCAATTCATATGCCCTAATTGCCGATGCAATCGAATCGACAACCGATATCTTTTCGTCATTTTTGGTTCTGTTCGGAATTAAGTATTCGAATAAACCGGCAGACGAGAATCATCCTTATGGTCACGGTCGCGCAGAACCTTTAATTACGTTTTTGGTGGTTGGTTTTCTGATTACTTCAGCGACTATTATCGGATATGAGAGTATTGCTAACATCCAGACTCCGCATGATTTGCCAAAATCATGGACACTTTATGTTTTGGGCGCTATTATCATATGGAAAGAATATTCATTTCGTCTGGTGATGAAACGAAGCAAACAAACCAACAGCTCATCATTGGCGGCAGATGCCTGGCACCATCGTAGTGACGCAATCACTTCGGTAGCAGCGTTTACCGGAATTTCTATCGCCTTGATTATGGGGAAGGGGTATGAATCAGCAGATGACTGGGCGGCACTTTTTGCTGCTTTTTTTATCTTATACAACAGTTATAAAATTTTCAGACCGGCCTTAGGTGAAATTATGGACGAAAATCTGAATGATGATTTAGTCGAAGAAATTCGTGTAAAGGCTTTAACTGTTCCGGGTATTCTGGGTACCGAAAAATGTTTTATCCGTAAAGCAGGAATGCGATATCACGTAGACCTTCATGCCATAGTTTCGGCTAAAATTTCGGTGAAAGAAGGGCATGAGCTATCGCACAAACTGCAAGATACTTTAAAAGAAAAAATTCCGCAATTGGGCAATGTGTTGATTCATATTGAACCGGATGATTATCATTGAGGAGAAAGACTCTAAGTGGCTAAGGTCCTAAGATGCTAAGGAAGAACTTAGAATCTTAGGATCTTAGTTTTTTAGTAGCTTTTGCTAATCATTTTGCTGAATTCTTCCTATAGAATAGGAGATGCTTATATTGAGGAAAAAGACTCTAAGTGGCTAAGGTCCTAAGATGCTAAGGAAGAACTTAGAATCTTAGGATCTTAGTTTTTTAGTAGCTTTTGCTAATCATTTTGCTGAATTCTTCCTATAGAATAGGAGATGCTTATATTGAGGAAAAAGACTCTAAGTGGCTAAGGTTCTAAGATGCTAAGGGAAAACTTGGAACCTTAGGATTTTAGTTTTTCAGTAGCTTTTGCTAATCATTTTGCTGAATTCTTCCTATAGAATAGGAGATGATTATATTGAGGGGAAAGATTCTAAGTGGCTAAGGTTCTAAGATGCTAAGAAAAAACTTAGAATCTTAGAACCTTAGTTTCTTAGTAACTTTTTCTAGTCTAGAACATTCAAAATCTTCAATCCAAAGACAACGCCATTTTGCTGAATGCCTCCCTGATAAGAATGAACATAATCTACTCTGAAGATTTTGAACTTCCCAAATCCTAAATTGTCTAAACCGGCTGTAAACTCAGAATAAGGCTTTTTTTGTGGTATGGCCAACGAGTGAAAACCAATATTCAGAGTTGATTTTAAAAGATTTAGCAACGGTATTTTATTCATAATATAGCCTTTGTCGTTGTGTTCCAGATGCATTTCAAAATAACTGTCATTAGTGCTGTTGGTGTAGTAAGGCATCAGGTTGAAAACATTCAGGTAACGGCTGCTTGTGCCAATGTGAGTCTGGTTTCCGTTAAAATGTTTATAATCGACAAACGAAATGTTATCGGCATTAAAGAATTTGGCGGCTTTAAAACTCATTCCTAAAACACCTTTATTGCCTAAAGATAAATCGTAGAGAACTGCTGCTCCTATTTTTTCAAACTCATATTTCTTTTCGCTTGCTGCAAATGCTTTTTCAATATTTAAGAAGAGTGTTGGAAATTTGTCGTTTTTAAAATTATATCTCCCATCTGGTCTCGAAATGTATTTGTTTCCAAAGTTAATTCGGGCACTTAAAGCTGTTTTAAACAGATGATGTTTTTCAAATGCAGGAGTGGTAAAATCGTTTGGAGCTAATGGATTATTGGAAGAGTATAAGTCCTCTCTTTTAAAGAAAGAATAATCGGTGGTGTTAAAAAGCGGTTTTCGCTGCTCATAACCCAATTTTGCGTTGAGACTAACACCATTTAGCACGTTTTGCGAATAGTTGATCTGTGCAAATTCTAAATTATACAGTTTCATGTAATTGTCTTTAAAAAATAAAGAACTTACAGAGTTGACTAACTTGGTTATGGGTTCGGCACTATTGAATTGTGCTACTTTAGTCCCTCCTGAGGCACTGATCGTAGCGTGATTTATAGTGTTGAATTTATGGCTGAATTCTCCAGTAACCCTAAAGCGTTCATCTGAAAAACCATAATTAAAAGTGGTGCTTAACGAAGTCGTTTTACTTTCGTCTTCACTCCATTTTTTAAAAGAGAAACCGGAATCCAGATTGAATCCCTGAACGGTATTAAAACTTAGCGAAGCCAAATTCAACAATCCTTTATATTCGAAAGAATGTCTTTTGTAGGTGTTTTTATAGTCGTAGCCCATTAAGACATCCAGAACTTTAAATTTGTTGTTTTTGGCATCAACGGAGTCCGTATATTTTTGAGATTTTCTGATTATTTGCAGGCTATCCTTTTTAGTGTAATCGTTACTTTCTTCAATGGTTAGAGGAATTGGACGAATGTTGTTCCAGAAAGCATCATCCTTTTTATTTGCGTTGAGTTCGAAAGAGACAATTTCATTACCGAATGTTTTATTTTCAAACGAAGCAGGAAAGTCGTAATTGGAATATATATAAGCAAATTTTCCGGAGAATTTAATACCAAAAAGGCCAGCGGTGAAATCTAAGGTTTGCGCATTTTTAATCCAGATTTTATTTTGTGTATTGTAGGTGAAATTTTGTTTTAGATTCATTACCTCCGTGAATTCGTTTTTCATGCGATAGCCTTTGATGTCTAAATCGATGGCGTAAATGGCAAAGCTGTCATCTACAATGTAAATGTAGCCTTCAAAAACAGGTTCTTTATCACGTTTTGGGATTACCTTGATTTTGTAGATCTGCTGTTTGTTGTCGTCAAAAAAAGTACCTTCGAGTTTGTATTTATAATAAGCGAAAGCATTGTCGGCAATAGGAGAAATGAGTTTGGTGTCGAAGTTTATCGTGTTTTCATAAAAATCATAAGTCGACCGTGAAGCAGTATTGTAGCTATATCCCCTATTGTTTCCTGAGATTTTAGAAGCAATAATGCGTTCTTTTAATTTGTTAGGTTTTTCAAAAGTAACCTTAGAAATGGTTTCTGATAAATACAAAATACCAGTTCCGGTAGAATCTAAATTCGATGCAAGATCGTCACCCAGATCTACTTTTTGCCCCAGAATCTTCTTCGGTAAGTCTTTTACCTTAAACATTCCTTTGGAGTAGAAATCGGCGGTATATCGTGCAATTTTGTCGGAGTTGTCTTTTTTTGCTGCAATAGCACTTTTAATAATGGTGTTGGCAGGATTGTTTTTCGGGTCAATTACCACCTCGTTTAAAGCAAAACTTTCCTCAGTCATTTTCACATCCGGCAGCGTCGTTTTTGCGTTAGCAGAAATGGTTATTTTTTGAGTTTTATATCCCAGATATTGAAAAATAATTTTGTTTTTGCCTGGCTCTTTTACGGTAAGCTGATATTTTCCCTGCTCGTTAGAAGTAGTTCCGCTATAGGTGTTTTCTTCAAAGATGGATACAAAGGGCAATGGAGTACCTTTTTCATCGGTTACTGTTCCTTTAATTTGGGCGAAATTTGAAATTGAAAAGAATAAAAAGGCAAGTAAAGTATAGTTTTTCATGAGAGTTGTATCTCTCACAAAAATAGAATAAGTTAAAAATGAGGCTATTAAAAATTTGTTAAATGTAAGATGTTAAATGTAAGATGTTAAGTGTGAAATGTGAGATGTGATCTGAACTGTTTTATTTGTTTAAGTTGTAAATCCTGGAACACTGCATTTGGTTACGTTTTAAGAATCAAAAAATAGTAATCGGTGAAAATATTAACCTGTTGCCTACAGCTCACATCCTGCAGTTTACATCTGACATTTCACATCTGACGTTTTACGTCTCACAGAAAAGACTGAATGGCCAGTTCGTAGCTTTTTAGTCCGAAACCAAGGATAACACCTTTGGCATTTCCGGATAAATACGACTGATGTCTGAAACTCTCTCGGGCGTAAGTATTTGAAATATGTACTTCGATTACGGGAGTAGTAACGGCTTTCATGGCATCGCCCAATCCTATAGACGTGTGGGTATAGGCTCCGGCATTCAGAATAATTCCGTCAAAATTAAAACCACATTCCTGAATTTTTCCAATCAATTCGCCTTCAATATTGCTTTGGTAATACGAAAGTTCAATGTTTGGAAATTTAGCCTGCAACGTTGCAAAATAATCTTCAAAAGTTTGACTTCCGTAAACTTCCGGTTCTCTTTTTCCTAAAAGATTCAAATTGGGTCCGTTGATAATGCAGATTTTCATGGATAGTAAGGTGTGATATGTGAAATGTAATATGTGAAATGTAAAACAATTGATAGTATCATTGAATTTTGACATTGACATTAACATTAACATTAACATTAACATTGTCATTGATTTTTGCCATTGCCATTGAACAGTTGTAAAAATAAAAAAACCGTTCCAATTAATAGAACGGTTTTGGTAAAAGTATGTGATATATTTTTTAGAACAAGAATCCGGCAGAGATCTGGAAAGTTGAGTTTTTAACATCAGCATTTTTAGAAGCTTCAGTTAATCCTAGACCATAACGACCCTGAACAAAAATGCTTTTAGTAAGTTTTACTCCTAATCCGGCATTAAGACCGAACTCAAAAGTTTGTGCATCTTTAACATCAAACTTATTCTTTTCACTTAATAAAAAGGAAGCCTGAGGACCTACTTCTAAGCTAAAAGTATCGTTTAAGTAAAACTTAGCCATTACAGGAATAGATAAGTAGCCTAATTCATTTTTAAATTCATTTACAGCATTTTTGTAAGTTGCTCCCTGAGTAGAATATAAAAGCTCCGGTTGAATAGCAAATTTGTCTAACAATTTAAGTTCTGCAACAACCCCTACGTGATAGCTAGTGATTCCCTCTTTGTCAAATGCTACACCCTGAAGACCTGCGTCTCCGGTTTGGCTCGCAAAGTTAACCCCCGCTTTAACTCCAAATTGTACTAATTGTGCCTGAATTGTAGCTGAAGTTGCGATAAACAATACAGCTGCTAAAATTATCTTTTTCATAAAAGTGTTTTTAAAATTTGATTTTTTTAAATGTTATTTATTAGTCAAAACTACAGAATTAGGAATTTATTGTTTTATATTTTGGTTTAAATAATTACTAAATTTCCCATTTTTCTTGATTTTAGGTCTGTAATTGGCTCTATTTAAGAAGTTTATTTGTGATTGGTTTTTTGAGACGCACTCATTATTTGGTAAGAATTGTATTTCAAATTATGTTTTTGAATTTTTTTATTTCGTAAGTTTATTTTGATATTATAGATTTAATATTGGGCTGTAATGAAGAAGAAAGGTCTGTTGATAGGGTGATAAAACAGTATTTACCAATTTATTAATTAGCATACAAGTTCTTTTTTAATAAGGTTATCTTTATATTTGTTTTGAATAACTCAAAAAACAAATTGTAATGAAAAGAATAATTTTGGCTGCTATGGCAGTAATGGTATTTGGTTTTGCTAATGCACAAAAGACCAGATTTGGAGTAAAAGGAGGTCTTAATATTTCGACAGTAGTTGGAGGAGATGTGGATCATGTTAAATCTCTTGTAGGTTTTCACGTTGGAGGTTTTGCAGAAATTCATGTGGTTCAAAGATTTTTTATTCAACCGGAGCTTTTGTTTTCTGCTCAGGGAACTAAAGTAGACGGACCTGTTGGTAATGATACTGATATTAAATTGAATTATTTGAATATTCCTGTACTAGCAAAATATTATATTGTTGATAAAAAATTCAGCGTTGAAGCTGGTCCACAATTAGGTGTTTTATTGTCAGCTAAAGCAGATAGTCAGAATATTAAAGATTTTACCAGATCAGCAGATTTAGGATTTAATCTTGGAGCCGGATATAATTTCACGGATAATCTTTCAGTAGGTCTTCGTTACACAATCGGATTATCTCCGCTTTCTGATAAAGATATTGATAATTCAGATGATTATTATGACAGTGCTAAAAACAGTAACCTTGTGTTATCTTTAGCATACAAATTCTAATTTTATCCAACAATAAAATTTGCAACCTTCCCTAATCCGGAAGGTTTTTTTATGCCTGAAAATGTTTTACTTTGTAGCTATGAATTGGAACCGTTACATAAAAGATTATCAGTCGTATTTGCGCATCGAGAGAGGTTTGTCTAAAAACACGATCGAAAACTATGGTTTTGACATTGAACGCTTGTGTCTTTTTTTGGAAACCAATAGTATAGAGATTTCTCCCATAAAGATTGATGACGAAACGGTTCAGCAGTTTATTTATGCGGTAGCTAAAGAAGTCAATCCACGGTCACAGGCGAGAATTATTTCGGGATTGAAAAGTTTTTTTAATTATCTCGTGTTTGAGGATTACAGAAACGACAATCCGATGGAACTGATCGAAACTCCTAAAACAGGACGGAAATTGCCTGATACGTTGTCTTTAGATGAAATTGATTCTCTTATTGCGGCAATTGACCTGAGTACCAATGAAGGGGAACGTAATCGCGCTATGTTGGAAACTTTGTACGGCTGTGGACTTAGGGTTTCGGAATTGGTTTCTTTAAAAATTTCAGATTTATTTTTTGAAGAAGGGTTCGTTAAAATTACCGGAAAAGGAAATAAAGAGCGTTTTGTTCCGGTGGGTAAATTTGCTCAGAAATACATTCAGATTTATCAGAAGGAGATTCGGGTGAATCTTAAAATAAAAAAAGGTTGTGAAGATACTTTATTTTTGAACAGGCGAGGAAATCAGCTTACACGCGCCATGATTTTTACCATTATAAAAGATCTCGCGGTAAAAATTAACCTCCA
Source organism: Flavobacterium sp. WG21 (assembly GCF_000335775.1). Classification (NCBI taxonomy): domain Bacteria; kingdom Pseudomonadati; phylum Bacteroidota; class Flavobacteriia; order Flavobacteriales; family Flavobacteriaceae; genus Flavobacterium; species Flavobacterium sp. WG21. The sequence goes on from NZ_AMYW01000031.1 coordinate 40,458, forward strand.
TAAAAGTATCAGTCCGCATACGTTAAGGCATTCTTTTGCAACTCATTTACTTGAAAATGGTGCCGACTTAAGATCAATTCAATTGATGTTAGGGCACGAATCGATTACTACGACTGAAATTTATGTGCATTTAGACAGGAGTTTTTTGAAAGAGGTAATGTTATCTTTTCATCCACGGAAGTAATTTTTGAAGCCGGAAGTCGTTTTTAAATCAAAAAAGTGATATATTGTATAATATTTTGTGGTAATTAGGGAATAAAAGAGCCAATTTCAGCTTTTGTTTTTTACTATTGGGATCATTGTTTTAATATTTCAATCTACATAAATAAGTGATATATGGTTTTTGATTTATATGGAAATGAGAATTGCTTAGAGGTAAATAATTTTTATAAAAAATTACTTGCCGAAATGCCGGACCTGCTGTTTCAGTTTGTTGTTGACAGCGAAAACAGGTATACTTTCCCTCTGGTCAGTAAATCAGCTGACGATATTTTTGAACTTAGTGTAAAAGAGTTTACCAATGATATTAAGTTGGTCATTTACGATCGTATTTTTCCCCAGGATCGTGATCTGTTTTTTCAGTCTTTAGTCAAAGCACGTAAAGAAGCAAAGCCCTGGAATGTCGAATTTAGAGCTGTTTTACCCAAAAAAGGAATGCGATGGTTTAAGGTTTCTGCTAAAACAGAGCAGTCCGCTGACGGGCGTGTTAGCTTTTTTGGACATGTTTCGGATATTACGGAACTAAAAGATAAGGAAGAAAAACTACGTATTTCTGAAGAGCGTTTTCAATTTGCTCTGGAGGCCTCTACTGCCGGAATCTGGGATTGGGATATGGTAACTAATAGGGTTTTCTATTCGTCATTGTCGTTAAAGATTTTGGAATTGGATTCTGCTGATATTTTCGATGATCCGGAACGTTGGGATAAGATTGTGCATCCCGAAGATCTTCCAAAGTACTATTCGGATATACAGGAGCATTTTGATAATAAGATCCCATATTACGAAAATTACCATCGCGTCATGACTTCAAGCGGTAATTACAAATGGATTCTGGATCGTGGAAAGGTTATTGAAAGGGATGAAAATGGAAAACCATTGCGTGTAATAGGGACACATACTGATGTTTCTTTGCAGAAAGAGAAGGAGTTGGAACTCTTAAAAACGATGAAATTGTACAGCGATCAAAATAGCCGATTGGTGAATTTTTCACATATCGTTTCGCATAATTTGAATACGCAGGCCGGAAATATAAAGTCGATCCTGGATTTTATTGACGCGGATGTTGACAAACAAACTGTAAACGAAATGTTGGAACATTTACGAACTGTTTCTAATGATCTGAACGATACGATTGCCAATTTAACTCAGATTGTAAAGACACAAAGCAATATCAATATTGCTGTGGCGCCATTAAAGCTTTCAGAATATATTGAGAAAACAATTTCAACCATTAGAGGGTACGACAAGCATAAGAAAGTTACAATTATAAATAATGTTCCAAGGTATTTGACAATTAATTTTAATCCGGCTTATCTGGAAAGTGTTTTGCTGAATTTTACAACAAACGCTATAAAGTATGCGCATCCGGACAGAGATCCTGTTATTATTTTTGATTTTTCAATCGAACCGGACGGTTACAAATCATTAAAAATTACAGATAATGGTTTGGGAATCGATTTGGCGGTGTACGGTGATTTATTATTCGGGATGTATAAAACTTTTCACAAAAATCAGGAGGCAAGGGGAATAGGGCTCTATATTACCAGAAATCAAATCGAGGCAATGAAGGGGAGTATTTCGGTAGAAAGTACAGTGGGAGTAGGAACGAGCTTTAAAATTATATTTAACGATATTTAGGGGGGGGTGTTGCAGTCTCAGTTGCAGTGACAGTAGTCTTGGCTGTAGTTTTATTGATAATGTTAGTATCAATATTTAGGACGGTTTATCACGGTTGCCGTCCTGAGTGAAGTCGAAAATTTGAGTCTGGGCGAAGAGGTGAGTGTCAGTCTGAGCGAAGTCGAAGACTGATGAGCTAAGTGTAAATTACCAGACCGTAGTGTTATAAAAAATAAAGGCTATCTTGTTTAAGATAGCCTTTATTTTTATGAATAATGATAGAAATTACTTGGCAATATTAACCGCTCTGGTTTCTCTAATTACAGTAACTTTTACCTGCCCCGGATAAGTCATTTCAGTTTGGATTTTTTGTGAAATCTCAAAAGATAAATTCGCAGCATTGTCATCAGAAACTTTTTCGCTTTCTACAATGACACGAAGTTCTCTACCAGCCTGAATTGCGTATGCATTTTTTACACCGCTAAATCCGTAAGCTACTTCTTCAAGGTCTTTCAAACGCTGAATGTATGAATCTAAAACCTGACGTCTTGCACCCGGTCTTGCACCTGAAATAGCATCACAAACCTGAACAATCGGAGAAAGTAATGATTTCATTTCGATCTCGTCGTGGTGCGCTCCAATAGCGTTGCAAACTTCTTCTTTTTCACCATATTTCTCTGCCCACTGCATACCTAGTAAGGCGTGAGGTAAATCACTTTCAGTATCCGGAACTTTACCAATATCGTGAAGTAAACCAGCTCTTTTGGCTAATTTTACGTTTAAGCCTAATTCGGCAGCCATGATACCACAAAGTTTAGAAACTTCTCTTGAGTGCTGTAATAAGTTTTGTCCGTAAGAAGAACGGTATTTCATCCTACCTACAACTTTAATCAATTCAGGATGTAAACCGTGAATTCCTAAGTCGATAACAGTACGCTTACCAACTTCGATAATTTCGTCGTCAATTTGTTTCGCTGTTTTAGCAACTACTTCTTCAATTCTTGCAGGGTGAATACGTCCGTCTGTTACCAGTTTATGCAAAGATAAACGAGCAATTTCTCTACGAACAGGGTCGAAACAAGAAAGGATGATCGCTTCAGGTGTGTCGTCAACAATGATTTCAACTCCCGTTGCGGCTTCAAGAGCTCTAATGTTACGTCCCTCACGTCCAATGATTCTACCTTTTACATCATCAGATTCAATGTTGAATACTGAAACGCAATTTTCAACTGCTTCCTCAGTTCCAACTCTCTGGATCGTATTGATGATAATTTTCTTCGCTTCTTGCTGAGCAGTAAGTTTAGCCTCTTCAATAGTGTCCTGAATGTGAGACATTGCTTTGCTTTTAGCTTCGGCTTTTAATCCTTCTACTAATTGCTCTTTTGCTTCTTCGGCAGAAAGTCCTGAGATTACTTCAAGCTGTTGCAATTGACTTTTGTGTAGTTTGTCAACTTCAGTTTGTTTTTTGTCTAAAACTTCAATTTTGTTGTTGTATTCCTGTGTTTTAGATTCAAACTCGTCGTTTACTTTTTTTGCCTTCGAAAGTTCGTTAGAAACTTGTGATTCTTTATCGCGTACTCTTTTTTCTACCTCTGCTACTTTTTTATCTCTTGCTAAAATAACTTGTTCGTGCTCTGATTTTAGTTCGATAAAACGTTCTTTTGCCTGAAGGATTTTATCTTTCTTAATATTTTCGGCTTCTAAATTAGCATCTTTTAAAATGGAAGCTGCTTCTTTTTTAGCGTTTTTGATGAGGTTAGAAATATTGCTTTTTTCGATGATTTTAGCAATTGCAAAACCTGCTGCAATTCCTATAACGCCTGAAATAATGATCGTTATTATGTCCATGTTTGTTAAAATTTATATATAAAAAAAGCCTACATTAATTGCTTGAATAAACTCGTAAAGACAAGTTTTGAGCTAACTCACTGTTCAAGTTTCCAAGCCGAAGCATGGCATACTATAGTAGCGACGATTTGCTCATTCTAAATTGTTAGTGTTGAGTTTACCAATTGTGAACTAATGTAGGCAGTATCTTAGTTGTTGTAAAAGAACGTTTAATTTTCGAGATATTGATCTAATAGCGCATTTAATCTTTTAATTCTTTCGATAGTTTCTTCTCCATCGATTGCATTGTCAATTTGTTTTTGTTCGACTTGCGATGCAAATTGCAGGGCACACATCGCCAGAACATCCTGTTTGTCACGAACCGCATAACTTTCTTCGAATTGCTTGATCATAGCATCAATTTTTTTAGAAGCACTTCTGAGTCCTTCTTCCTGAGCAGGTTCAACCGTTAAAGGGTAAACTCTGTCTGCAACTGATATTTTAATTTTAAGCTTTCCGTCCATGTCGTCTTGGTTAATCGGATAACTGTGCTATACAGTAGTCAATTTCGCGAATTAATGAATTTATTTTAAGCTTTGTCTCTCTCTTGTTGTTGTCACTGCCGAGTAACGAATTGGCGATCTTAAGTGTTTCATGTTGCTTTTTCAAAGCTTCAATTTCTTCAGATTGTTTCTGGATAATTTGCGCAGCTTTGGCTAATTCTAATTGTAAAGCCTGATTATTATGCTCCAGGCCTTTTGATTTCTCAAAAAGCTTTTCGACTTTATATTCAAGAGTATCAATTATTTCGGCAATTACACTCATTATAAATCCTATTCATTACTTAATCCTACAAAGTTAGTATTCCTTTTTATTAATGCAATTTTTTATCGATTTTTTTACATTAAAAATAAACAAACGAATGAAATTCAATCGATTGTATTTTTGTGGCGTTATACTCGGTTTTCGCTTCTTAATTTTTTATCTTAGCAAAAATGTTACTTATGAGATTTTCGTTACTTGCCCTGCTTTTTAGTCCGTTTATTTTTGCGCAGACGCAATATCCAAAAGATTATTTTCGTCCGCCGCTGGATATTCCGATGCAGCTTTCCGGTAATTTCGGGGAGTTGCGACCAAATCATTTCCATGCGGGGTTTGATTTGAAAACGAATCAGAGAGAAGGATTAAAGGTCTACGCCATTGCTGACGGATATGTGTCGAGAATTAAAATTTCGACTTTTGGCAACGGTAAATGCATCTACATTACACATCCAAATGGATACACTTCGGTATACGGACATTTGCAAACTCCGGTAGGATCAATTTTAGATTATGTAACCAAAACACATTATAAGGAAAAGGCTTATGAGATTGAAATGTTTCCAAAACCCAACGAATTACCGGTTACAAAAGGTGATCTGATTGGACTTTCCGGCAATACAGGTTCATCAGAAGGACCGCATCTTCATTTTGAAATTCGGGATACTAAAACAGAATTTGTGATTAATCCCATATTTTTTGGTTTCGATAAAAATCTAAAAGACACTAAAAAACCTAATATTTCTGGTGTGTATGTGTATCCTATGGATAATGCGACGGTAAATCAGTCCAAACAGCCTTTGTTGCTGAATGTGGCCTTGCAAAAGGACGGGACTTATCTGGCTGGTAAAGTAAAAGCCAATGGTAGGATTGGTTTCGGAATTTCTGCGGTAGATTATGATGATGTTTCGTTTAATAAAAATGGTGTTTTTAATGTTTCTACTTTTCTAAACGGAAATCAAAATTACAATTATCAATTCAATACCTATTCCTTCGATGAGATGCGATACATAAATGCTTTTATCGATTATGGCAAATATAAAAAGTCAGGTCAGCGGGTTCAGAAACTCTTTATGAAAACACCTTACGCGTTGAGCATTATTAAAACCGATTCCTTGCGTGGAATTGTTTCGGCCGAACCTAATTTAGCATCCACTTACAGAATTGAGGTTTCGGATTATTTTGGGAATTTAAGCACGGTTACTGTTCCGGTTGAATATGATACGGCGACGCCAGTTGTAAAAGAGGAGCCAATAACTTCAAAATACTTTATTAAAGTCAATAAAGATTCAAATTTTGAAAAAGATAATATGTCTGTGTTTTTTCCGGCTGGAACTTTTTATGATGATTTTAATTTAAACTTTGATGTTAAAAATAACCGTATTTACGTTCATGACGATACCGTTCCTGTACATTCCAATTTTACCATTACGATTAAGGACAGCTCGTTTCCGGAGGCTTTAAGAGATAAACTTTTTATTGGAAGATTTAACGGAAACTCCGCCAGTTATAACGGAACAGTAAGAAAAGGCGATGTTTTTACTGCCAAATCAAAAATATTAGGGCAGTTCGGATTAGTTCTGGACACTATAGCGCCTGTCATTAAAATCGTAAAACCAATTCAGGACAAGTGGATTACCGGAGTTAAAAAGATAGAATTTATCATTAATGATGCTTCTTCCGGAATCAAATCATACAACGGTTATCTTAATGGAAACTGGATTCTGTTTGAATATGAAAGTAAATCAAGAAAAATAACACATACTTTTGATGATACTCTCCTTGCTGAAGGAGCAAATGATTTAAAAATTGAAGTGATTGATAATGTAGGAAATTCTGCTATCTTTGAGACTCATTTTTTTAGAAGCCAACAAAAATAAAACCCAAACACTTGAATCAAATTAAGTTAATAGCCGTTTTCCTTTTTTTATGCATGACCAGTATTTCATTTGCTCAAAAGGCTCATGTAAAAGGTGTTATTCTGGATGAACAGAAACGTCCTGTGGCTGGAGTAAATATCAGTTCTTCCGGGAATGTTTCGCAATCTGATTCAAATGGTTTTTATGAAATCATAGTGCCGTCAGGTAAAAAGATTTCGTTGATTTTTACTCACGTTTCTTTAAAAATGATGAGTCTGACCGTACATTTAACCTCAAATGAGATTTTCGTTTTTAATCCCTTAATGAGCAGTTCCGAAGAACAAATGGGAGAAGTTTTTGTTTCTTCTAAAAGTAAGAAGAGGATTCAGGGTATCGCAAATGTCGATGTCGCTACTATTAAGAAAATACCGGGAGCCAATGCCGGAATCGAGAATATTTTGAAAACATTACCAGGTGTAAATTCCAATAATGAACTGAGTACACAATATGCGGTTCGAGGTGGGAATTACGATGAAAATCTGGTGTATGTGAACGAGGTTGAAGTCTATCGTCCGTTTTTAATTCGTTCCGGACAACAGGAAGGGTTGAGTTTTACCAATACCGATTTAGTGCAGAATGTTGACTTTTCGGCAGGAGGATTTCAAGCAAAGTTTGGAGATAAATTATCCTCTGTTTTAGACATCACTTACAGAAAACCAACGCAGTTTGGCGCTTCGCTTGAAGCGAGTTTGCTTGGAGGAAGTATATCGGTCGATGCTGTTTCTAAGAATAAAAAATGGTCGGCTGTAACCGGAGTTCGTTATAGAAATAATAGCTTGTTGGTGAATAGCCAGGACACGCAAACAAATTATACTCCAACTTTTGCAGATATTCAGACCAATGTTAATTATGATATTTCTGCAAAATGGCAAATGAGCTTTTTAGGTAATATCTCACAAAATAAATATTTGTATCAGCCTTTAACCCGTGAGACAAAATTTGGGACGATAGATCAGCCAATGGCACTTGCCGTGTATTATGACGGCAGGGAACGGGATCAGTACAATACCTATTTCGGTGCCTTGAAAACGACTTACAAAGCTTCACCCACTTTTACTTTGAAAGTAATTGGTTCGCTTTTTCATACCATAGAACAGGAGCATTTTGATATTCTCGCACAATATCGTTTGGGCAGTATAGAGAATGAAGATACCTCAAATGTTGATTTCACTCGTGGAATAGGTTCGCAATTGAGCCATGCCCGAAATGACTTGGATGCTTTAATTGCTAATATAGAGATTAAAGGTTTTAAAGAATGGAAAAATGACAGTCAGCTGGAATTTGGTTTGAAATATACGCGTGAATCAATTAGGGATCGAATTGTAGAGTGGGAGATGATTGATTCGGCTGGATTCTCGATTAATCCACCAATCGCTTTTTTACCAAAGAACAATCAGCCTTATGAGCCTTATACCGGACCGTTATTACCGTATCAGGAGGTACGGGCGACAAATTTTAATACCATAAACCGCTTTTCGGGATATGCGCAATGGAATAAAAAATCAGAAATAGGATCCAGTCAGGTTTGGTACAATCTCGGTGCTCGTTTTCAGAGTTGGAATGTTTCAGGAAGTGCTGTTGAAGGTAAGACTCAAACCGTTTTCAGTCCGCGTGCCCAATTTGCTTTAAAACCGGATTGGGATATGGACATGCTCTTCCGACTTTCCGGAGGATTGTACCATCAGCCCCCTTTTTATAGAGAACTTAGAGATTTAAATGGTGTGGTCAATCCAAATGTGAAAGCGCAGGAATCTGTTCATATCGTTTTGGGGAACGATTATAATTTTAAAATGTGGAACCGCCCTTTTAAATGGGTTACAGAACTTTATTATAAATCGCTGTCGGATGTAAATGTGTATTCGATTGATAATGTCAGAATTCGATATGTTGCCAATAATAATGCAAAAGCTTATGCGCAAGGAGTTGATTTCAGACTGAATGGAGAGTTTGTACCCGGAACAGAATCATGGATTAGCTTTGGGTATTTAAAAACCGAAGAGAATTATGAAAACAAAGGTTATATCGCGAGACCTACAGATCAGCGATTGAAATTTGCGATGTTGTTTCAGGATTATATGCCAAGTATTCCAAGTGTAAAGTTGTATTTGAATCTGGTTTATAATACCGGTTTACCCGGAGGAGCACCGGCTTATTCAGATCCATATCTGTACCAAAGAAGATTGAATGATTATCGCAGAGCCGATGTTGGTTTTGCGAAAGTTTTTGTAGATGGGAACACGAAAGTTGCTAAGGCTAAATGGTTGAAGAACTTTAAAGAATTGTCTGTTGGAGTTGAAATTTTCAATCTTTTCAATAATCAAAATGCGATTACCAATACTTGGGTTCGCGATGTGTATTCTAAAAATCAATATGCAATTCCAAATTATATGACCTCGAGGGTTTTTAATGTGAAGTTGAATGCGAGATTATGATTGCAAAACGTGAAAAACGAAAGAAGATTTTTTACGTTCCGGGAATGATTTCTTTAATCTTAATCCCTTTGTTTTGTTTTTATCATTTTTATAAAGTTGATGCTTTTAAGGTTTATGGGGTGTTGGATATTTATTTAGTTCCTGATAAAGAAGAATTTGAAAAATATAAAATTAAAGACTTAAGAAAATACAAAGATTTTATTTTTAATGGTGAAAAAACGCAAGAACTAAAATTGCAGGAACTAAGGTGTTTTGTTCGGGATTTAGTTAAGAAATATGATACTGTGAATGGAGCGAAAATTCATTTTGGTTCAAAAATAGATTATAATACTTTTGTAGATGTTATTGATATTTTGAAATTAGAGAAGGTTCCAACCTGGGCTCCATATAAAGATGATATATATGTACTAACGAGTGCTAAATCAAGGCCAAAAAAAGATCGTCGGTTTTTTTGCGGGACCCCTAAGTATTCGAGAGAAAATACAATTAGAATAGAGGAAGAAGGTAAAAGAAGCGAACTTGATGTTTTTCAGGTTTCTTTCCTAAAACAGCAATGGGGCATATTTATAGGTTATCTAGGCATTGTGTTACTTAATATCTTTATACTAGTAAAAATCAATAAAACTAGATAATACAATCAAAAATACTATATTTGATATCCTAATAGAATTAGCATACATGAAAAAATCTTTAACCTATATAGCTCTGGCAATCATCGGAACACTTACAAGTTGTAAAGATGAAGTGAAGAAACCGAAAGTAATTTACGATACCGCCAGTAAAACGAATACTGTTGCAAAAACAGATTCTACGCAGATTGAAATAGCCGATTTGCCTATTCAAATGGAAGGAACAAGTTATTTGATTCATCCGGTTGGAGACTTGCGTGTTTTTGAAAAAGGAACAAAAGCCCGTTATGGCTCTTCGAGTGTAAATGATGTAAGTTTTACAATCTCTAATTTAGGAGAATTTGAAATCACGGGTTATTTGCAGAACCTGAAGTTTCAGAAAGTTGATTCAGATTCCATACGTCCTTTGACAGATAAACCAGCCCTGATTTTGACGGCTACTTATTTAAAAACGGTTGCTGATAAAACACAGAATCAGATTATGGTCTATACTCTGGCCGACTCAGATACCAATAAAGATGGTAAAATTGACACCAGTGATATTAAGACCTTGTATTTAAGTAATATCAGCGGTGAGCGTTTTACTAAAATTTCAGAAGACTTTCAGGAATTGGTAGACTGGAATTTAATCGAATCAAGAAATCGTTTGTATTTCAGAACGATTGAAGATACGAACCAAAATGGACAGTTTGATAAAAATGATGTTTTACATTACAATTATATTGACTTAGCTTCAAAAAAATGGGAAGTGAAGAGTTATAAACCTATTTAGGAGGTTCTAAGGTGCTGAGATTCTAAGATCCTAAGATTTTTGAACCAGAAAAAAGGTTTTTAAAAATTAATTTACTTAATTTTTAAAAACCTTTTTTTCTTTTAGATGATGTGTAAAATCCTTTTCATCTGTGCAATCTGTGGCAAAAAAACTTAGAACCTTAGCACCTCAGAATCTCAGCACCTTAAAAAAACCTATATCAAAATATCACTTTCCAGATCCGATTTCTCGATATCAAGATCAAATCCCAGGCGTTCCGTTAAATCGATTACCAGTTTTTTGTACCAGTTTTCAGATTTTGGATGAATGTAAATCTTTTCGATCAATTGCTTTAGGTCAACATTGATTTTTAAGCCATCGTTTAGTTTAATGTCACTTTTTGAAGTATCGGTAAGAATTCGAACTTCTCTTTCGTACTGAAAGCTTTTGCGCTTAAATAAAAAGGGAAAAAATAAATCATCAAACGGAATGTACTCTTTTTTGTAGTCGATATAATTTACCTCGCCAATGTATTGATCGTAATTGTTTTCCGGTTTTACAGCATTCTGTAATCTTCCTATGGTAGACTGAATAGCTAGACCCTCATTGTTTTTGGTGAAAATCTGCCACATAGCAAACGATTCATATTCGTTGATGTGCCAGCTGCTTATGGCTACCTGTTCGCGATGGGTTTTGTAGTAGTTTAAGAAATCAGGATTGTCTATGGCTAGTTTTTTTATCTCTTCAAAGGTTGGCTCGCTAAAAGTACCCTCGTACTGATCCTCAAACTTGTCAGAACGAGACATGAATAGTTTTTTGGACATTAATAAATCAAGGAATTTAGATAAGTCTAAGTATTTCCAGACAATTGTATCCGGGTCATCCGGAAGTTTTATGTTTGAATTATTAAGGTACATTTTTACGGATTTAAGATTATTCGAAATAAAAAAGCCACAAATTATACAGATAAATATAAGATTTTAATTCGTTGAGAGAAAAATAATCTGTGGTAATCTGTATAATTTGTGGCTAAACCTGTCTGCTTATGTTTAGGACTCGAAAGACTGCATGGTCACCAGTTTGTTGTAGGTTCCGTTATGCGCAATCAGCTCTTCATGTGTTCCTTGTTCTACGATTTTTCCTTTTTGCATAACAACAATTAGATCTGCTTTCTGAATGGTTGAAAGTCGGTGAGCAATTACAATCGAAGTTCTGTTTTGCATCATGTTTTCTAAAGCCACCTGAACAAATTTCTCGCTTTCAGTATCCAATGCCGATGTGGCTTCATCCAAAATCATAATTGGCGGGTTTTTCAAGACCGCTCGGGCAATTGATAATCGTTGTTTTTGTCCTCCTGAAAGTTTGTTTCCGCTGTCTCCAATATTGGTGTAAATGCCTAAAGGAAGTTCTTTTACAAATTCAAAGGCATTTGCAATTTTTAATGCCTCGATAATTTCATCGTCTGTCGCGTCGAGTTTTCCTAAGGCGATATTGGCTTTGATGGTATCATTGAATAAAATACTGTCCTGTGTTACCAGTCCCATCAAACTACGAAGCGACTGTAAGTTCATGTCTTTAATATTGATGCCGTCAATTGAAATTGTTCCTTCGTTTACATCATAAAAACGGGTTAACAAATTGGCAATTGTGCTTTTTCCACTACCGGATTGTCCAACAAGTGCAACAGTTTGTCCTTTTTTAATGTCAAGAGAAAAGTCTTTCAGAACCGTTTCGTCTTCGTATTTAAAGTTGATATTTTGAACACTGATGTTACTGTCGAACGATGTTTTTTCAACTGCTTTGTCTTTAGAGGTAATGGTATTTTCCTGTTCTAAAATTTCAAGAACACGTTCTGCAGCGGCGTTTCCTCTTTTTACCCCGTAAGAAGCTTTAGAGATTGCTTTTGCTGGAGTTAAAATGTTATAAGCTAATCCCATATAGGCAATAAAAGATGGGCCGTCGAGTGTTTTTTCAATCAGAACCATTTGACCTCCATACCAAAGCAATATGGCAATTACGGTGATACCCATAAATTCACTGGCAGGCGATGCTAAGTTCTGGCGATTTCCAATACTATTGGACAGTTTGAAAAAACGTTCCGTTGAATTTTGAAAGATAGTGTTAAAGTAATTCTCAGCATTGTATCCTTTTACCACTTTTAAACCACCAATCGTTTCTTCGATAGTAGATAAAAAGCTGCCTTGTTCCTGTTGAGCTTTACCCGATTGTTTCTTTAATTGTTTTCCGATTAAGGAGATAATATATCCCGAAACAGGAATAAAAACAAATACAAACAGGGTAAGTTTAGCGCTGATGATTAACATAGCACATATCGTAAAAACAATAGTTAAAGGCTCTTTTACGATAAGTTCTAAGATCGCTAAAAACGAAGTCTGAACCTCATTGACATCGGCAGAAATTCGGGAGATAACATCTCCTTTTCTTTTTTCAGAATAAAAAGCCAAAGGCAATTCCAGTGTTTTTTTATACAATGCATTTCGCATGTCTCGTAATACACCATTTCGCAAAAAATTAATGAAAAACATAGCGAGATAGTCGGCTAAATTTTTCAATAAGAATATCGAAATAATAAGTGCCACCATCACAGAAAGTATAAATCCGGGATTATTAGGATCGGTATTCTTTGTAATGTAATAGCTTAGGTAGTTTTCGGCAAATTCTTTTGCATGGGTAATTCCGTCATAAGTTGGCATCACATAATTCTTCTTCGTTTTGTCAAACAAAACCTGAAGCATCGGAATTAATGCCATGAAAGAAAGCGTGCTAAAAAGTGCATACAAAATATTAAAAAAGATATTTAAGAATGCATATCTTTTATACGGATATATAAAAGGAACTATTTTTTTGAAATTACTCATTTATTTTTGATGTTATTTTCTGCTATGGCAATTGCTTTTTCTAGCTTTTCTAATAATAATTTTTTTTCAGGTAATTGGGTTAAATAGGCTGAGACTTTGATTTGTTTGTCATTATCCAGCATTAGATAATTAATCTGTTCGGGTGATTTTTCACTGCATAAAATTAATCCAATTGGTTTGTTTTCTCCTTCTTTTTGTTCGTTTTTCTCTAACCAGCGTAAATACAATTCCATTTGGCCTTTATAGCCGGCTTTAAATTTTCCTAGTTTTAGATCGATAGCGACCAGAGATTTTAATCCCCTATGGTAAAAAAGTAAATCAATATAAAAATCTTCATCATCAATAGTAATTCTTTTTTGACGGGCTAGAAAAGCAAATTCACTACCCATCTCTGTGATGAAGTTTTGTAATTGAGCTAAGATGGAACTTTCTAAGTCTTTTTCGGAATAAGTATCATGTAATCCTAAGAAATCTAAGAAATACGGATCGCGAAAAGTTAAGTCCGGACTAATTTGTTTTTCGTTTTTCAGTAAAGCTAAATCATTAACGATTGTTTCTTCCGGTCTTTTGCTGATAGCTGTTCTTTCAAAAAGCATGCTGTCCATACGTTCTTGTAGAGTTCGAACACTCCATCTTTCGTGAATACTCATTTGGATGTAAAATTCACGTTTTATATCATCTTCAATGTAAATTAATGATCTGATATGAGACCAGGTCAATTGTGCACACACTGTGTGCACAATTGTAAAGTCTTGTATTACAGTGTTTAATTTGATGAAACTATGTAGGTTTCTTTTGTTGAAACCAGTTCCGTATCTGTTTGAAAGATTAATGCTTAGATTCTGAATAAGTCTCTTTCCATAATCAGCCCGATCATTTTTTAAAATCTCTTCATTGATTGTTTTTCCAATCTTCCAGTATAAGAGCGTTAATTCCTGATTAACCGTTTTGGCAACAAAATGACGTGTCTGATCTATTAGTCCAATGATTGAATCTAATAGTTCAGGCTTGTCATTTGTGTCAGGCTTGTCACTCATTGTTTTATTTCAATTGCATACCTGCAATAATGCTTTGTATCTTTTCGTCCAGGTAGCTTTCTGCCGCATCAAAATCCTCAACGGTATCCAACTGTGCATTAACACTAATGTAGAATTTAATTTTAGGCTCAGTTCCGCTTGGTCTTGCGCAAATTTTAGAACCGTCTTCAGTATAATAAATCAATACATTTGATTTTGGAATATCCATTACTGATTCTTCTCCGGTCAATAAATTCAAAGCAATTGATGTCTGGTAGTCTTCCATCATGATCACACGCTGTCCGCTGATTTCTTTTAACGGATTGTTACGCAGGCTGATCATCATTTGATTGATTTCCTCCAGACCCTGCATTCCTTTTTTGGTTAAAGAAATCAAATGTTCTTTATAGAAACCGTTTTCAACATAAAGTTGTAGAAGCTCTTTGTAAACACTGCTTCCTGCTGCTTTTGCCTGAGCGGCAACTTCACAGATTAATAAGGTTGCAGCAACGGCATCTTTGTCTCTTACGGCATCACCAACCATGAAACCAAAGCTTTCTTCACCACCTCCAATAAATTGAAGTTGAGGGAAATCTTTGATCATTTTGGCAATCCATTTAAAACCTGTCAATCCTACTTTGCATTCAACACCATAATTAGTGGCTAATTCCATCATCATCGGAGTGGAAACAATAGTAGATCCAATAAATTGTTTTCCGTTAATTTTACCTGCTTTTTTCCATTGTTTCAATAAGAAAGCAGTCATCATAACCATGGTCTGATTTCCGTTTAATAAAATCAATTTGCCTTCGTTGTTTCTAACAGCAACACCAAGACGATCGCAATCAGGATCTGTTCCGATTACAATGTCTGAATTCGTTTTATCAGCCAAAGCCAGAGCCATAGTTAAAGCTTCAGGTTCTTCAGGATTTGGAGATTTTACCGTTGGAAAATTTCCATCAGGAATAGCTTGTTCCGGTACGATGTGTACGTTTTTATAACCTGCCTGCGATAAAGTATCAGGAATAGATTTTATAGAGGTTCCGTGTAAAGAAGTAAAAACAATATGTAGATTGTCTTTTGCTTTAGCAGGAGTATTAAAGCTTGCGTTTTCGATAGACGATTTTACAAAAGCTTTGTCAAGTTCAGTGTCGATATACTCGATCAGACTTTCGTTAGCTTTAAATTTAATTTTATCGTAAGTTAAATTTTCAATAGTGTTGATAATTGCATTGTCCTGTGGAGGTACAATTTGTCCGCCATCTTCCCAGTATACTTTATAGCCGTTATATTCCGGTGGGTTGTGAGAAGCAGTTAATACAATTCCGCATTGGCAGCCTAAATATTTAAGAGCAAATGATAATTCCGGAGTTGGACGCAAATCTGAAAATAAATACACGTGAATTCCGTTTGCCGAAAAAACATCTGCAACAACCTTTGCTAAGGTATTGCTGTTGTGACGACAATCATACGCAATGACTACTTTTAAAGGTTGATTTGGGAACGCAATATGTAAATAATCAGATAAACCCTGAGTGTTTTTTCCAAGGGTGTATTTGTTAATTCGGTTGCTTCCAACACCCATCACACCACGCATTCCACCAGTTCCAAATTCCAGATTTTTATAAAAACTTTCCTCTAGTTCCTTTGGTGAGGTGGTCATTAATTCTTTAACAGCAGCTTGCGTTTCGCTGTCAAATGTAGGGGTTAGCCATTCGTTTACTGCATTTAGAATATTAGGCGCTATATTCATCATTCGTGTCTTTTTGTATTAAAATAATAAGTTTTTATAGAGCTTATTCCCGCTATCCGTTTCAATCTTTTTCTTTTTAAAGGAAAAAGAAAAAGGATTTTCACTACTATCGGGGCTAAGGTTTTGCGTTAAAAATTAACCTCTCGGGCTACTTTGTAACGAGCTTCGTTATTTTTGGTTCTCAGGATAATTTCACCCAGAAAACCAGCCAGGAACAATTGTGTTCCCAGTATCATGGTAGTCAAAGCAATGAAAAACCATGGATTATTGGTGATTAGGCTGTACTTCATTCCGTTATACATATGGTATAATTTTGAAATTCCAATATAACCAGCCAATAAAAATCCGATGATAAACATCAAAGATCCAATGGCACCAAACAAGTGCATAGGTCTTTTGCCGAATCGGGATAAGAACCAAATAGTAATTAAATCAAGAAAGCCGTTTATAAAACGTTCCATTCCAAATTTAGTTTCACCATATTTACGGGCCTGATGAATAACCACTTTTTCTCCGATTTTATTAAAACCGGCATTCTTGG
The DNA here is from genome assembly GCF_000335775.1 of Flavobacterium sp. WG21. NCBI lineage: Bacteria > Pseudomonadati > Bacteroidota > Flavobacteriia > Flavobacteriales > Flavobacteriaceae > Flavobacterium > Flavobacterium sp. WG21. The sequence goes on from NZ_AMYW01000031.1 coordinate 56,860, forward strand.
CCAAAACCGGAATGTAACGGTGCATTTCGCCCGAAACTTCAACGTTTTTAACTACTGCATTTTTATAAGCTTTCAGTCCGCAGTTGAAATCGTTTAACTCGACACCTGAAGTTTTTCTGGCGGCCCAGTTAAATAGTTTTGAAGGAAGATTTTTTGCTACAACAGAATCGTAACGTTTCTTTTTCCATCCTGAAACCAAATCAAATTTTTGAACTGTGATCATTTCATATAAACCCGGAATTTCATCCGGGCTATCTTGTAAATCCGCATCCATGGTGATGATAACATCTCCTTGTGCTTTGGCAAAACCAGCATGCAGAGCCTGCGATTTTCCAAAGTTTTTCATAAAACGAATTCCTTTTACATTCGGATTTTCGTTAGAGAAACTTTCAATGATATTCCAAGAATTATCTGTACTTCCATCATCCACAAAAATGATTTCATAAGAGTAATTGTTAGATTGCATCACTTTAATAATCCACGAATAGAGTTCTTTTAGTGATTCCTCCTCATTAAGAAGCGGTATAAGTATAGATAAATTCATTTATTTTTTTATTCTTGTGTAGTTTTGCTTTTAAAAAAATGCGGCGAAAATTAATCCAAAAATGGCACTGATAACAATTGCAAAAACAGATCCCTTTAATAATTCAAAAGTCGAGTAAGGACTGCTTTCTTTCATTTTGCTAATGGCTTCATTAATAGATGAAGCAGGAGCTCCAAATTTCTGCATCATGTTTGCAGTGTATTTAATCATGATTTCGTTTAAAGTATCTTTTGCGCCCGGATCAATAACGTTAAATAAAACAATATTAAATAAAGTAGAAATTAGAACCCCAATTACAGCAGCTATAAAGTAAGTGGTAAAAGCATCTTTGAAAGGGAAAACTCCTTTTAATTCTTTCTTGGTTTTAGAAAGTAAAACAATGCTGATTGTCAAACTAATTACAATACCTATGATACCCATCCACCAGGCTGTGAACAGATTCAGATCAATCGCGTATATCGTAGCAGTAAATAATGCAGATGCAATTCCAATCATTACACCGTAAGTAATTCCATTCTTTTTAATAACTTCATTGATCATATTTCTATATGTTTTAAAATTAATCCACAAATATAGTAATTACGAGTACACACCAGATAGATATTAAAAATTTTAATGCAAATCGCCGACTCGTTAAAAATATTGATTAAAAGATTTGTTAATTCGAAAAAAGTTGTAAATTTGCGCACTTAAAAATAATTAAAAGTTTTAAACAAAAAAAGAGTAGTGTTGTTTACACCTTTTTCTAACCATGGAAAAGCTTCAAAATAAAAATGCTCTAAACAATAAATAAAATAAAAAGATGAAAAAAGGAATTCACCCAGAAAATTACAGATTAGTTGCATTTAAAGACATGTCAAATGACGAAGTTTTTATCACTAAATCTACTGCAGATACAAAAGAAACAATTGAAGTTGACGGAGTTGAGTATCCAGTTGTAAAAATGGAGATTTCTAGAACATCTCACCCATTTTATACTGGTAAATCTAAACTTATCGATACTGCAGGACGTATTGATAAATTCAAAACTAAATATGCAAAACACGCTAAAAAATAATAGCGGTTTAAAATTATACAAAAGCCTTCCATTTGGGAGGCTTTTTTTATTTAATAGAAACAAGTACAAGGTTTCATGTAAAGCCTCTGTTTACAAAGCTTTGCGAGCTTTGTCCCTTTAAAAAGGCATACCTGCAAAAAAAACTTGGCGAACTTTGCGTAAAATCTTAGCGCACTTAGCGGTTAAAAAAAACGTACTATATCTGTTACAGTACAAATGACACAAATAAAATAATTGTAACTTTGAACCCGATAACCAAATCAAGATTTTAACAAGTATCAAATTTAATTATTTATGAATTACATTCTTTTTGACGGTCCCGTCCGGAATGCATTATTACCTTTTACTTTTACAAGACCTGTTGCCGACATATTAATTGGAATTATGACGATTCGCCAGAAATGGGAAGCACGTCTAGGTTCGACTATAACTACCATTACCGAAGATTATTTATCGCAAAAATTTCCGATGGTAGAAATGGAAGAAAATGTAATGATCAATGCAGCGTATTTACCAAATGATGCACTTGCTGAGATGGTTTCGAATCTGACGGCTAATCAGGCTATTTTTAAAGGGGATGATGTAATTGCTTTTTTTACGAATGAAAATCAGGAAGAAGTTGATTTTGATTCCTATGAAATTATTCAATACAATGACGCTTGTCTGACCGTAGAACATACTTGGGATATTTTTTCTAAAAACGATGCTGCCATCCGTGAAGATTTTCAGTATTTGACCGAAGACAGAAAATCGCAGCCAATCCCGAAAAGTGTAAATGTTATTGCTCCTGAAAATATATTTCTGGAAGAAGGTGCAAAATTAGAGTTCGTAACACTGAATGCTTCTAATGGGCCTATATATATAGGTAAGAATGCAGAGATTATGGAAGGGACTGTAATTCGCGGACCTTTTGCTTTATGCGAGAATGCACAGGTGAAACTAAACGCCAAAGTTTACGGAGCTACAACAGTAGGTCCCGGATCGAGAATTGGTGGAGAAGTTAAGAACTCGGTGCTTTTTGCAAATTCAAACAAAGGTCATGATGGGTTTTTAGGGGATTCTGTTTTAGGCGAATGGTGTAACATTGGTGCCGACAGCAACAATTCGAACCTGAAGAACAATTACGAAGAAGTGAAACTATGGAGCTACGAAACCGAAGGGTTTGCTAAAACCGGACTTCAGTTTTGTGGTTTAATGATGGGAGATCACAGTAAATGTGGAATCAATACCATGTTCAATACCGGAACAGTAGTTGGAGTAAGTGCTAATATCTTCGGAAGCGGTTTTCCACGCAATTTTGTTCCAAGTTTTTCCTGGGGCGGGGCAGCCGGTTTTACAACTTATGTGACTAAAAAAGCTTTTGAAACAGCGAAATTAGTTATGGGACGCCGAAATATTGAATTTGACGAAACAGAAGCTTCAATCTTAGAACACATTTTTGAAGAAACTAAAAAATGGAGGAAAGATTAAATTTAGACTTCTTGGATTTTTAGATCTTTAGAATATTTAGATTTTACGACTATAAGATAATTTATTTAAAAGCTTCGCAGATTTATACTCTGCGAAGCTTTTCTTTTAATTTGAAATTGGAGAAACCAATGGTCTAATAATCTAAGAAGTCTAAAAATCCAACAATCTAATTGCCTAATTATCTAATTAATCTATCTTTGCACCACGAAAAAAATGGGTTATTAAATAAACGATTAACCGATTAAACAAATTCACAGAAGATAATGATTACAGTTAACGATATTTCGGTTCAGTTTGGTGGAACTACATTATTTAGCGATGTTTCTTTTGCTATCAATGAAAATGATAAAATTGCCCTTATGGGTAAAAATGGTGCGGGAAAATCGACACTTTTAAAAATAATTGCCGGTCAAAGTAAACCTTCTACCGGAAGTGTTTCGACTCCGAAAGATGCTGTTGTGGCTTATTTGCCTCAGCATTTGTTAACAAAAGATGGCTCGACTGTAATGGAAGAAGCTTCTAAGGCTTTTGGAGAAATTTTTAAAATGAAAGCTGAAATCGATGAAATCAACGAGCAATTAACGGTTCGTACCGATTATGAAAGTGATGCTTACATGAAATTAATCGAGAGAGTTTCAGATTTAAGTGAGAAATACTATGCGATCGAAGAAGTAAATTACGAAGCCGAAGTTGAAAAAATATTAACAGGTTTAGGTTTTGAGCGCGAAGATTTTACTCGTCAGACATCTGAATTTTCAGGAGGATGGAGAATGCGTATCGAATTGGCTAAAATTCTTCTTCAAAAACCGGATTTGATTTTACTGGATGAGCCAACTAATCACATGGATATTGAAAGTATTCAATGGTTGGAAGAGTTTTTGGTTAATTCGGCAAAAGCAGTAGTTGTGATTTCGCACGATAGAGCATTCGTAGATAATATTACGAATCGTACTATTGAGGTGACCATGGGAAGGATTTATGATTACAAAGCAAAATATTCTCATTATTTAGAATTGAGAAAAGACCGTCGTATACATCAACAAAAAGCATACGATGAACAGCAAAAAATGATTGCTGATAACAGAGCTTTTATTGATCGTTTTAAAGGAACATTCTCAAAAACAGACGCCGTTCAGTCTCGTGTAAAAATGCTGGAGAAACTTGAAATTGTTCAGGTTGATGAAGTAGATACTTCTGCATTACGTTTGAAATTCCCGCCAGCGGCACGTTCCGGGCAATACCCTGTTATTGTAAAAGAAATGTCTAAGGCTTATGGAGACCATGTGGTGTTTAAAGATGCTAATGTTGTAATCGAACGTGGTCAGAAAGTAGCATTTGTGGGGAAAAATGGAGAAGGAAAATCGACTATGATCAAAGCGATCATGAAAGAAATTGGTGTTGATTCCGGAAGTGTTGAGATTGGACATAACGCACAAATTGGATATTTTGCACAAAACCAAGCGTCATTACTAGATGAGAATGCTACTATTTTTGAAACGATTGATGCTATTGCAGTAGGAGATATCCGTACTCAGATTAAAAATATTCTGGGAGCGTTTATGTTCCAGGGAGATGATATTACCAAAAAGGTAAAAGTGCTTTCAGGAGGAGAAAAAACTCGTCTGGCAATGATTAAATTATTGTTAGAGCCTGTAAACTTATTGATTCTTGATGAGCCTTCGAATCACCTGGACATGAAAACCAAAGATATTATTAAAGATGCCTTACGTGATTTCGACGGAACTTTAATTTTAGTTTCTCACGACCGTGATTTCCTTGACGGTTTAGCGACTAAAGTGTTTGAATTTGGAAACAAACGTGTAAAAGAGCACTTTGAAGATGTTGCAGGATTCCTGGCACATAAGAAAATGGATTCTATGCGAGAAATCGAAAAGTAATTTTCGTTTACTCTTAAGATACAAAAGCACAGAAATTGAATTTTCTGTGCTTTTTTTTATGTCTTGTAGCGAAGGAATTAAATTTCCTTAAGGGCTTCTTTCTTTTTGAAGTACAAGGCAATGTAGGCAGCTACGGCACACACGAGTCCAATGATGATCATGTTGCGGATAGAAGCTGTGGTTTGTGAAAATGTACCGTTCTCTATAATCAGTATTCTGAAAGCCTTTAAAAAATGGGTGAGCGGAATTACATTGGCAATGGCTTGTATAGTCTGTGGCATCTGACTTAAGGGCCAGGTAAAACCGCTTAGGATAAAGCTTGGTGTGGCTATTACCATTAAAATCTCGGTTGCTTTTAACTGATTCGGAACTACGATGCTGACCAGAATTCCGATGAAAGAAGCCGCCAGTACAAAAATTCCGGCAATAAAAGTAAGGGGCGCTAAGTTTTCGTAAAAGGGAAGTCGGAACCACAAAGTGAAAAGCCAGTAAATGATCCAGATTCCAAAGCTCATGATCAGGTAAGGGATTATTTTTACTGCGAGCATTTTCAGAAGAGAAGGGCATTTTTTTACGAGGTCTCTAAAAGTTCCATTTTCAAATTCTGATGCAAATGAAAGTGCCAGTCCTAATAGTAAGACCTGTTGAAGAACGGTCGCCAAAACCCCCGGCCAGAGGAAATACATATAATTAGTACTTCGGTTGTATTTTTTGATAAATGTAGTTTTGAAGGGTTCGTATTGTGAGGCAAGCAAGTTTTCCGGAACTCCTTGTTTTCTTAAGGTTTCGATCTGAACGCCGGCCTTTAAAGTGCCCAAACAAATTTGTATGGCTGTTGAGGCATAGTTAGCAGTGAGTACATTAGAGGTGTTAACGATCGTTGTAATTTCAGGATATTTTTTGGTGAGCGTCATTTTCTCAAAATCTTTCGGAATGATAACCACACAAGTGGCGTCTTTTTGTATGGCAAGTTTAGAAAGATTGTTCTGGTCGTATAAAATGGAGGAGACGGATAATACTTCGTTGTCTTCAAACATCTGGATCGCTTTTGAGCTTAGTTCAGAACGGTCCTGATCGACTACAAGAATGGGTAAGTCGGTAACTTTGCCCTTTCCGTAAACGTAGCCTAATAAAACACCATATAAAATAGGTGCACCGATAAAAAGGATTCTCAGGACTTTGTTTTTCCAGAACAATTGAAATTCCCGTTTAAGCAATGAAAAGAAATTTTGCATAGTTAATGAGATAAGGTGACAGTCGTTTTCGTAATCAGATCCTTGGTTTGCTCCATATTAACAGGTGTTATTTTTATTTCAAACAAGCTCTCCTGCATTTCATAGTCAGGGTAAGCTGTAGCAATATTTCCGTAGGCTCCCAGTTGTTTTATCGTTGAGATTTTCCCTTTAATGTTTTCTTTTTTATAGGGAACATGAACGGTAATTTCCTGTCCTTTTTTAAATTCTCCCAATTGATTTTCAGGAATCGTAAAACGAAAATAGATACTGTTGTCGATATAACCATTGAATAAAGTATAACCGGGTAGGGCCAGTTCGCCAAGATTTAAGGTGATGGTTTCGATACTCATATTTTGAGGAGCAATGATGTAGCGTTCCTTGTTGGCGGTTTCTACTTCCTGCAACGCTCCAAGCGCCCGGTCCTGTTGTCCAAGTGCCATTGTTTGCTGTTCGATTCGGGCTCCTTTTTTAGCATCGTCTAATTCTGCGACAACAGCATTGTATTGTGCTTGTGCGCCCTGATATTTGGCAAAGGTTTCATCGTAAGTTTGCTGTGATATGAGAGAATCTTTAAGCATGTTGGTCAGTCGTCTGATCGATTTTTGAGCAAATTCGTATTGTTCTTTCAGTCCCGTTCTTTTAGCTTCCAATTGCTTGATTTGGTTTTCGGTGGCTCCTTTTACAGCCATTTTGTATTGTGCCTTTGCGGAGACAACAGCTCCTTCGGCCTGGCTTTTTTTAGCGTCTACCTCAGGAATATCTAAAACAGCGAGCGTGTCTCCTTTTTGAACCAAATCGCCTTCTTTGACCCATATTTTTAAAATCTTGCCCGGAATTTTACTCACAACGGCAATTTGTTCTTTTTCTATTTTTCCCTGAATTAAATTTCCTTTTTCTGTCTTTTGACAGGCTATGAAAAGAAAAATGATTGCGGTGCTAATGATTGCTTTTTTCATAAAACAGAACTTTTATTTGGATAGTTTTTTCGACAGATCGCCAGTGGCAATTATGGTTTCAATAGCGGCAAGTCTCTGTTCAATTAAAGTGGTGG